>CAZWCU010000148.1:5165-10880 GCA_964632715.1 uncultured Bifidobacterium sp. | reverse complement strand
AGGTCGTCCTGGGCGTCTCGCCAACCCTCGATCTCGTCGAGTGACTCGGTGGCGGTGACCACGACGAGCGGCGTGGTGCCGAGCGTGTCGAGGGCCTTGGCCTGGTCGAGCACTGCCGGGAAGAGAGATTGCTCGTCGCGCATCGAGCGCATGCCGCGCGGGCTGGAGGCGAACGCCCGGTGCTGCGACGCGGCCGGCTCCGGGAGGCTGGACCACGCAGCGGCGGGCAGGACCCGTGCAATCCCCATCCGAGCGAGGCTCGGGAGCACACCGAGCCCGCGGCGCATCATCGACTGCTCGGATGCGAAGTCCGGCAGCACCGTGAACGCGTACGGACTCATCGAGTCGAGCAGCACCATCCCGGCAACCTCGTCGGGATACTCGGCTGCGTACGTCATCACATAGGCGCCGCCGGAGGAGTGACCGACCAGCACGTACGGACCCGCTTCGCCGGCACGATCCAGCAGGACGTGCAGATCCGCGGCGACGGCCAGACCGTCCTGCGGTGTGGCGATGTCGTCGCTCCAGCCCTGGCCCGCGCGGTCGTAGGCGCAGACCCGGGTGGTGCCGCTCACCGCGGCGGTGACTCGGCTCCAGGTGAGCGAGGTCGCCCCCAACCCGTTCTCGAGCACGACGGTGGGGCTGCCCGAACCCGTGCAGTCCAGGTGCAGTCGATGCCCGCCGACGTCGTACATGGTGCCCGGAGCGGGGTCCGCCAGCCGATCGTGCGCTGCGGTCTCGAACATCCCGCCGACGGAACCGAGGGCGAGCGATGCGACGACCGGGTAGAGCAGCCAGCGCACGCGGCCGTCGAAGCCGCGGCGGACCTTGGTCGCCGTCCACACCGCCAGCGCGAACATGACAGGCGGCCACAGCCACCCGGCGACGTCGAGTGCCCGATCGTCGGGTCGCGCGATCAGCAGGATCGTGCCGGCCGCAGCCATGAACGCGGCCGGCACGAGCGCCCACCGCTGCGGTCGGGTGGTGAAGCGACTCGACAGCGCCGTGAGCATCGCCCAGCCGCCGGCGAACGCGAGCAGCGCGGAGCCCGTGATCACGTGCTCCCCGGCGCCGGCGACGACCACCAGGGTCAGCACGATGGCGCCCACCAAGCCGGTGGCGAGCGATGCACCCACGACCCGCCAGACGGGTTCGCGACGCGGCGCCTCGACGGCGCCCGCCTCGCCGTCCGAACTGAAGGTCTCCTCGGGCGGGTCGATCGATGAGGCGGAGTGATGCATGGTCTTCATGGGGTGTGCTCCTTCGTTGATGGTGAGTGCGGGTTGTTCATTGCTCGGCGGCGGGGATCCACGCGCACCGGAGATCGCGATCGACCTGCCGCGGCAGGCGAACGGCGGCGGCCGCCGGGCCGGCGATGTCGGCGGCGTCGATCACACGGAGCTCGGTCGTCGACTCCGTGGTGTCGTGGACGAAGCCGACGAGCCAGCCGCCGGCAGGGGCCACGTCGGGCACCAGCACGAGGTCGCCGGGCTCCTGCGGCCAAAGGCCGAAATGCACGTGGCTGCCAGTTGCGAGATCGTGTCGGCCGACGGTTCCGTCGCCGGTGGTCCACACCGTGCTGACCGCCCCGTCGGCGCCCTCGCGACCGCTGTGCGCGAACTGTCGCGGCCTCGCATCCAAGACCTCGCGCTCGACCGTCGCGGATGCGCACGAGATGGTCCAGCGCTCGAGCGCTGGGGTGAGGGCGAGCAGCACGACCTCGTCGCCCGCGTCGTGCGCGTGCACCGGTTGCGCGATGCCGGCACCGGTGGGGATCCAGGTGGTCCGTGCCTCGCCGTCGCGCCCCGCGACGCCGACCCAGCCGCCCGCCACGAACACCACGCAGGTGCGAGTCACGGCGACGGCATCGATGCGGCCCGGAACATCGAGGACGGCGCGGCTGCGACGGGTGAGCGCACCGGCGGGTACCACGACGTGTGCCTGCACCCCGGTGCGATCGCGAGCGACGAGATGCAGGTCGCCCGTCGCCCGTTCGTGGTGCGGATGCGCGGCGACCGCTCGGCCGTGACCCGCGAGATCGACCGGGCTCAGCGCGTCGCCCGCTGCGCTCAGCTGGTGTGCGGGCGAGTCGTCACCGAACGCCAGCACCGAGCCGCCGAAGACGACGAGGTGACGGACCACGACGGCAATGTGCGAGTGAGCCGCGCGGTACGACGCCCGGGCTCCTTGCAGCTGCACGGTGTGCACGACCCCGTCGCGACCGATGCCCACCAACCGGCCGGACAACCCCGGCGGCAGGGTGCCCCGCACGACGAGGTCCACGTCGTACGGCGGCGGGATCGACGGTTCGGTCGGCGAGGGCATGACCGCATCGTCGGCCTAAGGCGGCAGCGGGCGCATCGGGCGCTCCCCCTCAGATCAGATGTCGCCGGCCTGCCGCGTCGCCGACTGGGCGCCGAGGGGTCAGGCGATGCCCAGCCGCTGCGCGACCGCGGCCGCGTCGACCCGGCTGTTCACGCCGAGCTTGCGCAGGATGTTCGACACGTGCACGCTGGCCGTCTTGTCGGACACGTACAGCTCCTCACCGATCTGACGGTTGGTGCGGCCCGCGGCGACGAGCGCCAGCACCTCCGCTTCCCGAGGTGTCAGCCCCAGCCGCTCGGCCGAACCCTCGTCGACCATCACGCGGGTAGGCGCTTCGAGGCTGATGCGCGTGCGGGCCGACACGGCGTCGATCTCGGTCAGCAACGGACGCGCGTCGAGATCCGAGGCGATCGCATGTGCTCGCCGCAGCGCCACCGCGGCCCGATCTGCGGCGCCGACCGCGGCGGCTGCCTCGGCTTCGCGCACGAGCGCGGTAGCCGTCGCCCACGGGTCTCCGAGCTCGCTCCACCGTGCGACCGCGTCGGCCCATGCTCCCGCGTCGGAGACGGTGAGACGGGTCAGGCCGGCCACGGCGTAGGCGAGGTGCGCTGCGGTGTCGCGCTGCGCGCCTCCCGGCACCCGTTCCGCGAGCGCGCGTGCGGCATCGACTCGCGCCTGCAGGTGATCCCTCGTCGCATCGATGTCGACCGGCTCGCGTCGCGCTCGTCGGTCGAGGGTTCCCTCCACCTCCGCGACCACCCCGAACATCGCGAACCGCGCGGCCCACAGTGCCGACGCCGTGGCGGCGGTGGCCCAGCCACGTTCGGCGGCGTCCGCCGCCTCGCTCCAGTTGCCGAGAGCGAGATGCACGTCGGCGATGGTGGCGTCGAGCACGGTCTGGTGCCACCCGTCGATCGGCAACGCCTCCGCCGCCGCGAGTTGCGCCAGCGCGACGTCGGCCTCACCGCGACGAGCGGCGAGCAACGCGGTCGCGCGTGCCAGCCGGAGCAGACCGACCGGCAGCGTGTCCGCGAGGGGTTGGCGCGCGAGCACGCCGGCAACCTCTGTCCACCGACCGAGCCGGACGAGCGCCTCAGCTGCGAGCGAATCGAAGTAGCACCCGAAGCCGCGGTCGAGGCCGGTGAGCTGCCCTTCCGCCACCGCGTCGAGGGCGGTGTTGAGCGCTGCCTGGTGCTCACCGGCATCGCCGAACGCGACACACAGGTACACGGTGGCCAGCGCGCGTCCCTGCGCGCTGACGGCCGCCGCCACCGACGCACGGCACAGTTCGACCCCTCGGGCGGGTTCGCCCTGATTGCTGCGCACGATGCCCACCACGCGCTGCGCCATGCCCCATGCGGGTGGATCGACCGTCGCGTCGGGCACACGCTCGAAGACCTTCGCGCACCACCCTTCGGCCGTCGCGTAGTTGCCGGCCATCAGCTCGGCCTGACCGAGACCGGAGAACACCGCCGCGGCCGCGGTGCCCTCCTCGTCGCTGAGCAGCGCCACCGCGCGAGCGAACTCGGCGGCGCTCTCCGACAGCCGACCGGTGGCCCACAGGTAGCGGCCGAGCCGCTCGTGACCCCACGCGGCGCCGAGGGGAGGCGGGCCAATGTCGAACGCGGCACGCGCCAGTTGTACCGCTCGCTCGTTGCCCACCGTCGACGTGGCGATGTCGGCGGCCTGCCACAGGCGATGGCCGCGATCGACCGTGGCGGCGTGTTCGCCCACCGAGTCCCACAGCTCGAACGCGCGCTCGAGGTGGCCGAACGCGGCACCCGGTGCGATGGTCTCGGCGGCATCGGCCGCGGCGAGCAGTGCCGAGAACGCGCCGTCGGTGTCGCCCGCCCGGTCGAGGTGGAAGGCCAGCTCGCCGGCGCGGTCGGCTCGTCGCAGCACATCGGCAGGCAGCTGCTGCAGCGTGGCGGCGAAGCTGCGGTGCAGTCGGGCCCGTTGCGGTGGCAGCAGGTCGGCGTACACCACTTCCCCGAGCAGCGGGTGACGGAATCGATAGGCCTCGTTGTCGACCACCAGCATCCGCGCGTCGATCACGGTCCGCACCGCACGCTCCACGTCGAGCGGGGGCAGGCCGACCACCGCGGCGAGCAGCTCGTGACTCGCCTCGCGGCCGATGGTGGCGACCGCCGCCAGCACCAGGCGCGAGCGTTCGTCGAGGTCCGCGATCTCCGCAGAGATCAGATCCGAGAGCACGATCGGGATGGCCTCGCCCGACAGGTGAGCCGCGACGAGCTCGCTCGTGAAGAACGGGTTGCCACGACCGCGGCTGGCCACCTGGTCGACGAGCGCGCTCGGTGCGGCGGTACCGAGCAGCGAGGCGACTCGCTGTTCGATCTCGTCGCGGCTGAGGCCTTCGAGATGGATGCGATGCGCGGCCGGCAGTCGGCTCAGCTCGGCCAATCGACCCCGCTGGCCCGAATGGACTGCGACCTCGTTCGCCCGGTAGGTGCCGACGAGGACGGCTCGCTCGTCGATCAGGTTGCGGGCGAGGTACTCGAACAGATCCCAGGTCACCGTGTCGGCCCAGTGCAGGTCCTCGAACCCGACGACCACGGTCTCCTCGGTCGCCAGGCGTGTGATCAGTTCCAGGACGGCCACGAACAGTCCGCCGTGCGGCGCGTCGTTCCGCTGCCGAAGGGCACTCGGAGCGGTCCACTGCTGCAACGCCGCCGGCGCGTCCGCATCGGTCAGCAGCTCGGGCTTCGTCCGACGCACCTGCCGGAGCAGATCGGCGAGCGGCGCGAGAGGGATGGTGTCGCCGCCGATGTGTGTGGATCGGCCGAGGTACAGGCTCACCCCCGCCCTGGCGGCACTCTCGCTGACGATCGTGGTCTTGCCGATGCCGGCGTCGCCGCTCACCAGCACCACCGACGGCAGGCCGCTACGCGCATCGGCGATCGCGCGCTCGAACGTGGCCAGCTCGGCGAGCCGACCGACGAACTCAGATGCAGGCAGGTGGTCGCGTGCGATGCCGCTCAGTATCGCGTGAACAGACGCCGCACCAGGTGGACGACCACCTCACGTCACCCTGGACGTCACCCGACGGATCTGAGGGGGTGCGGCCGATGCGCGTCGCCACCCCTTAGGTCGATGGTGGCATCCATGCACACCGTCTTCGACACCATCCCCCTCCTCTGGACCGGCACCGCTCGGCCGACCGCACGCAGCCTCGGCCTCGTCCTGCTCACCGCGGCCCTCGTCGCATCGACGGCGTGTGGGGGCAGCACGGCGGACACCGGCAGGGCGGCCTCGACCACGACTGCCACGACCACGAGCACGACCACCACGACCGCCGCCAACACGTCCACTACGACCACGACCGCGCCTGCCGCTACGGCCAGCCACGGCCACCCCAACCGGCCGCGAAGC
>CAZWCU010000148.1:0-5155 GCA_964632715.1 uncultured Bifidobacterium sp. | reverse complement strand
GAACAGCCTGGTTCCCGCCCCGCGGCCGACCACGACGATCGATGCGCTGATCGGCGTGCCGGGCGAACGCGTGCACGTCCGCTGCATCGGCCAGGGTGACACGACGGTGCTGCTGATCTCCGGGTTCGGTGGCGGTGCCGAAGGCTGGGCCACGATCGAACCCGCGATCGCCGCTCGCGCCCGTGTGTGCTCGTACGAGCGGCCGGGGACGGGGCAGAGCGACCCGGCGAACTCGACGTCGACCTTCTCCACCCAGGCGATGGATCTGCACGAACTGCTGGGCGTGATCGGCGAACCCGGACCGTACGTCGTGGTCGGCCACTCCTTCGGTGGCGTTGCGGCAGTCACGTTCGCTTCGCGCTTCGCCGGGGAGGTCACCGGACTGGTCCTGATCGACGCCTCGCCGACCACCTGGCCGACCGCCGTCTGTGCAGTCCCCGACGACGGCTCCGGTGCAGCAGCAACCCTCCGCTCCATCTGCGGCATGTTCGCACCCACCGGCAACAGCGAGCACCTCGACGCTGTCGCTGCGTTCGCCGAGGCGGACGAGATCGCTTCACTCGGCTCACTGCCGATGGCCGTCATCACCGCCGACCGCCGCGAGCTTCCCGCCGACCTGGCCACCGCGGAGGTCGATCGGCTCAACGCGGCGTGGCACGAGGGGCAGCGGCACTGGATGGCGCTGTCGAGCGACGCGCAGCTGGTGACCGTGGAGCACACGGGCCACCACATCGAGATCGATCAACCGAGCGTCGTCATCGACGCGATCACCCGCCTGCTGCCGTGACCCACGGCAGCCCCATCACACACCCAACACAACCACTGAACACCAACCACAACCACACACCACCAAGGAGTCATCATGCACGGTCGTCCCATCACCCAGTCGCTCGGCGACACACACGCCAGCCATCCTCACCGTTGGCGCATCCTCGGCGTGCTCGTGCTCGCCCTGCTCGTCACGTCCATCGATCACACCATCATCAACGTCGCGATGCCCAGCCTCGTCGGCGATCTGGGTGCCAGCTCCGCGCAGTTGCAGTGGATCGTCGCCTCGTACACCATCGTGTTCGCCGGGCTGCTGCTCACCGCGGGAAGCCTCGGTGACCGGTTCGGGCGCCGACATGCCCTCGTCGCCGGTCTGACCACCTTCCTCGCCGGTTCGATCGTCGCGGCGACGGCGGGCTCCACGGCTGCGCTCATCGCCGGCCGCTGCGTGATGGGCCTCGGCGGCGCGCTGATCATGCCGACCACGCTGTCGATCCTCGTCAACGTCTTCGGCGATCCTCGTGAGCGCGCCAAGGCGATCGCCGGCTGGACCGCCGCCAGCGGCGCCGGCATCGCACTCGGGCCGATCATCGGCGGAGCGCTGATGCGCAGCTTCTCCTGGTCGTCGGTGTTCTGGATCAACGTGCCGCTGCTCGTCGCAGCGCTCGTCGGAGCGATGCACCTGATTCCGGAGTCCCGCGACCCGCACGCCACTCGGCTCGACCCCATCGGCGCGGTGCTCTCCATCGCCGCCATCAGCTCGTTGGTCTACGCCATCATCCAGGCACCCGAGCGAGGCTGGACCTCGACCGCCTCGGCCGTCAACTTCGCAGTCGGTGCGGTGCTCGCGGTCGTGTTCGTCGGCTGGGAACTGCGACGCGAGGACCCGATGCTCGACATGGCGCTGTTCCGCAACCGCAGCTTCTCGGCCGGCAGCATCGCACTCGCACTGCTGTTCTTCGCGATGGCCGGCACCGTCTTCCTCCAGGCGCAGTACCTGCAGTTCGTGCTCGAAGACACCCCGCTGGCCGCCGGCTTCGCGCTCGTTCCCGCGGCGATCGGCATGCTGCTCGGCACCGGAGCCGGCGCTCACCTCGCCCAGATGCACGGGGGTCGTGTCGCCGTCACCGCCGGCACGCTGTTCGCCGCCACCGGCGTGGCCGTGCAGGCCGCGTTCGTCGACGGCGGCTCGTACGTGCCGACCGGAGTGGGGCTGCTGCTGTTCGGGCTCGGCGCCGGCGTGGCGATGCCACCGGCGACCGAGATGATCATGGCGACACTGCCTCCGGCCCGCGCCGGCGTCGGATCCGCCGTCAACGACACGGTCCGCGAGTTCGGTGGCGCCCTCGGGGTCGCCGTCATCGGCAGCGTCGCGGCGACGAGCTACGCCACCTCGATGCATGCCGAGCTCGACCGGTTCCCGAACCTGACCGCCGCTGATCGGACCATGCTGATCAACAACGTCGGCGCTGCCATCCACAGCAGCGAGCACCTCGGCGCTCAGGCCGAGCAGATCGCCGGCGTTGCGCGCACCGCATTCGTCGACTCCATGCACAGCTCGCTGTGGATCGCCGCCGGGTTCGCGGTGTGTGCCGCGGTGGTCACCTTCACGCAACTCCCCCGGCGAGCCGCCGTCGCACACCACGTCGGTCACTCCGGCCACCACCCGCACGGTGCCCACGCAGAGGTCGTGGCCTCAGCCGAGGTCGCCTCGTCATGAGCAGCACCGACCGCTCCGTCGCCGGTGACGTGTTGGTCATCGGCGGCGGCGCTGCGGGCCTCACGGCAGCACTCGTACTGGCGAGGGCGCGGCATCGGGTCGTCGTGATCGACGACCAGACCCACCGCAACGCGACCGTCGAGGAGTTCCACGGCTTCCCCACACGCGATGCCACCACACCCAACCGCTTCCGCACGGATGCCCTCGCCGAGCTGCACGGGTACGGCGTCACGATCGTTCGTGCGGCGGTCACCGAGGCGACCACCACCGGTCGCGGCGTGTCGATGACGCTCTCGGACGGCAGCGTCGTGCACGGCGACGCAGTTGTACTGGCCACCGGCGTGCACGACGAACTGCCTCCCGTCGACGGCCTCGCTCGCCGGTGGGGCAAGTCGGTGTTCAACTGCCCGTTCTGCGACGGGTGGGAGCACCGCGACCGGCCGGTCGTGGTGATCGACGCCGGTCCCGGTGCCGACCATCTCGCCACCATGGTGCGATCGTGGACGCCGCACGTCACCGTCGTCGCCGCGAACGAGGTCGCGGCGCTCGTCGGTGATGGCACCGGCCTCACCCATGTGCTGCTGCGCACGGGACGCTCGATCGAGGCGGCCGCCGCGTTCGTGAAGGCGCCCGTCGTACCGCGCAGTTCCATCGCTCGCGCTCTCGGCTGCGAGGTCGACGCGGACGGCTACATCGTCACCAGCGACACGGGCGCCACCAACCATCCACTGGTGTGGGCGGCCGGCGATGTGCGTCGTCCGCCGCCCATGCCGCACCAGGTGGTCCTCGCCGCGGCCGACGGCTCCACGGCCGCCATCACCATCCACAAGGCCTTCGTCGCCCACGAGATCGGCCTGGCCGCAACCGCTTGACATCATACCCCCTGGGGGTATGATGCAACCATGAACGCACACGCCATCCACGAGCATCCGACAGGAGCCCACGCGCCACACACTGGTCACGATCACGGCTCCCACGACCACCAGCACGATCACGCGCCACCCACGTCCGGAGGGCACACCGGGCATGCAGGCCACGACAAGCACGCCGGGCACGACCCGGAGACGTTCCGCCGCCGGTTCTGGCTGACGCTGCTGATCTCGATCCCCGTCATCGCGACCAGCGAGATGATCATGGACTGGCTCGGCTACGAGCTCACCGGCGTCGCGTGGGTCGGGCCGGTGCTCGGCACGTTCGTGTTCCTCTGGGGAGGCTGGCCGTTCCTGAAGGGTGCGGTCGACGAAGTCCGCGATCGGGCACCCGGCATGATGCTGCTCATCGCGATGGCGATCACGGTGGCGTGGGGCTCGTCGATGGCGTCGAGCCTGGGCTGGTTCGACCTCGAGTTCTGGTGGGAGCTGGCCGCGCTGGTCACCATCATGCTGCTCGGCCACTGGCAGGAGATGAAGGCGATCGGTCAGGCGCAGGGCGCACTCGCCGCGCTCGCCGCGCTGCTGCCCGACGACGCCGAGGTGATCGAGCACGGCGCGACGCACACCGTCCGCCTGGTCGACCTGCGCGAGGGCCAGTTGGTCCTCGTTCGCGCCGGCGCACGCGTCCCCGCCGACGGCACCGTCGAGGAGGGCGAGGCCGAGATCGACGAGTCGATGATCACCGGCGAGTCGAAGGCGATCGTCCGATCCATCGGCGACCGCGTGGTGGCCGGCACCGTGTCGACCGATTCGTCGATCCGAGTGCGCATCACCGCCGTCGGCGACAACACCGCCCTGGCCGGCATCCAACGTCTCGTCGCCGAAGCACAGGCATCGAACAGCCGCGCCCAGGTGCTCGCCGACCGCTTCGCGAAGTGGTTGTTCTACATCGCCACTGCGGCCGCCGTGATCACGTTCATCGCCTGGTCGATCGCCGGCGACAGCAACCAGGCCATCACCAGCACCGTCACCGTGCTCGTCATCGCCTGCCCGCACGCACTCGGCCTCGCCATCCCGCTCGTGATCGCACTGTCGACCGCGGTCTCGGCACGCAACGGCATCCTGGTCAAGGACCGCCTCGCGCTGGAACGCATGCGCACGGTCACGGCTGTGCTGTTCGACAAGACCGGCACGCTCACCGAGGGCCGCCACGTCGTCACCGGCGTGGCCGGCGACCAGCTGTCGACCGACGAAGTGCTGCGCCTCGCCGGGGGTGTGGAGCTCGACAGCGAGCACCCGCTCGCCCGAGCCATCGTCACCGCCGCTCGCGACCGCGGCGATGTCGCGCACGCCTCGGAGTTCCGGGCGATCACCGGCCGCGGTGTGGAAGCCGTCATCGACGGCCGCCGCTACGCCGTCGGTGGACCGGTGATGCTCCGTGAGCGCTCACTCACCATCCCCGAGTCGATCCGCGGCGACATCGATGCGTGGACCGCTCGCGGCGCCGCGGTGCTGCACCTCGTGCGCGACGAGGAGATCATCGGCGCCCTCGCGCTCGAGGACAAGATTCGCCCCGAGGCCCGCCAGGCCGTGATCGACCTGCACGCCATCGGGATCGAACGAGTCGTGATGATCACCGGCGACGCACGCCAGGTGGCCGACGCAGTGGCCGCCGAGCTCGGCATCGACGAAGTGTTCGCGGAGGTGCTGCCCGAGGACAAGCAGCTCAAGGTGGCCGAGCTGCAGGCCCGCGGCTACAAGGTGGCGATGGTCGGCGACGGCGTCAACGACGCTC
>CAZWCU010000147.1:9294-10934 GCA_964632715.1 uncultured Bifidobacterium sp. | reverse complement strand
TGCGGCCTACTGCCGCGTCACCGCGCAGCGGCCCGGGCGCGAGCCGCTCGACAACACCACGGTGCACCTCATGCGGGTACGTGACGGCCGAGTGACGGAAGCCTGGCTGCACAACTGGGACGGCCCCGCCGTCGATCGCTTCTGGAACTGATCGTGATGACTGCGATCGACTTCTCACAGACCGTCGACATCGATGTCGACGCCTCGCACGCCTGGCGCATCGTCGCCGACTACTCGCACGATCACCGCTGGCGAACCGGCGTGATCAGCATGGTGTCGTCACCGACGGGCGTCGTCGACGCCGGCACGACGACGCTCGAGGTGATGAAGCTCGCCGGGCGCACCTATCGCAACGCCGGCATCGTCACCGCCGTCGAGCCCGGCGTCAGATTCACCTGGCGAACGGTCGAGGGCGCCTCGGCCTCCGGCGCCAGGTCGGTCATCCCGCTCGGCGACGGTCGCTGCCGGGTCAGCCTCGAGCTCACCGTCACTCCGATGGGCATCGATCGGCTGTTCCGACCGATCACCGCTCGAATGCTCGCCCGCAACCTGCGCCGCGACGCCGACGCGCTCCGCGCGCTGGTCGTCGAGTCTGCTGCAGCCTCGGCCGCGACCTCCTGAGCCCAGCCGCCCCACACACCCTCCCGCGTGTGTGCACTTCCGCTCGCCCACCGGGCAGAAGTGCTCAGACGCAGCCCGTCCGGGACCGCGTGTGTGCACTTCCGCTCGCCACGCGGGCGAAAGTGCTCAGGCGCCGCTGGTCGGGAACGGGGGGCGGGGCGGAGGGACGACGAGGAGCGTCGGCTGTTCGAGCAGTGCCTTGATGCGCTGCACGAAGGTGGCCGCGTCCCAGCCGTCGACGATGCGGTGGTCGAAGCTGCACGACAGGTTCATCATCGTCCGCGGCACGAAGGCAGTGCCGTCCCACATCGGTCGCACCTGCATCTTGTTGATCCCGACGATGGCGACCTCGGGGTGATTGATGATCGGCGTGGTGACGAGGCCGCCGAGCGCGCCCAGCGAGGTGATGGTGATCGTGGAACCCGACAGCTCGTCGCGCGTCGCAGTGCCGTCGCGTGCCGCGCCGGTGACACGTGACAGCTCGGCGGCGCTCTGCCACAGGTCGATGGCCTGCACGTCGCGCACGACCGGCACGATGAGACCGTTGGGCGTGTGGGTGGCGATGCCGATGTGCACCGCGCCGTAGGTGGTGAGCACCTGCTCGTCGTCGTCGAAGGTGGCGTTCACCTGCGGCCGGTCGGCCACCGCGAGCACGATCGCGCGCATCACGAACGGCAGCACCGTCAATCGAGGCTGCTCGGGATGCTCGGTGGTCAATGAGCGACGAGCGTCCTCGAGCTGCGTCATGTCGACCTCGTCGACATAGGTGATGTGCGGGATGCGCGAGCTGGCGACGGTGAGGCGCTCCGCGATCTTGCGACGCAGCCCGATGATCGGCACCTTCGTCGGCGCGGGCGCCGGTGGCGTGGGACCGGTCGAGGGGAAGTGGCGATCGAGGTCGTCGTGCGTGACTCGGCCGTCGGGTCCCGAACCGCGGACGGCGTCGAGGTTCACCCCGAGCCGACTCGCCCGATCGCGGACCGCCGGCGAGGCCAGCGAGCGCCCACTCGACCGAGTGG
>CAZWCU010000147.1:0-9194 GCA_964632715.1 uncultured Bifidobacterium sp. | reverse complement strand
CACCGCCTCGGGCTCGGTGGCTGCCACTGGCGCGACCGCGGGCTCGGCACCAGCAGGCTCGGACTCGCCGGTCTCGATGGCGATGAAGTCGCTGCCGATGGCCAGCACGTCGCCGGGCTCACCGTGCAGCGTCGCCACCGTGCCGGCCACGGGCGCGTAGATCTCGACCGTCGCCTTGTCGGTGAGCACTTCGGCCACCACCGTGTCGGAGGTGACCGCGTCGCCGGCAGCGACGTGCCATGCGACCAGCTCGGCTTCGGCGACACCTTCGCCGACGTCGGGGAGCCGAAGGATGTGGATGCTCACTCGAGACCTCTCATCGCTGCTCCATCGTCGCGCGCATCGCGGCGCCCAGGCGGGCCGGCCCGGGGAAGTAGTTCCACTCGTGTGCGTGCGGGTACGGCGTGTCCCAGCCTGCAACGCGCGCGATGGGCGCTTCCAGCGACCACAGCACGTGCTCCTGCACCACCGCGCACAGCTCGGCGCCGAAGCCGGAGGTGAGTGTTGCTTCGTGGGCGACCACGCAGCGACCGGTCTTGCGCACCGACGCGACGATCGTGTCGAGGTCGAGCGGCACCAAGCTGCGCAGGTCGATGATCTCGGCGTCGATGCCGGTCTCCGCGGCAGCGGCCTCGGCCACGTGCACCATCGTGCCGTAGGTGAGCACGGTGAGGTCGCCACCCCCACGGTGGACACGCGCGGATCCGAGCGGGATCGTGTAATGACCATCGGGAACCTCACCGAGCGGATGCGCCGACCAGGGCACGATCGGCCGCTCGTGGTGCCCGTCGAACGGCCCGTTGTAGAGGCGCTTCGGTTCGAGGAAGATCACCGGATCGTCGTCCTCGATCGATGCGATCAGGAGGCCCTTCGCGTCGTGCGGGTTCGACGGGATGACGGTCTTCAGTCCGGCCACGTGGGTGAACAGCGACTCCGGGCTCTGCGAGTGCGTCTGGCCACCGAAGATGCCTCCCCCGGTGGGCATGCGGATGGTGAGCGGCGCGGTGAAGTCGCCCGCGGAGCGATGCCGCAGCCGGGCCGCCTCGGACACGATCTGGTCGTAGGCCGGGTACACGTAGTCGGCGAACTGGATCTCCACGCACGGCCGCAGCCCGTAGGCACCCATCCCGATGGCGACACCGACGATGCCGCTCTCGTTGATCGGCGTGTCGAAGCAGCGGTGCTTCCCGAACCGCTTCTGCAGACCCTGTGTGCAGCGGAACACGCCGCCGAAGTAGCCGACGTCCTGCCCGAACACGACCACGTGGTCGTCGCGTTCCATCGCGACCGTGTGCGCATCGCGGATCGCCTCCACCATCGTCATCCGCGTCATGTCAGAAACCTGCCTGCTCGCGCTGGCGGCGGAGGTGGTCGGGCAGCGTGGCGTACACGTCGTCGAACATCGACGCCGGCGACGAGTGCTCGCTGCGCAGGGTGCCGAACCGTTCCGCCTCGGCGGCTGCCTCGCGGACCGCGGCCTCGACCTCGGCGACGCACTGCTGGTGCTGTTCGTCGCTCCACTCGCCGATGCGAACGAGGTGGTTCTTCAACCGGTCGATCGGGTCGCCGAGCGGCCAGGTGAACGGCTCTTCCTGCGGGCGGTAGGCCGACGGGTCGTCGGAGGTGGAATGGGCCCCGACGCGGTACGTGACCCACTCGACGAGGGTCGGTCCGTGATTGGCGCGTGCGCGCTCCGCCGCCCACGACGACACGGCATGCACGGCGAGGTAGTCGTTGCCGTCGACCCGCAGGGAGGCGATGCCGAACCCGTGACCGCGCGTGGCGAACGTGGGCGAGTCGCCACGGGCGAAGCCCTGGAACGTGGAGATGGCCCACTGGTTGTTGACGATGTTGAGGATGACCGGCGCGTGGTACGTGGATGCGAAGACCATCGCGGAGTGGAAGTCGGACTCGGCCGTGGCGCCGTCGCCGATCCATCCCGACGCGATGCGCGTGTCGCTCCTGAGCGCCGATGCCATCGCCCACCCGACGGCCTGCACGAACTGCGTGCCGAGGTTGCCGGAGATGGAGAAGAAGCCCGCATCGCGCGACGAGTACATCACCGGGAGCTGGCGACCCTTCAACGGGTCGTGGCTGTTGGAGTAGATCTGGTTGATCATCGTGACCAGGGGGTAGTCGGCCGCGATCAGCAGGCCCTGCTGCCGGTAGGTGGGGAAGCACATGTCGTCGGGGTGCAGCGCGCGGCGGTGTGCGCACGCGACCGCCTCCTCGCCGAGCGACTGCATGTAGAACGAGGTGTTCCCCTGGCGGTGTGCCTGCAGCATGCGAGCGTCGAAGATGCGCACGGTGAGCATGTCGCGCAGGCCGCGCCGCAGTTGCTCGGCGTCCAGCGTGCCGGCCCAGGGACCCACCGCATCGCCGTGGATGTCGAGCACGCGGATCATCTCCGCGCCGAGGTCGACGATGTCGGCCGGCCGCACGTCGATCGGTGGACGGCGAACCTCGCCGGCGCGGTCGATCAACAGATCGCGGAACACCGGCTTCTCGCCAGGACGCGCCTTCGGTTCCGGGATGCGCAAGCGCAGACCGTCGGGCTCGGCGGCTTCAGCGTCCACGGCGCTCACTCCCTCTCACGCCGCGAACACTGCCACGTCCGCGCCACCTCGCGTGACGCGCGGCGGTAAGGTCCGCGACATGTCCATCCGACAACGCGTGGTGGTGCTCCTCACGTTGGTCTCGCTCGCCGCGTGCGACGACGGCGGTTCGGGAGACGGCTCGACCACGGTCGACACCGGCCGCGCGACACCGACATCGGCGTCGACCGCCACCACCGTGGCGCCGCCGAGGACCAGCAACAGCGAGCTTCCGAAGGGATCCGATGTGAGTGTCTTCCCCGACGGCGACATCGATGCAAACCTGCAGCCGTTCATCGACCAGGCCACGACCGACCTCGCCACCCGACTCGACATCGACGCGAGGTCGATCACGACGGTGTCGGCCGTGCTGGTCACCTGGAACGATTCGTCGCTCGGCTGCCCGCAGCCGGGGATGCAGTACCTGCAGGTGCTGCAGGACGGTGCGGTCATCGAACTGCGCGTCGACGACACGATCTACCGCTATCACTCCGGCGGCAACAGTGGGCCGTTCCCGTGCGACCGTCCACTGGACCCGCCGCCGACTCGCCTCTGAGGAACGAGTTCGACGGAGCCGTTCGCCTCGCGGAACATTTCCTCCATCGCCTCTTGAAACCGGCACACACGCACCGTAGTGTCACGCCCACACACAGCACGGGCGGTTCCATCAGGCAAGGGCGGTCATTCAAGGAGGCACCTCGTGACGAGGAAGTTCTTTGCTCCCGCAGCCATTGCAGCACTGACGCTGACATCGCTGCTCGTGTCGCCCGCCGGCGCGGTGCCACCTGAGGCGGAGTCACCGCCCACCAAGGATGTGCCGGTCAGCGAGACGGGCAGCTACGTGGTCGTGATGGCCGCAGATCCGCTGGCCGTGACGCTCGGCCAGGACAACGTCGACACGCCGAACGGCGATGCGCAGTCCGCTGCACTCGAAGCCGGCCAGGAAGCCGTGCTCGACTCGAACGGACTCGGCGCAGTCGAGCCGACGAACCAGTTCACCGTTTCGCTCAACGGTTTCAGCGCGCAGCTCAGCCACGAGGAGGCGGAACGACTCGCTGCCGACTCGCGCGTCGCGGTCGTGCTCCCCGACTTCCTCCGCCAGAAGGCGGAGATCCCCGCGAGTGGCGGCGGCGGCTGGTGGTCGTCGACCGATTCGCTCAACGACTTCCTCGGCCTCACCGGACGTGACGGCGCGTATGCCGACGGCATCACCGGCGAGGGCGTGGTGGTCGGCGTCATCGACAGCGGCATCTGGCCGGAGAACCCGATGTTCGCGGACGACGGCACGATGCCGGCCGCCCCCGTGCTGGACAACACGCGTCCGAGCTGCGACTTCGGCAACACCGCCGCCAACCCCCTCGATGCGCCGTTCACCTGCAACAACAAGCTGGTCGGCGCCCGCCAGATGCTCGACACCTACCGAGCGCTGATCCCCACCGAGCCGTTCGAGTTCGACTCGGCCCGCGACGCCGACGGCCACGGTTCGCACACGGCCAGCACCGCCGCCGGCAATGCCAACGTGCAGGCGGTCGTCTCCGGGCGCGTCATCGACACCGTGTCGGGCATCGCGCCTCGCGCGCAGATCATCGCCTACAAGGGCCTGGGCGATCAGGGTGGCTTCACCTCCGATCTCGCCGCCGCCATCGACCAGGCGGTCGCCGACGGCGTCGATGTCATCAACTACTCCATCGGCGGCGGCGCCGGCCCCATCGGCGCCGACGACCTCGCGTTCCTCTTCGCGGCCGACGCGGGCGTGTTCGTCGCCACCTCGGCCGGCAACAGCGGCCCCGGTGCCTCGACGATCGGCAGCCCGGCAATCCTGCCGTGGGTCACGACCGTGGGTGCGAGCACGCAGGAGCGCTTCTACGAGGGCACCATCCGGCTCGGCAACGGGCGCACCATCCGTGGTTCGTCGGTCACGCGCGGCATCGGTTCGAAGCCGCTCGTCGACGCCGCCGACGTGCTGGCCAACCCGCTGTGCCTGCCGGGCGTGTGGGACGCCGACGATCTCGCCGGCAAGGTGGTGCTCTGCGAGCGCGGCGCAGTCGGTCGCGTCGCGAAGAGCCTGGCGGTCCACGAGGCCGGGGGTGTCGGGATGATCATGTTCAACATCGACGTCCCCAACCAGGACAACCTGTACACCGACAACTTCTGGGTGCCCACCGTGCACATCGATCAGGTCGACGGCAACAAGATCAAGGCCTACATCGACTCGGCGACATGGCCGAGGGCGTCGATCATCAACACCGCCAAGATCACCAAGACGCCATGGAACTACCCGTCGATGACCGTCTTCTCCTCGCGTGGCCCGAACCCGTCGTTCGAGGACATCATCAAGCCCGACATCACGGCGCCGGGCATCCAGGTGCTCGCTGCTGCGTCGCCCGCCGTGGCGCCCGACTTCCCGCAGGGCCAGAACTTCCAGGCGATCGCCGGTACCTCGATGTCGAGCCCGGTGATGGCAGGCGTGTTCGCACTGCTGAAGCAGGCACACCCCGACTGGAGCCCTGCAGCTGCGAAGTCCGCCGTCATGACGAGCGCGCATCAGGACGTGGTCGACAACGACCGCAAGACCCAGGCCGACCCGTTCGACTTCGGCAGCGGCCACGTCAACCCCGGTCGCGTCGACAAGAAGGGGTCGATGTTCAACCCCGGTCTGGTCTACGACGCCGGCTTCCTCGAGTACCTCGGCTTCATGTGCGAGGCGGATCCGAGCATCTTCGCCAACCCGGCCGGCACGTGCGCCACGCTCGTCGGCCTCGGCGTTCCCACTCGGGTCCTCGACCTCAACCTCGCCTCCATCGGCATGGGCGCCGTCGCCGGCTCCGAGACGGTGCTGCGCACCGTCACCAACGTGGCCGGTTCGTCGGTCACGTACAAGGCCGACATCAAGAGCCCGAAGGGGTACAAGGTGACGGTCAGCCCGTCGACCCTCACGCTGGCACCCGGCGCGTCGGCCACGGTGGAGATCACCGCCACCAACACCGGTTCCGGTCCCGTCGGCGAGTGGCGGTTCGGTTCGCTCACGTGGAAGGGCGGCGGCTACTCGGTGCGCAGCCCCATCGCGGTGCGTGGCACGCAGATCGCCGTCGAGCCGACGGTGAGCGCCGCCGGCGCCGACGGCACGGCCGACATCGCCGTCAAGTTCGGCTACACCGGCGCCTACGTGGCCGAGGCCAGTGGCCTCGTGCCGTCGACGGTGCTCGCCGGCGACATCAGCCAGGACCCGGATCAGAGGTTCAACCCGGGCGACCCTGCCTCGGACGGCGTCGACCTGATCCCCATCGAGATGACGAACACGTCGTACGCCAGGATCGAGTTGGCGATCGCCGGCGATGACGACATCGACCTCTACCTGCTCGACTCGACCGGCGCGATCGTCGCGGCGAGCACTGCTGGAGGCACCGATGAGCTGATCGAGCTCAGCTACCCGGCGAGCGGCACGTACACGCTCGCCGTGCACGGGTGGTCGGTGCCGAGCGAACCGCTGAGCTATGCCATCGACAGTTGGGTCGTGCCCAACGCGGCCGGCAGCCTCACCATCGCTTCGGCCCCGGCCGCGGCGACCATCGGCACCGCCGGCACCGTCACCGTCAGCTGGGCCGGCCTCCCGTCGGGCCGCCACTACGGCGCCGTCGCTCACACCGACGGCAGCAACGTGCTGGCCCAGACCATCGTCGAGGTGGAGGTCTGACCCTTCGCACGACCTGCACCTGATCTGCAGCTCTGGTCGCGTTTCGTCTCCGAAGACGAAACGCGACCGCGGCAGCGGCTCACCAGGTTCGCCGGCCCGCCGACTGGGTACAGGTGGCCATGCCCGACGCAACGACTACCGTGCCGCGCCCGCTCGAGAAGGCGGCCGCGTACTCGTGGCGCCTGATCGTCATCGGAGCGGTCGTGGTGGCCGGCCTGTGGTTGCTGCAACGAGCCGCCATCGTGGTCATCCCGATCGTGATCGCGCTCTTCCTCACGCGCATCCTGTCGCCTGTGGCGGGCTGGTTGTGTCGCCACCGCTGGCGCCCGGGCGTCGCGGCCGTTGCCAGCCTGCTCGTGTTCCTGATCGTCATCGGCTCGCTGCTCACGGTCGTGGTGCGATCGGTCGCGGCCGAGGCCGAGTCGATCGGGCCGACCCTCACCGAGGCCGCCGACGAGATCGAGGACTGGCTGGTGGACGACAGCCCGTTCGAGGTCTCTCGGGCCAGCATCGATCGCATCCGCGACGACGCCGCGGTCGAGTTCGACTCGCTGCTGCAGTCGTCCGACGGCAGCATCAAGGATCGGGCCACGCTCGTCGCGGAGCTGTTCGCCGGTTCGGTCCTCGCGCTGATCCTCACCTTCTTCCTGCTGCGCGACGGACGCCGGCTGGCCGAGTGGTCGGTGCGTCGCGCCCGCAGTGGACGACGATCGCAGCTCCGACGCTCGCTCGACGCGGCATGGTCGGCGCTCGCCGGCTACCTGCGCGGCGCCTCTCTCCTCGGCGTCGTCGAAGCGGTCGCCATCGGCATCACCCTGTGGCTGGTGGGCGCCGATCTGATCGCACCGATGATGGTGCTCACGTTCCTCGGCGCGTTCGTGCCCCTCGTCGGAGCAGTGCTGGCCGGGGTGATCGCGGTGATGGTCGCCTTGGTGACAGCGGGTACGAGCGCCGCCCTCATCGTGGCCGTGGTCGCGCTGGTCGTGCAGCAGCTCGACAACGACCTCCTCGCGCCCGTCATCTACGGCCGCGCGCTGCGGTTGCACCCAGCGGTCGTGCTGCTCAGCGTCGTCGGTGGCGGCGCACTGTTCGGCCTCGCCGGCACGGTGCTCGCCGTCCCGATCGTGGCGGTCGCGTCGCACGCGATCCGCGCCTACCGTGAGGGTGACCCGCAGACACCCGCGGCGACCGAGGCGTGACCGGCGCCCACCACGATCGAGGAGAGAGATGCCGACCTTCGCGGGCAGCGCAGCGACCGTCCACTACGAGCAGACGGGTGCCGGACCCGACATCGTGTGGGTGGGTGGCGGAGGCACCCTCGGCAAGGACTGGCAGCGGTTCCAGACCGGCGCGTTCGACGCCGAGTTCCGCAGCACCGTGTTCGACAACCGTGGCATCGGCCAGACACGCTGCGACGCGCCGCTCCCGTGGCCGCTGGCCGACTTCGCGCACGATCTCGTCGAGCTGGTGCAGGCAGTGTGCGATCCGCCGGTCACGTTCATCGGTTCATCGCTCGGTTCGGCCATCGTGCAGGAAGTGCTCATCGACCATCCGGAACTGGTGCGATGCGGCATCGTGATGGGCACCGGCGCGTGGAGCACGGGCTGGGGGTGGGACTACCAGGAGGCAGAGATCGAGTTCCGCCGTCGCGGCGGCACGCTCGACGGGATGATGGGCGTCGCGCACTACGCGTCGATGCTCTATCCGGCGCGCGCACTCGGCGACCGCGAGCTGTGGCCGCGGCTGAAGGCGCTGATGCTGGAGTGGATGGATTCCGGTGAGAACGAGACGTCACTGGTCTCGCAGTGGGACGCGTCGCTCACCTACGACCAGCGCGACCGGCTCCCGTCGGTGCGAGTGCCGGTGCACGTGATCGCGTTCGCCGAGGACGTGCAGGCGCCACCGCAGGACGGCGAGGAGCTCGCCGGCATGATGCCGACCGCCGAGTTCCACCTCCTCGAAGGAATGGGGCACGGCTCGTGGTACGGGCACGCACACGACGAGATCAACGCGTCTCTGAAGGGGCTCGTCCGCCGGCACCTCTGAGGCGCCGCACCGAGTTGGAGTACCGTCGCACCATGACCGACATCGTGGTCCGCAAGGTGAAGTTGGAGTTCCCCGACCACCTCGACGACGTGCTGCCCGGCGACGACCTGATGAGCGAGACGTACCTCGTCGCGTTCTCCCTCACGATGCCGTATCTCGAGCCGTACCTCATCCGCACGTACCGGTCGGTGCTCGAACGGATCACCGACGACGCACTCGCCGCGGACGTGCGTGCGTTCATCGCACAGGAGGCGCAGCACTTCCAGAACCACCGTCGGGTCAACGAGATCATCCGCGCCCAACTCGGCCCGTCCGTGGGCGCCGCGCTGCGAGCCGTCGAGGACGACTTGGAGGCCGACTACCGACGGTTCACCGGCGAACGCTCCGACCGCTTCAACCTCGTCTATGCCGAGGGGTTCGAGGCGATGACGTGCGCGATGGTGCTGTCGATGTTCGAACGCGTCGAGCAGGGTGCCGACGCAGCCGGCCCCGCACGGTTCGGCCCGTGGCAGCAGCTGTGGGCGTGGCACGGCGCCGAAGAGGTGGAGCATCGCACGGTCGCGTTCGAGGTCTACGAGCACCTCTGCCCATCGTGGCCGCGACGTGTCGTCGGTTCGCTGCGCGCGCAATGGCACTTCCACCGCACCATCCTGCGGTTGCAGCGGATCCTTCTCACCTCGCAGGGCTCCACCCAGCGGCCGATGCTGCCCACCTGGCTGCGCCGCGACTTCCGTCGATACGCGCACACGTTCTCGCCTCGCTACCACCCGGGCGCACTCGAGCCGAGTCCGCTGGTCGCGATGGTGCTCGCCGGCTACACGCCCGAGTCGGGCGAGCCGGCCGGCTGACGAGGTTCGAAC
>CAZWCU010000146.1:0-10944 GCA_964632715.1 uncultured Bifidobacterium sp. | reverse complement strand
GTCGCAGCGCCTCCACATCCATACGAACAATCGTACGCAAGGGGTGTCACAAGGTTCCCGAGCGCGTGACGAGCACTCGGCACTACCTGTCGTGCGCGCCGGCGCGGATCCAGTACTGGGTGCCATCGGTGACGAGCGTGGGCGAGCTGCCGCCGAGGGAGTACCTGCACGGGCGTTCGGCCGCGAGCACGAAGCCGAGAGCGGGCAGCAGGTGCATCAGCTCGGCCTCGATGTCGCGTCCGTGGGTGCCGACGACCAGGCGCGTCACCTGCCGACGCAGTACATCAGAGCCGGCGGTCAGCACGCGAGCCTCGTCGCCTTGGATGTCGACGTGGAGCAGGTCGATGGTGCCGAGACCGTCCACGATGGTGGCGAGCGACAGCGCGGCGACGCTCCGGCTGCCGACATCGACGACCCGAGGCAGGCCTCTGGTCGGTGAGTCACCCACCACACGAGTGCCCCACTCCTGCGACGGCGCAGGCGTCGTCTCGAACTGCAGCCGACCGTCGTGCTCCGCCACCGCTGCCTCGATCAGCTGCGTCGACTCACCCGCCAGGCCGTTGTCGGCCATGTGCTCCTGCAGGTATCGGAAGTGGGTGGGCTCGGCCTCGACGCCCACCAGGCAGAAACGACGCTGCGGTCCGCGCCGTCGCCACGCGACTCCCGCACGGGCGAGCCACGGGCCGTGCCCGGCGCCGAGCTCGACCACGCACAGCCGCGACCCGGCGGCCAGCACGGCCTCCAGCAGACCCAACCACTCCAGCGTGTCACCCTCCAGCTCTGGCACGTGCCGGCCACCGCGCGTCTCCCACTCGCGGCGCACGTGGCACGAGGTGCGCACGCCGAGCGCGTCGGTCCAATGGTCGGGCCCTGGCGATGGAGGCTCGGAAGGCCCGAGCTCGTCGAGTGCGAGCTGCAGCCGAGGATCGGGCTCCGAGCCGAGCGCGGGGAAGCGAACGCCGAACTCCGGGCTGACGAGGATGCGATGGATCATCGACCGCCGGTCGCCCGCGGCGAGGTGGTGCTGCACCACGTGGTCGCTCTCCGGTGCACGACCGAGCAGCAGGCGGTACGCCGCCATCACGTCGTCGCGGGTCGGTGGCGACCCGTCGTGTGCCTCCATGTGTGCTGGTCTCCTCTCGACCCTTCCCCGAGTCTGACCCACGCAGCCAGGGACGGGAGGGACGCCGCCGGCGCCACTACGCTCGGCGATCATGGGCTCCGATCGGAACGATGGAGGCGATCGTCCGGGTTGGCGCTGGGGTGTGGCGGACCGAGCGGCAGCCGTACGCCTGGGCTGGCCGCAGCCCGACGAGCGAACGACCGACGACCGCGCGCTGCGCATCGATGCGGTGCTGCCCCAGAGCGGACCGCCGGTCGTGCCCGACGGTGGCGACTCGGCCGACCTCTGCGTGGCGATGGTGTGCACGCGCAACTTCCTTCCGCTCGCCCGCACCGCAGTCCGATCGTTCCTCGACCACCACCCGCACGCGGTGCCGGTGGTGCTGGTGGTCGACGCCGAGCGGTCGACCGACATCGACATCGAGATCGACGGTGCCGAGATCCGCCTCGGTCGTGAGGTGATGGGAGCCCGCTTCCCGTTCCTGGCCCTCAAGTACAGCGGCTTCGAGATCAGCGCAGCAGCCAAGTCGTACCTGCTCGAGCACCTGGTCGCCAGCGGACGATTCCGAACAGTCGTCTTCCTCGACGCCGACGTCCTGGTGCTCGCTCCGATGACGGCGCTGATCGAGGGGCTCGCGGATCACGACTTCGTCGTGTGCCCCCACCTCGTGTCGCCGTTCCCGCTCCGCCCGTCGGCGCCCGAGCGACCGAGCCTGGGTGAGGTCGCGTCGGCCGGCATCCTGAACGCCGGCATCATCGGCGTCCGCAGCGGGCCGACGGCGCAGCGCTTCCTCGCCACCTGGCGGGAGATGGTGAGCGCGCCCGGCGCCTTCACCGGGCAGGAATCGCGCCAGCACGAGCAGCTCGCCTTCAACTGGGTGATCTCGTTCGGGCCGGACGTGCTGGTGCTCACCGACAGCGCGTACAACGTGGCGTACTGGAACCTGCACGAGCGCACCTTGAAGGCCTCGGCCGGCGAGTTCACCGTCGACGGCAACCCGCTGGTGGCGTTCCACTTCAGCGGGTTCTCACCCGCCAATCCTCGTGTCCTCTCGGTGCACGACGGCCGGCACTCGCGCTACCTGTTGCCCGCGGTGGCTCGGCTGATCTCGCACTACATGGACCGGCTCGCCGCGAACGGGCTGCCCGCGGAGGGACTCGACGGGTACTCGATGGATCGACTGCCCTCGGGGGTTCCGCTCGGTCAGCTCGTGCGCGACACGTTCAAGGAGCTCGAGCCCACCCTGGACCCGAGCCCCGACCCATGGACCGACGAGGGTGAGCGTCACTACTGCGCCGCACTGCTGCGACCCATCCAAGGGTCGGGGAGCCTGCTGCCCGCAGTGGTGAAGACCATCTACGAACAGAGTCCGTGGCTCCGCATGCACTCGCCCGATGCGGACCTGCGCCCGGAGAAGGCCATCGAGTGGTTCATGGCACACGGCCTGCGCGAGTTCGGGCTCGAACCGCTCGTCGATCTGCATCGAGCGACCCTGCCCGGCGCCTCGACGGTCGAAGAACTGGAGTACTTCGCCCGCACCCGGCCCGACCTGTTCGCAGGGCTTCGAGCGCCGCTCGGTGGCGATCGCCACGTCGTGATCGGTCGCTTGGCCGCGGCTGATCTGGTGCCGGAGTCGGAGCGGCTGCTCTTGCTCGGGACCGACCACTTCGACCTCGGATCGATGTACTTGGCACGGCGCATCTGGGAGACCGAGCCCGGTCTGCGCGAGCAGTTCCCCAGCCCGCTGCACGACGATGCCGATGCGTTCGTCGACTGGCTCCGCTCGGCCCGCGACGACGACGGGCTCGCGATCCCCGATCACGTCCCGGCGATGGTGTCGGAGCGAGCCGGAGGCAGGGCGACCGCGCGTGTGCTGTCGCGGGTGCTGTCGAGCTGGACGCTGCAGAGCACCGCGCCGCTCGCGTTCGTGGGCGTCGGCAGCGACACGATGGCGCGTTCGCTGCTCGCGGCGCTCTGCCACGAGCTCGAGTACGACGCGGACGACGTGGTGGCCTTCCTCTGGACGGTCGACACCGAGCCGTGGCGCGGCGTGGCGGCGACCCTCGAGCTGCCGATCCACCGCATCCGGGTCCCGTCGTCGTTCGAGGAGCGCGGCCAGGAGGAGATCCTGTCGCCGGTGCTCGACATCCCGGCAGTGCGCCAGGAACTCGCCGCCTACCGCGAACGCTGGTCGGGTGCCCGGCATGTACCGCGGTCCGGTCCCGACGGACCCGGTTGCTCGGTGGTCTCGGTGGTGCAGGTCGACCACGGACCCGCGCTGCCCCGCGTCGGGCCCATCCCCGCCGCGGGCCTGCTCGCGGGCGTCAACCTGTTCGGCCCCACCCGCAGCCCGATCGGGCTGGGCGCCATGGCGCGCGGCGTGGCCTCCGCGGTTCGGTCGCTGGAGCTGCCGCTGGCCGAGAACGTGACGGGCAGCGACGCGATGGACCGCGACCTGTCGCTCGACGACTTCCTCGGCCGGTACGACCATCGACTGGCCACCAACCTGTTGGTCACCGTTCCTCACTTCCACGAACGTCCGCTCGGCCTCCTCTCCCGGCGCGTGCTCGACGGTCGCCGCAACATCGCCTATCTGGCCTGGGAGCAGCGCGACCACCACCCGGACTGGCGCGAGGTGTACGCCGACTTCGACGAGATCTGGTCGCTGTCGACGTTCGCGGCTGCGTCGATCGCGCAGGCGCTGGAGCGGCCGGTGCTCACCGTCCCGTGCGTGGTCGACCTCGGCCAGCTGCCGTCTGCATCGACCAAGGAGGCATTCGGCCTCGACCCGAGCGAATGCCACTTCCTCTACATCTTCGACGCCAACAGTTCGATGGCGCGCAAGAACCCGGAGGCCGCCATCGCCGCGTTCGCAGCCGCCTTCCGGCGGTCCGACGCGGCGAGGCTGCTCATCCGGGTGACCAGCGCGCACCGGCGCGTGCACTGGCCCAAGCTCGCCCGACTTCGTGCGGCCGCGGCGGAGTGCGGTGCTCGAGTCTCGTTCGTCTCCGGCGAGCTCTCACGCGCACAGATCCTGGGACTCCTCTCGGCCGTCGACTCGTACGTGTCGCTCCACCGCGCGGAGGGCTTCGGCTACACCTGCGCGGAAGCGATGGGATTGCGGCGCCCCGTGATCGCCAGCCGATACTCGGGCAACCTCGACTTCATGGACGACGCCAACTCGCTGCTGGTCGACTGTCGCGAGGTGGAAGTGGTGGAGAGCGACGGGCCGTTCGTCCGCGGCTCGGTCTGGGCGGAACCCTCGTTGGAACACGCGGCCGCGCACATGCGCGCGGTCTTCCGCGGCGAGGTGCCCGACGGACTCGTGGACCGGGCGCAGCAGACCATCCACACGCAACTGTCGGCGGCCGCGATCGCCAGCACCATCGCCGCTCGCATCGGTAGGGGTGACCGATCGTGACCTCGCCGATCGCGTTGGTCGGGGTGTCGATCCCCAGATCGGGCCACCACCATCTGGCGAGCATGCTGCAGGCGTCGCTGGGCGACGACCTCTCCTACTGTGAGTTCTACTCGGATGCCGAGTGCTGCCGTTCGGTGCCCTGCACCAGGGGTGGAGCGGCCCGCGTGAGGTACCAGAAGGGCCACGATCTCGACCTGGCGTTACCTGTCGACCTGCCCGGCGTGCGGTACCTGGTGCAGTACCGCGACCCGGTGGCCGAGGCGGTGTCGGACCGCGAGCTGTTCCTGTCGGCGACGGGTTTCACCACTCCGCCGACCAGCGACCAGTACACCCACTGGCTGGCCGGCAAGGTGCGCTACTTCGCCGGGTTCGCGGGCAAGTGGCTGCGTCGGCCGCTCCCCGAGGTGCTCGTGATCGACTACGACCGGTTGGTGGCCGACCCGGTGAGCGTGCTCGACGAGGTGTGTCGCCACATCGGGATCAGTCGCTCACGCGAGGCCATCGAACAGGTCTCGTCGCGTGAGGCAGGCATCGTGCGTCGACCTCCGATCGCGCTCGCCGGCGGCCCGCCCATCGAGTTCAGCCCGCGCCGGATCGAGGAGAGCCCGTGCTTCCGGCCCGACCTCCTCGCGGAGTACGAGTCGGCGGTCCTGGAGCGCGTGCCCGAGCTGGAGTCGAAGCGCCGCCTGCCGCGTGTGGATCGGCCGCAGACCGCGTTGTCGGCACTCGTGGAGAGCGCAGAGCTGGCGGCGACCGGCGACCACGCCGGTGCCGGTCGGCGACTGACCGACGCGCTCGTTCCGTGGCCGGAGCACGCATACCTGCACCTGGCCGCCGGGCGGCTCGCGGTCGAGACCGGTGATGTGTCCACCGCACGCGCTGCGATCGAGCGCGCTGCCGAGCTGGCGCCCTCGGACCCCGAGATCCTGTTCCTGCTCGCCGATGTGTACCGCGGCGACGCGACGCGCGAGCTGGCGGTCGACGTCGGCCGCCGGGTCGTCGACGAACTGCCCGCCAGCGCCGGACACCGACTGTTCTACGCAGTCCTGCTCGACGAGGCCGGCCGCCACGACGATGCCGTCCGCGAGGCGCTGCATGCGCAGCAGCTGGGCATCATCGATCCGCACCACCACGCCCTCTTCCGCCAGGTGACCGGGCAGGCAGTGTGATCGAAGCCGGCGTCAGCCGCCGGCCTCCAGCGCAGTGAGGTCGCGGTCGGCGTAGCGCAGGTGCCAGAACTCTTCTTCCAGCACGGTCGCGATGCAGTCGCGCACGTGGTGGGGCCCGTTCTCGACCACGTCGACCTCGCGAGTGAGGTCCTCGGCATTCATCGCGGCCAGGAAGTCGATGATCCGCTCGGCCTGTGCGTCGCGGACGGCGAGCACCTCCGCCAGCGACGGCGTCAATGTCGGGTCGACCTCCGGCCACAGTGCGTTGGCGGCGCCCTTGTGCGCCATGCCGAACGGCTGGAAGCGGTCGCCGAGGATCGGGCCGGTGAACCACTTGTCGGTGGCGAACACGAGGTGGCGCAGCGTCTCGACGAACGACCACTCGTCGTTGACCGACGAGTGCTGAGCCTCCTCGGGAAGCCGCTGCGCGCGATCGACGGCGGTCGCCCACGCCGCACGCAGCGCGGCCCAGCCGCTGCGCATGCTGTCCGCGTCGGTGGGGCGCAGCACGGCGCGTAGCGCGGACCACCGGTCGTGCTCGTTGACGTACCCCGTCACGTCGACGCCGTTGACCACCAGGCGGTCGACGTACGCGTCGATCTCCACGTCGACCAACCACGCGTGTGAGATGCGGACGTCGGCGAGGTTGACATCGCGGAACCGGGCGCCGCGCATGTCGGCACCCCAGAACACCGCGTCAGTGAGGTCACCCTCGAACTCCTCCGGCATGTCGCGATCCCCTTCCTCACACGTGTGACCCCGTCATCATCGCGGACCCGAGGACGCCGGTTCGACGGGTGTGCGCGACCTCCAGATCGCGCAACTGGGCGCGAGCGCGATCGATGAGCACGTCGAAGTCGTGGCGCTCGGTGAGCGGGGTGTCATGCAGCGCACCCCACAGGGCGAGCTTGCCGGTGACGGCCATGCGCATCAGCTCGAGCTCGAGCACGCTCGTCAGCGGTGATCGACGGAGCAAGGTGCCATTGAGCTTCAACATGCCGGCCGCTTCCACGGCGCGTGCGGCGAGCGACTTGTACCAACGCAGCGAGATGCCTGCCTCGTCGATCATCGACCGCAGTGCCACACGATCCTGCTCGATCTCGTCCGCGATGCGTGCCAGGTCGCGGCCGTCGTCTGCATCGCGTTCGGCTTCGGCCAGGCGACGCATCCGACGGCTCCCGGCCGCCGCACCGGCGAGGTGGTCGGTGAGGTAGATGGCGAGCAGGTCGGTGTGTGGGGTGACTTCGATCGACGTGGACATGCCTCGCGACTGCCCACCAACGGCGAGGAGTAAACCTGCCGGCGCCATGCGCCGGCCTCAGCTGTGCTGCGCGGACCAGGGAGGTGGGCCGACGGTGACGCGCGGCAGCACCGATGCGACCGTGCCGAAGCGCGGCGACGCCGCGTTCCAGTCGGCGTGTGCAGCGCTGATCTCGGCCTGCGTGCGAGCCACGTAGTTCCACCACATCGACACCTGCTCGGGGAACGGCACACCGCCGATGAGCAGCGCCCGCGTCGGTTGCGTGGCTCGCAGCCGGATCTCGTGACGGCCGCTGCCGAGGAACCCGAGATGTCCGGGCTCGAGCGCCTCGGCGCGGAGCGACAACGACCCGGAGAACACGACGAGTGCGTACTCGAAGTGCGGCTGCAGTGGCACCACGGTGTCGCCGCGGCGCAGGTGCAGGTCGACCCCGACGTGCTCGGTGTCGCGGCGGGCGGGGGAGGCGCCGCCCGC
The DNA here is from genome assembly GCA_964632715.1 of uncultured Bifidobacterium sp. Classification (GTDB taxonomy): domain Bacteria; phylum Actinomycetota; class Acidimicrobiia; order Acidimicrobiales; family Ilumatobacteraceae; genus UBA668. The sequence goes on along the minus strand of CAZWCU010000146.1, from coordinate 3,496 downwards.
GAAGTCGCCGACCAGCACCGTGGCCGTGCACTCGTCGAGCTCCACCTGCGGCAGCGCGGAGTGGTGCTCGAACGCAGGCTGGCCGTGACGAGTCGCATCCGGTTGCGCCACCCACAGCTGCACGCCCTGCAGCGGACCGCGGTAGGCGCCGGTGGCCTCCTCCGCGTGGGACACGCCGTGCCCGGCGGTCATCAGGTTCAGCTCGCCGGGCCGGATGAGCTGCTCGGAGCCGAGGCTGTCGCGGTGCAGCACCTCGCCCTCGAGCAGCCACGTGACCGTCTGCAGACCGATGTGCGGATGTGGCCCGACGTCGAGCCCGTGCGTCTCGGTGACCGACGCCGGACCCATGTGGTCGACGAAGCACCACGCGCCCACGGTGCGCCGCCCGCGACGGGGGAGCGCGCGGCGAATGGCGACGCCTCCGAGCTCGGTGTTCCTGCTCTCGGTGATCTCGAGAACGGGCTCCACTCGCTCAGCCGAAGGTGGCCGTGAGCGTGATGGTGGTGCCGGTGAGCGCCTGGCTGACGGGGCAGCCGACCTTGGCGCCTTCGGCGGCCGCGGTGAACTCGTCGGCGGTCATGCCCGGCACGACGCCGTGCACGGTGAGGTGGATGCCGGTGATGCCCTCGCCCGGCTGGAACGTGACGGCGGCGTTGGTCTGCAACGTGTCGGCCGGCGTGCCCGCCTTCGCGAGCGCGCTCGACAGCGCCATCGAGAAGCACGACGAGTGCGCCGCGCCGATGAGCTCCTCGGGGCTGGTGCGCCCCTCGGGATCGTTCGCACGCGACGCCCAGGTGACGTCGAAGCCGCCGAGGCCCGACGAGTCGAGCTCGACGCGGCCGGAGCCTTCCAAGAGTGACCCGTGCCAGGTGGTGGTGGCGGAACGTGTGGTGGCCATGACGGACCTCGCTTCTTTCAGGGTGCTGGAAAGGCCACCTTACTGGCGTCGCGACCGTCGCGATCGGCGAGTCCTGCGCAGGCTCAGTCGTTGTCGAGCTTGTCGACGACCTTGTGCACCACGTCGGCGATCGCGCCGGTGATGCCGCCGTGCTCGGCGATCTCCTCCAGCCGAGCATCGACCAGGCCCAGCCGGGCGCGCTCCGCTTCGAGCACCGAGATCTCGCCGTCGCCGTCGAGGTCGTAGGTCTCGAGGTCGGTCTCGGCTGCCGTGTCGGTCGTCTCCGGTTCGGGGGCCTCTGTGGGGGTGTCATCCGCGTCGGTCATGCGTTCAGTATGCCCAACTCGTCCGGCTCGCCGTCTCGTTCTGCGTCACGCGCTCTGCGCTGCTCCGTCTCCATCACCATGACTCGGCCGCCGTGGCCGGGTCGGAGATGACAACGAGCGGCGGTGAAGAGGATGAGGTTGGTAGCCCGTCGCCTCCTCACCGCCGGCCACCAGTCCCCGAACGAGGAGCAGCAGCGTGAAGAACTGTAGATGGGGCGCGGTCTGCGCCATGACGGCATCGGGGGTGCTCGCCGGCAGCTCGTGCGGCGACCCGACGGCGCTCAGCGCCGAAGGTCGAGTGTGGCGCGCCACATGGTCCGAGGAGTTCCTGGTCGAACTGTCGATCGAGGAAGCGAACTGCTTCGCCGCCACCGTCGGTGCGCAGACACGACTCGCCGGGCCGCTGAAGGACGAGCGCCGCGACGACACACCCGGGTCGGTGTTCTCCGCCATGGACTCGTGCGCGACCGACGCCACCAGTGGTCGCACGGCCCGCGCGCTGCTGCTCGGTGGCTGGTCGTTCGAGGAGCCGTCGGTCGCCGAGGCCACGTGGAACGCAGCGCCGATCGTGCTGGACCACTGCATCGACGGTGAGGGTGGCTGGTCGAGCCTCGGCTCGCTGCGCGCGCTGACGGCCGCGTGCCGACCGGTGCTCATCGCCGGGAGCGCGTCATGATTCGCCGACTCGCGCCCGCCGTCGCCGCGCTCATCGCCGCCGGCGGGCTGTTCGTCCAGGCGCCCGTGCCCGCCGCCGCGACCGCGCCGACCGCTGCGCTGTGCAACGGCAACGATGCGTTCTGCGGCGCGACGCTTCACGTGAAGAACGGCACCACGACGGTGCTGGGTTCGAAAGCGGTGGGCGCGCACTACGGGCCGCTGTGGTCGATCCCGCCGTCGGCCAACAACTCCACCGGCATCGGCTTCTGCCTCGGCGACCAGAACACGGGAGTGCCCGTGGGGACCGTCTCGGAGGTGCCACCCGCGCCCGCGTGGACGGCGCCGCAGATGGCGCAAGCGGCGTGGATCATGACGAACTACGCCGGCGACCGCGTGTCGCCGTACCAGGGCCTCGCCATCGACAGCGATGGAGAGTTGGTCGGGTACACGGTGCGGCAGCGGATGCTCGCGGTGCACCTCGCGCTGCTGGCGTCGGTGCCCAACTGGTCGGGCGGCACGAACTACGCCGTCTTGCTCGACCCGGCCACCTTGCAGACCTTCGGCGACGCGGCGGGCACGGTGCCCAACGCGTTCGGCAACAGCACGCTGCCGCTCGTGCAGTCGATCGTCGCCCAGGCGCAGGCGCACCGCAGCGACGGCGCCGCCGTGGTGCTCACCGCGGTGCACGCCGGTGGCGTCGCGACCGTGACTGTCACGAAGGACGGGCAGCCCGTCGCCGACCAGCCGGTATGGCCGTCGACCACGGCGGGAGTTGCCTTCACCGGTGCTGCGACCTCGCAGGCGTTCATCAACGCGACGCTGGCCGGCTTCCCCTCGCTCGACCACTCGACGACTCGGGTGGGTGCCGGTGTGACCGACGCATCGGGAGTGGCGACCTTCGCCGTCTCGCCGGCGGCGCTGAGCGCGGGCGTGACGTTCTTCACCGAGGAAGCTCCCGGCGCCATCCGCAACTTCAGCGACGGCATCGCCTCGCAGGACAACATCACCTGGTTCGCGGGAGACATCCGCACCACGTCGGCGCCACTCGTCGGCCAATCGGGCGCGACGGTGACGACGCAGATCAGCCAGCAGGTGACGGTCGTCGGCTCGATCATCACCGACGCGGTGACCATCACGGGCCTCGACGCAGGTGTGACCGCGTCGGTGCAGCTGCAGCTGTTCGATCTCACGCTCGACCCGACGGGCAGCGGCGCACCGCTGGTCGACGTGGTCACGTCAGGAGTCACGAACGGCACCACCACCGGACTCGCCCAGTGGACGGTGACGCTGGGGCAGGCCGGGCACACGCTCGGGTATCGCGAGCGAATGGTGGCCACCAGCGACGGATCGCTGAGCGCACCGGTCGCGTGGTCGCAACTGGGAGTCGTGTCGGAGACGGCAGTGGTTGACGCGCTGCGCACGGCAGACGTGCATCTGCGCAAGACCGTCAGCGGCGACGGCTCCACGTGGTTCAACACCCAGGCCGGCACCACGCCCGACTACGACCCCGCAGTGGCTCCGCTCGACCCGCGAAACGGTTCCTTCGACGACGGCGCGCCCGACGCGGGCGACGGCGTTCCCGTGTTCCCGGCGGGCACATCGGTGAGCTTCCGCT
>CAZWCU010000145.1:0-11067 GCA_964632715.1 uncultured Bifidobacterium sp. | reverse complement strand
GGTGGGGGTTTCCGGGGACGATGCCCACGCCGTCGGCGACGCCGGGCATCGTGACGATGGGCGGCTTGTAGTCGGTGGCGATGCCCGGGTACGGCAGCGTGGCCACGTCGATGCTGCGCAGGCGACCCTCCGCCCACACCGCCAGCCCGCCGCCCGCGTCGCTGCCGTCGAGCGCACCGCCGATGGTGGTGATGCTGAGACCCATGTCGCGGAAACGGCGCAGCAGCATCTCCATGTGGTCGGCGCGTGCACCGCGCAGCACCACCTCGCCACCGCTCACCGCCACCGCGGCCAGATAGGTGGCCGCCTGGATGCGGTCGGGCACCACCTGATGATCGGCGGCGTGCAGCTGGCCGGGCTCGACGCCTTCGATGACCAACGTCGACGAACCGATGCCACCGATGTGCGCACCCATGGCCACCAGGAAGTTGCACAGGTCGGCGATCTCGGGTTCGCGAGCCGCGTTGTCGATCACCGTGGTGCCCTTCGCGTGCACCGCCGCGGTGAGGATGTTCTCGGTGGCGCCGACGCTGGGGAAGTCGAGCGTGATGTCGGCCCCGTGCAGTCGCTCGGCGCGGGCCTCGACCACGCCGTGACGCAGCTCGAACGTGGCCCCCATCGCCTCCAACCCCTTGAGGTGCATGTCGATGGGGCGACTGCCGAAGTCGTCGCCGCCGGGCAGCGACAGCGACACTCGCCCGAAGCGACCGAGCAGCGGACCGAGCACGTTGATGCTGGCGCGGATGCGCTCGACCAGTTCGTAGGGAGCCACCGGTGAAATGTCGCCGGTGTTGACCATGCGCACGGTGTCGGGGCCGACGCGCTCGCTGCGCACGCCGATGGCGGCGAGCAGATCGCCCATGATGCCGACGTCGACGATGTCGGGCACGTTGGTGAGCGTGGAGGTTCCGTCGGCGAGCAGGGTGGCAGCCATCAGCTTGAGCACCGAGTTCTTCGCGCCGGGAATGACCACTTCACCACGGAGCGGGCCGGCGCGGCGGATGAGAATTCGCTCGTCGTTCATGAGGTCGTCAAGTATGCCCGGTTCCAGCCGCTGCGCGGTCCCGCCGACGGCCCGCCGGGTAGCCTCCGTGCGGTGCCGAAACGACTCTCCACCATCACCACGGTGTGGCCGGCAGGGTCTCCGGGAGCCGAGATCGCAACGACCCCACGCTCCGACGTGGTCGATGAGCAGGCAGAGGCCGACGGCTCGTTCAGCCAGGCGGTCGGCCCGTTCCGCAGCTACCGCCGCGAGGTCGCGGCGAGCGACGACGGCTCGGTCACGGAAACGACCACCTACCGACTGAGCATCCCGTGGTTCGGCTGGCTGTTCGCCGGCGCCCTGCGACGGTCGCTGCGCAGTCGTCGACCCGAGGGCGCCTCCAGTCCGTGGTGGTCGCCGCCCGACCGGCTCACCGAACGCCAGGCGCAATCGCTCGCGCTGCTGGCGGCTGCCGGCATGTCGGCCACGTTCGCCAACACGCTGTTCACCCAGACGTCCACCTTCGTCGCCGACAGCTTCGACATCTCCGAGCGCGGCCTCGGGCACGCGGGCGCCATCGTCCGCCTCGGTGTCGTCATCTCGTTGCCGTTCGCGCTGCTGGCGGATCGAGTCGGTCGACGGCGCATCATCGTGCTGCTGGCGTGGCTGACCCCGCTCGTCTGTGCACTCGGCGCCGCGGCCACCAGCTTTCCGCTGCTGGTCGCGACGCAGACCATCGGCCGTCCGCTCGGCATCGCACTCGCGCTGCTCGCCGCGGTCGCTGCGGCCGAGGAGATGCCGCGCAACAGCCGCGCCTACGCGGTCAGCGTCCTGGCGATGGCCGCCGGTCTCGGTGCCGGCGTCGCGGTCGCGGCCCTCCGCCTCACCGACCTCGGACCGGAAGGGTGGCGGTTGGTCTACCTGCTCTCGCTCGTCTGGCTTCCCGTCGCCGTCAGCCTCAGCCGGCACCTCCTCGAAACCCGCCGCTTCGAGACCATCCACCGCATCGGTGTGCCGATCAACCGTCGGCGACTCGCACTCATCGCATCGGTGGCGCTGGCGGCGAACATGTTCGTGGCGCCGGCCTCCTACTTCCAAAACAACTACCTCGACAAGGTGCGCGGCTACAGCGGCGGCGGCATCGCGCTGTTCACGCTCGCCACCGGCACACCGGCGTCGCTCGGCCTGGTGGTCGGCGGCAAGCTCGCCGACGTGGTCGGCCGGCGCCGGCTCATCGCCATCTGCTCCCCCATCTCCACCATCTGCATCACCACCGCGTTCTTCGTGTCGGGTCCTTCGATGTGGGCCGTGTCGCTCGCCGGTGGGTTCATGGCCGCCATGGCCTACCCCGCCTTCGCGGTGTATCGGGCGGAGATGTTCCCCACCGGCAACCGAGGGATGGCGAACGGTCTCGTCACCGCGACGGCCCTGCTCAGCGGCAGCGTCGGCATCCTGCTGGTGGGTTCGCTGCGCGACCAGGGCTACAGCTACGGCAGCCTGATGGCGTGCATGGCACTGGGTCAGCTCACCGCCGCGTTCGTCGCCTACCGCTGGTATCCGGAGACCGCCCACCTGGAGCTGGAGGCCCTCAACCCCGGCGACCCGGCGATCTCAGAGCGCTGACATCCAGGCCGCACGACCGCGCCCAGACCGTCGGTGCGCACTCGTCCCTGCCGAACTTTGGTCACGTTTCGTCTCCATGTGCGAGACAGAACGTGACCAGAGTCCTCCACATGTGTGGCTGCACTCGGCACACGCTCTCACGTTCGCTGAATCGATCTCAGAGCGCCGACATCCAGGCGGCCACCAGCGTCGCGATGCGCTGGTCGCAGCCCTTCAGGTCGTGGCCCTTGCCGTCCAGCCACTCGTGGGTGACGGGGCCCGGGATGGTGGCGGTCCACTGCTGCAGCTCGTCGGGAGTACCGAACGTGTCGCGGGTGCCGGAGATGAACAGGCACGGCACGCTGAGCCGCGGGAAGTGCTCGACGCGCAGCCGGTCGGGCTTGCCGGGCGGGTGGAGCGGGTAGCAGATGAGCACCAGGCCCTTGGCCGGCAGCGGGTCGGTCTCGTCGCCGACCACCATCGAGCAGATGCGACCACCCATCGAGCGCCCGCCGAGCACGAGCCCGTCGGGCGGCGTGAGCGCGGCCAGCATCGGCGCGGCGTGTTCGCGCACGGTCTGCAGCAGCACTGGTGGCCGGTCGGGCGCGCGGCGACCGGCGAGTCGGTACGGGAAGTCGGCGCGCACGCACGGCGCCGGCGCGATGGCGGCCTCGATGGCGACGAGGCTGGCATGCGTGCTGGACGAACCGGCACCGGGGAAGAGCAGCAGGCTGTTCATTGCCCGAGCAGGATCCGTCGTGCTTCGCCGAGTCGTTCGATGGTGTCGCCCGCAGTGTCGTCGTCGCCGCCGTGATCGGGATGCGCGTCGCGCAACCGGCTGCGGAAGTGCTTCATCACGTCCTTCTTGCTGACCGTGCCGGCATCGACCGGGAAGCCGAGCAGCGTGAGCGCCCACACCCGCGGATCGGTGACACCGACCAGATCGTTGCGGCTGACACCGGTGATGTCGGCGACGAACGACGGGCCGATCGGCCCCCGCCAGCGCATCGCGCGGTGCAGCACCGGCGCAACGCTGCGCCGCGACTCGAAGCTCATCCGCTCGAGCGCGTAGACCGCGCCGAGCACCTGCGACAGCGGGCGCCCCATCGAGTGCAGATCGAACTCGACGTGGTCGGCGTCGCCGTTGAGCTGATGCACGCTGGCGGCCAGACCGTGACGGTCGACCTGGTACCGGTGTTGCAGCCGCGGTTGCGTGACGCGATCGCCTCGCGCGACCTGATCGATCAGCCGGCCGAGATCGGGGTGCAGCTCGTCGTCGACGTCGGGCAGGTACGCAGCCACCACCGCCGCCAGCAGCACCCCACCCAGACCTGGAGCAGGATCAGTGGGCAGCACCAGGTGACCGAGCGCGACGCGGCGCGTGGGTGTGACCGGGCGTGTGTGCCAGATCTGCAGCTCCGCCAGCAGCACGGCCACTCAGATGAAGGGACGCAGGAGGTCGTGCAGGTCGGCGGCGATGGTCATGGCCGCATCGTGGTCGGGCTCGTCGTCGTCGACCAGCGCACCGGCCAGCTCGTCGGCCAGCTCGCACGTGCGCTTCCACAACCGCAGGTCGACCCCGTACGGCGGTGCATCGGGCTCTGCCACCGCGACCGCGGCGAGCAGCTGCTCGAGCCCGTCGGCATCGAGCGCGTTGCGCTGCAGCCGTTCGCCGGCGAGGAAGAAGGTGGTGAGCGTCTCGAACGGCAGCCGCTCCGCGTCGTCGTCGCCGTCGCCGAGATCGTCGGGATGGGCGGCGAACTCGCCGGACTCGATGAGATCCATCAGCGACTCGACCACGGGTTCGTGATCGGTGGGCACCAGCAGCAGGTCGTCCTCCCACCGGTACGGGATCTCCTGGCGGGTGAGCGCCCGCGTGATGGACTGTCGGTCGCCTTCCGGCCACTCGGCCAGGTCGTACTCGGTGGTGGCGACGCCCTCGGCGATGTCGATCGGTTGCGCTGCCGGGTTGTCGTGCGGCGCTTCGGCGTCGGCGGAGTAGACGATGCCCAGGCGCTCTTCCACACGCGTGATGGTGGCGTCGGCCACCGCCTCGTGCGACTCGGGCACCACCAGCTCGGCGCCGTCCCACGTGTGCGGGATGTCGTCGTCGGCCAGCTCGGCGGCCAGCTCGGCCTGCTGGTCGAACGACCACATGCTCAGGTCGTACAGCACCCGAGTTGCGTCAGGATCGTTGGGATTCCACTCGTCGCTCACGACCGAGACGCTACCGGCACACAGCGAGCCAGGAAGCCCTCGACCCGGCGATACTCGTCGAGTTGGTTCACTGCCTGGCGGAAGCCGTGGCCCTCGCCCTCGTACACGTGCAGCTCGACCTGCCCGCCGGAAGTGGCCACCCGTTGCGCGAACACACGGCTCTGCTGCACCGGCACCACGGCATCGCCGTCGCCGTGCAGCACCAGCAGTGGCGTGCGCGTGAGGCGGCCGGTGTGCAGGATGGGCGATCGTTCCCGGTAGCGCGGCAGCGCGTCGGGCAGCGGGCCGACCAGGCTGACGGTGTAGTGGCGTTCGAAGCGATGGCTGCGCTCGGCGAGGTCGGCGAGGTCGGTCACCGGGTAGAGCACCACCGCGGCTGCGAACGCATCGGGATCGGCCGCCACGGCACCGAGCGCGGTGAAACCCCCCGCGGAGCTACCCATCACGACCGTGTGCGACGGAAGCGCCCAGCCGGCATCGTGCGCGTCGCGGACGACGGCCAGCGTGTCGGACACGTCGAGCTCGCCCCAGCGCTCGCGCAGCGCTTGCTGGTACGCGCGCCCGTGCCCCGTGGAGCCGCGATGATCCGGCACGAGGATGCTCCACCCACGCGACAGCCAGTAGGCGAAGCGAGGCATGAACGTGACCTGCCACTGATCGGTGGGGCCGCCGTGCAGCCAGACGATGAGCCGGCCGTCGGAGCCGGCAGCGCGATAGAGGCGAGCGTGCACGACCCCGTCGATCGCGGCGACCTCCACCAGCTCCGGCTCGGTGAGCGCGTCGCGGTCGAAGCCTGCGGCGGGTCCCACCGCCACCACCGAACGTTCCCAGGTGTCGGTGTCGTACACCACCACCTGCGTCGGCGTGCGCGCGCCGGTGCGCAGCGCTGCGATGCGACTGCCCTGCCACGACAGCTGACCGTGCACGCCGCGCGCCACCTCACGCGTGGCGCCACTGGCAAGGTCGGCGACGCACAGCCGGCCGAAGCCGGACTCGTTGCGGGTGTACGCGAGAGAGCGGCCGTCGGGCGACCATGCGTAGGAGCGCTGACCGGGCCCCCAGCTGGGGCCCGCATGCTCGAACTGTTCGGCGACCACCGCCCGATCTCCCAGGTGCACGTTGAGCCAACCGCTGTCGTCGCGCACCGAGATGGGCGTGCCGTCGGGCGTCACGCGCGGCTGCTGGACGGCGCCGCCGCCGTCGAGGACGACGCTCACCCTGCCGAGCTCGTCGATGCGCTGCACGCGACTGCGATCCCACGGCATGTCGGGAACGTCCCACGCGTGCCACCGCACGCGGCGCGAGTCGGCCTCCACGAACGGGTCCATGCAGAAGTCGGCACTGCCGTCGTCGAGCCGGGTGGTGGACAGATCGGCGATGCGCACGCAGTGCACCTCGGCGAGGTCGAGCACGTACACGACCGATGAACCATCGGGCGCCGCGGATGGGCCGGTGGCACTGCGATCGGGCCCGTGATCGGTGAGCACCCGTGGCGGAGCACCGGTGAGCGACTGCAGCCAGAGGTTGCCGTCGACACCCACGTAGACCACCGCATCGCCGGCCGCCGTGAAGCACCACGCGCCACCACCCATGCCGCGACCGGCACGCAGACCGGGCGCGTTCGCGAGCACCTGCTGGTGGCCGCCGTCGAGGTGGTGCATCACCAACCACGCCGCACCGTCGTGTGCAACCGCATGCACCAACAGCGACCCGTCGGCGCTCAGTCGGGGTTCGGTGAGGTCGCGTCCACCGATGCACTGCTCGGCCGAGATCGGTGCCATTCGGGCCACGATACATATCGTTCGTTTAATCAGTGGACTGGGCACTCGGTCGTCGGGCACACTGCTGGCCGTCGTCACGCCAGCCACGAAAGGAGGCACCCTCATGTTGCAGCAACACATCATCGGCACCAAGAGCGCGAGCCCCATCGGCAGCGCACGCCTCGCCACCGTCTGACCGGTCGGCACCTCACCATCTCGCGAGCGTCGTCACTCGACGGACGCCCGAGCACGCAGCCGGCACTCCGCTCGCTGCGCACCGTGACCTGACGCACTGTCGCGCCACGTACTCCCCCCTCATGAACAGGACACTCCCGTGAACAACCTCCCTTACTCCCTGATGCAACACCTCGTACACGATCACCAGGAACGCCTCCGGCGCCCTCGCGATCGCGGACGACCACTCCGGCCCTCATGCGCCGACGCTCACGAGCGTCGGCGCTGAGGCCCCCGGCCGATTCGCGCACTACGGTGGGTGCCGATGATCGCCAACTCGCAGAAGCCCGACCGTAACCTCGCCCTCGAACTGGTGCGAGTCACCGAGTCGGCAGCACTCGCGGCCTCCCGATGGGTGGGTCGCGGCGACAAGAACGCCGCCGACGCCGCAGCCGTCGACGCGATGCGCACCGTGCTGTCCACCGTGCCGATGGACGGCATCGTCGTCATCGGTGAAGGCGAGAAGGACGAAGCACCGATGCTCTACAACGGCGAGCGCGTGGGCGACGGCACCAGCCCGCTGACCGATGTCGCCGTCGACCCCATCGACGGCACCACCCTCACCGCGTACGGCCGCGCCAACGCCATCGCCGTCATCGCCGTCGGCGAACGCGGCACCATGTTCAACCCCGGTCCCTGCGTCTACATGCACAAGATCGCCGTCGGCCCGGAAGCAGCGGGATCCATCGACATCACCGCTACCCCCACGCAGAACCTGCGCTGGATCGCGAAGGCGAAGGGCGAATCGGTGCGCGACCTCACCGTCGTCATTCTCGACCGGCCCCGCCATGCCAATCTCATCGCCGAAGTTCGCAGCACGGGCGCCCGAGTGAAGCTGATCGGCGACGGCGACATCTTCGGCGCCATCGCCACCGGCTGGCCCGAGGCCGGCGTCGACGTGCTGATCGGCATCGGCGGCACGCCGGAGGGCGTCATCGCCGCGGCGGCGCTGAAGGGAATGGGCGGCGAGATCCAGGGCCTGCTCGCGCCGCGCGACGACGCCGAACGAGACCAGGCCATCGCCGAGGGGTACGACCTCTCTCGCGTGCTCACCACCGACGAACTGGTGCAGGGCGACAACTGCTTCTTCGCCGCCACCGGCATCACCGACGGCGAGCTGCTCCGTGGCGTCCGCTACGAGCACGGCGGAGCGCGCACGCAGAGCCTGGTGATGCGCTCACGCAGCGGCACCGTGCGCATGATCGACGCGCATCACCGCATCGACAAGCTCGCCTCGTTCGCCGCTGTCGAGTACTGAGCGCCGCGCTCAGTCGCGCTGCACCAGGCTGCTCAGCCGACGAGCGAGGCCGCGCGGCGTAAGACCAGACGCGGTGACCATGCCCTTGTAGAGCACACCCGGCACCGACAGCGCCTTCCCCTTGGCCACGTCGTTCAGGCCGGCGAGCGCCACCTCGTGCGCTTCCAACCACACGAACGTGGGGTACTGCGTCGCGTACGACTCGGTGCTGCTGACGCTCTGGAACTCGGTGCGCGTGAGGCCGGGGCACAGTGCGGTGACGTGCACGCCGGTGCCGCGAGCTTCCTCGTGCAGGCTCTCCGTGAGGTTGGTGACGTACGCCTTGGTGGCCGCGTAGACCGCCAGCTTCGGAGCGGGCTGGAAGCTGGCGACGCTGCTGACGTTGAGCAGGAATCCGCGACCACGGGGGATCATCACACCCATCGCGGCTCGGCTGAGGCGGGTGAGCGCCGCGATGTTGAGCTGGATCTCGGCGTCGAGCCGATCCGCGTCGAGCTCGTGGAACGAGCCGGACGTGCCGAAGCCGGCGTTGTTCACCAGCAGGTCGATCGGATTGGCGCTGTCGGCCACACGCGCCGCGACGGCGGCGAGGCCATCGGCGGTGCCCAGGTCGGCGACCAGCACTTCCACCGACGCGAACCGGTCGGCCAGCTCCTGCAGCCGATCGCGGCGGCGGGCCACGACGACCGTGGGGATGTCGGCCTCGCCCAGCAGTTCGGCCATGGACTCGCCGATGCCACTGGACGCGCCGGTGACCAAGGCAGAGGTGAACGGGAAGGAGGCACTCATGCAGGCAAGGCTAGGCCGCGCTGCGTCGTACGATGTCCGGGTGCGGACCACCAGCCAGAGCCGAGCCTCCACCGTTCGATCCCGTCTCGCCACGCTCGCAGTCGTCGGCTCCTCGCTGGTGCTCGGATCCTGCGGCGACGGCATCGACGAAGGCGTCGGCGGCCGGACCACCGATCGGCCGGTCGCCGCGCCCACCACCACGGAGCCGGCCACTCGGACGCTGCCCACACTCGAGTTCGCCGAGCTCGACCTCGACCTCACCGACACGAGCGCCCAGTACAGCGGCGCCCGCACCGCACTGCACCTCGCCGACGGCTCGTGGTTGGCCGCGGGGTACGACAACCACTCCACTCGCGGGCAGCCGGAACCGGGAGCCGTGTGGCGCAGCGCCGATCTCCGCAACTGGCAGCGGGTGGGCGACGGCATCAGCGACGAATCGGGCCAGCAGGTCATCGCCTCACTCGTCGCCGTCGATGATCGCATCATCGCGGCCGGCACCAACTTCGTGCGCGACGACCTGGAGGCCGACCTTCCCACCTACGATGCCGACGTCTGGGTGAGCGACGACGGCGCCGACTCGTTCCGCAAGGTGCATCTCGCCGACGACGCAGCCGTGAACGGTGCGGCGTCGCTGCTCGGCGCCGTCTACGCCTGGGGCTACGTGTTCGACGACGACGGCATCGGTCGCGGCCAGATCTGGCGCAGCGACGACCGCGGCGACAGCTGGCAGCGCCTCTCGCCCGCCGCCAGCCCGCAACCCGGCGCCGCCGTCACGCCCCTCGGCCCGATCCAGCAGGTCGTGCAGTGGGACGACACACTGGTGGCCGTCGGGTTCTCCAGCCTCGGCGACCCCGACGGCGCCGACTACCCGCTCGACGAGATCGCCCTCGGCTCGGCCACCGAGACCTGGGAACCACTCGACATCACCCTGTCCTACTCCGACGATCAGGGCGCGTCCTGGCGCACCACCACACCCGCCGGCCTGAGCGGAGTCGCCAACGCCCAGATCGCGTACTCCGCCGCCGTGGTCGGCGACCATCTCGTCCTCAGCGGCATGTCGGCGCAGCAGGGTCTGGTGTTCGGCCCCGACGAAGTGATCGACGTCGACGATCTCGAGTTCGACCCCGAGTTCGACTTCGACTCACCGCTCGCCGAAGCACGACTGTGGACGTGCGACTTCGTCCTGCAGAGCTGCGCCGCCGTCGATCTCCGCGATCGCGGGTACGACATCGTCGTCTCCACGATCGCAGTCGCCGATGGCCTCGTCTACGCGGCCGTCACCGGCATCGACGAGGAGCCCTTCGCGACGGTCGACCGCCTCTACGTGTTCGACCCGGTGTCCGCGGAGGTGCGCTCGCAGCGGCTGCCGGCGTGGATCGATCAGGTCAACGAGATCGTCACCGATGGCGACGAGATGCTGCTGTTCGGGCACGGGCCCGACACCGACCTGCTCCAGGTGGCACGAGCGTCCACCGGTTGAACCGCGACGTCAGTGAGCGCCCTGCGGCGTACCGGCGAGACCGCCGGAGGCCGACAGGCGAGCATGTGCACGGCTGAGTGCCGAGATGGCCTCGGCGTCGTGCTCGCGTGCGAGCGCTTCCTCGGCGGACTCCTTCGCCCGCAGCGCACGCGCGCGGTCGATCTCGTCGCCGATCTCGGCCACGTCGCTGAGGATGCTCACCCGCGTGCCGCTGACGTCGACGAACCCGCCGTGCACGGCGACGTCCATGACGGTGCCGTCGACGAGCGTGATGCGAGTGTGGCTCTCGGTGAGCGCGCCCAGGAACGGAGCGTGGCCGGGCAGGAACGCGATCTCGCCACCACCGAGGGTGCGGGTGATCACCTGCGTGGCCTCACCGGAGAACAACACGCGCTCCGGCGACACCACTTCGACCTTCATGCTCATGGTCAGGCTGCGCCTTCCTGCAGCGACTTCGCCTTGGCGAGCACCTGCTCGACACCACCGACGTTGAGGAACGCCTGCTCGGGCACGTCGTCGAGCTCGCCGTTGACGATGGCTTCGAAGCTCTCCACGGTCTCGGCGACCGGCACGGTCTCGCCGCTGACACCGGTGAACACCTCGGCCACGTAGAACGGCTGGCTGAGGAAGCGCTGCACCTTGCGGGCACGCGACACGGTGAGGCGGTCTTCTTCTGACAGCTCGTCGAGACCGAGGATGGCGATGATGTCCTGCAGCTCCTTGTAGCGCTGCAGGATCTCCTGCA
>CAZWCU010000144.1:0-11105 GCA_964632715.1 uncultured Bifidobacterium sp. | reverse complement strand
CGCCAACAGCCCCGGCGGCGTCCCAGCCTGGGCCACGTGCCTGTTCCGGGCCAACCCCGTGTTCGGTCTCGGCACCCGCCTCGGCTTCGAAGCGCAGCGACGCACCGCGCTCGTCCTTGTCGCGCGGATGCGGGCGCAGCTCGCAGCCGCGATGGGGGAGGAGCTGCTGGCCGCGACGATCGCAGGCATCGATGACGCGGGGGAGCTCGGCATCCGCACCCAGCGAGAACGCGTCGTGCAACTGCGCGCCGCACTGGCCGGTCGCACCGACGCTGACGCTGTCGCGTTGAACGAGCTCGCCGACACCCTCGTGCGCAAGAGCATGTGGATCGTCGGCGGCGACGGATGGGCGTACGACATCGGCGCCGGTGGCCTCGATCACGTGCTCGGCAGCGGCCGCAACGTCAACATCCTGGTGCTCGACACCGAGGTGTACTCGAACACCGGTGGGCAGGCGTCGAAGGCGACGCCGCGCGGTGCGGTGGCGAAGTTCGCCTCGGGTGGCAAGGGCGGCATGAAGAAGGACCTCGGTCTCGAAGCGATGAGCTACGGCGACGTGTAAGTGGCCCGCATCGCGCTCGGGTCGAGCGACGTGCAGACCGTCAAGGCGTTGCTCGAAGCCGACGCCTGGCCCGGCGTCTCGCTGATCATCGCGTACAGCACCTGCATCGCACACGGCTTCGACATGAGTCAGTCGATGACCCAGCAGAAGCTGGCGGTGCAGAGCGGTCACTGGCCGCTGTACCGCTTCCGTCCGGGCACCGACGGCGACGCACAGCCGTTCCAGCTCGACAGCGCCGATCCGTCGGTGCCGTACGCCGACTTCGCCCGCAGCGAAGCGCGCTTCTCGATGCTCGCTCGGGCCAACCCCGACCGATCTCGCGAACTGGTCGCGCTGGCGCAACAGGACGTCGACAACCGATGGAGCTACTACCGACAGCTCACCGAGCTGCATCGAGCGGCTCCGGGCCACGCGGCCGAACTGGATCCGTCGGCAACGCTCGACGACGAGGAGGGCCAGTGATGGACCTGACGACCAACTACCTCGGCCTGACGCTGCGCAGCCCGCTCGTCGCGTCGGCCGGCCCACACACGGGCAACCCGGCGATGTGGCAGCGGTTGCAGGACTCCGGCGCCGGCGCCATCGTGCTGCCGTCGCTGTGGGAGGAGGAGATCGAGCACGAGGCGTTCACCTTGGCCACCGTGTACGACGACACCGCCGACCAGTTCGGTGAAGCACTGAGCTTCCGCCCGGCGCTCGACCTCCCCGAGGTCGGCCCCAGCCGCCACCTGTCGCTCGTCGAGCAGGCGTGCGAGCAGCTGTCGATCCCCGTCATCGCCAGCCTCAACGGCACCACTCCCGGTGGGTGGGTGCGTTACGCGAAGCACCTCGCCGAGGCGGGCGCCGCTGCGATCGAGTTGAACCTGTACGAGAGCGTGGTCGACCCGAGCACCAGCGCCGCCGACGTGGAGCGTCGCTACGCGGAACTGGTCGAGGAGGTCAAGGCCGAGATCAGCGTGCCGCTGTCGGTGAAGTTGAGCCCGTGGTTCACCGCGCTGGGCAACTTCGCCGAGCGACTGCAGACTGCCGGCGCCGACGGGCTGGTGCTGTTCAACCGGCTGTACCAGCCCGACATCGACCTCGACACGCTCGACGTGGTGCCCCGCCTGTCGCTGAGCACGTCGGCCGAGGTGCGGCTGCCGCTGCACTGGATCGCGAACCTGTTCGGCACCGTCCGCTGCTCGCTGGCCGCCAGCTCGGGCGTGCACGACGGCGCGGATGCGCTGAAGCTGTTGCTCGCGGGTGCCGACGTGGTGATGTGCACGAGCGCGCTGCTGCAGCACGGGCCGGAGCACCTGCGGGTGATGGAGCGCTTCATGCGCGACTGGATGGCCGAACGCGACTACGACAGCGTGAACCAGTTGCGGGGCAGCGTCAGCCGCGGCAACGTGCCGGACCCGCTGGTGTTCGAGCGGGCGAACTACTACCAGGTGCTGCACAGCTGGCGCCCGAGCACGCGTCGGTAGGCTCCAGCTCATGCGGCACAGTGAGGGGCACTACAGCCACCGGATCGGTTGGTTGCGGGCGAGCGTGCTCGGGGCCAACGACGGCATCATTTCCACCGCCGCGTTGCTCCTCGGCGTGGCCGCGGCCGACTCGGGACGCTCGGCCATCCTCACCGCCGGCATGGCCGGCCTCGTCGCGGGTGCCATCTCGATGGCGTTGGGCGAGTACGTGTCGGTCTCGTCACAGCGCGACACCGAGCGCAGCGACATCGCCAAGGAGACGTGGGAGCTCGAGCACCAGGCCGATCACGAGCTGGAAGAGCTCACGGCCATCTACCAGAGCAAGGGTCTGGAGGCAGACCTGGCGCGGCAGGTTGCCGTGCAGCTCACCGAGCACGACGCGCTCGCCACGCACCTGCGCGACGAGCTGGGCATCTCGCAGGACGAGCTCGCCCGACCGATGCAAGCCGCATGGAGCTCCGCGCTCTCGTTCTCCATCGGAGCGGCGATGCCGCTCGCAGCTGCTGCGCTGGCCTCGTCGTCGCGCATCGCGGTCATCATCGTGGTGTCGTTACTCGCGCTCGTGGTGCTCGGCTTCGTCGGCGCTCGCGCCGGGGGTGCGGCGCCGGGCCGGTCCATCGCGCGGGTGGTCGTCGGTGGCTGCCTGGCCATGGCCGCCACCATGCTCGTCGGCTGGGCCTTCGGCGCCGCCATCGCCTGACATCTGCGTCACTCAGTGGTGTCGTCATCCAGCCAGCCGACCACCGCTATGAGCGGTCCCGCCGCATCGCCGACGAACGATCGATCACCATCTCGATCCACCGCTCACCGTCCTCATCGAACTCTCGCGCCGGATCGAACCCCACTCGCTCATACACGGCTTTCGCCCGCGAGTTCCGAGCAAGCACGGTGAGTTTGATCCGGCGCAGACCAATTACCGCCATACCGTGATCGACGATGAGTTGCGTCGCCTCGGTGCCCAGCCCACGTCCATACCAGGCTGGCCCCCGCAGCGAGATCCGGAAGTTCGCACACTCTTCTGTCGGGTCGTACTCGTTCAACACCGCCTCGCCGGCGAAGTCAGCGGTGATGTTCTCGACGATCGCAAGGTCGAGCCGGAGATCCTGCTGATTTCGTGTGGCGTACCACGCGTCGGTCGAAGCCCGGTCGAATTCATCGCTCGACTGTGTGAGGTCGTTCCCTTCCGGATCGTTGATCATTTCCCACGCCGGTTCGTTGTCGCCGTCCTCGAACGGCCGCAAGGTCACCAGCGAACCGACCAGCACTGGCTTCCTCCAACGACTTCCCGAGTGCACTTCCTGCCGCATCGTCCGAGCATATGACGAACGCTCCTGATGCCCGCTGGCGCTCCGACGCAAGACGCGACGGCGCACAGATCACCTGGTCCGTGCGCCGCCAAGGCGCCGTGTGCACGGCGCGGGCAGCCCGCCCATGCACGGGCGTGACGCTCGCTCGTCAGTTGCCGGCGATCGCTACTGCTTCGGCTCGCCAGCCGATTTCGGTGCCGTCGGGGCGGTAGTGGTGCCAGTGGCCGTGTGCGTCGCGCTCGGTGCGATAGCCGCGGGATTTCCACCGGTTGTGGTGCCTGCACATCGGCCCACCATTGGTGGTGCTGGTCGGCCCGGCGTTGGACCAGGGCAGCACATGGTCGGCCTGGCACACCGAACCGGGGACCTGGCAGGCGGACCACGTGCATCGTCTGTTGGACAGCAGCACCGCCTCACGCAAGGCGCCGGTGAACAGGCGTTGTTTGCGGCCCATGTCGACCACCACTCCCGCGCTGTCGAGTACCACCCGACGCACGTACCCCGTCGCGGCGGCGGCGAGCATGTCGTGCGCGTCGATGACCACCCCGCCATCGGTTTCGCAACGGGTGAACGGATCGTTGGGGTTCAACGGCTTCGGGTTCCCACCGAGTGACTTCTCGAGGTGGTGCTCGAACGTGTCGAGCCCGACCAGCAGGTTGATCGTGACGCCGGTACCGGTGCCGTCGGTCGCCATGCCGGCGGCGGCGTGGAAGATGGCCAACAGCGCATCGAAGCGGCGTTGCGCGTCGGTGCGCGACATCAGGCCGGGGCACATGCTGTCGCCGTGCACCAGGACGCCTTCGTCCCAGTCGGCCAACCACTCGGAGTGCGCGAACGCATCGAGGATCTCCTTCAGCTGCACCCCCGCTGTAGAACCACCAACCGCCTCGAGGAAGCATTCGTTGCCGACCACCCCCACCCGCGCTCTGCGGTTGCGATGCGCCCGCTCGGCGGACTGATGCGCGCCGTCTGGGTCTGCGGCCGCCACCCAGGTGTTCAGTGCGACCAGATAGTCGGCGTAGTCCAACGACACCGCAGCACCGACCAACATCGCCTCGCCGTCTGCCAGGTGATCCTGCACCCGCGGGTTCGACACCACCGAGGACAACGCATGCAACTGGGCAACACCCAACTCGCCCGCCTCGGCCAACTCCCGAGCCGAATCGAAGGTGGCCAGCGCGGTGCCGGCCTTCACGAACCTGGCCGCTTCCGCACCGGACCAATTGCACGCAGCCTGCCCCCACGCCTTCGGTGTGCGATGTTTGTCGTCGAGGTGCCCACCGACCTGGGCGACGGTGTGCACGAACATCGCGACCTTCGCTTCGACCCGGCGACGCTCACGATCCAGCACCCGCGCGAACGCCTCACGCTCTGCCGGCGACATCGCCGCCACCTGCGCCGCATCCGGCAGCTCGAACGAACTCATGTACGCATCATCCCAAAAGGGTGTGACAGAGAAGGCAACCTGCCAGTGACAGAATCCCGGGGTGCCGATCGTCGAAGTCGCCTATGCAGCAGATGTGTCGGACTGCGCGCTGGGCCGGGTCGCGGAGCTCCTTCCCGACCTGGTCGCGGAGGCGGTGGACTGTCCTGAAGAACCGTGGGACGGGCCAGCGCGAGCGGGCGACATCGAGATCCGCTTTCGCCCTCGGAGTCGGTTCGACGTCGGCGACCTACGCATGGTCGTCGAGGTGCGCACGAAGCGAGTCGACGGTCGGGTCCACGACGCGCAACGTCGCGCTGATCTGATCAAGGTCGGCCTCTCCGGGGTCGGAGTCGAACCGCTCGGCGTGTGGCTGATTCTTCACGAGGGTGCCTGGAGCCAGACCTGAGGCCCGAACGCGGCCACAGTGACCGGTACGTTTGTACCGGTATTCGGGCGCGGGAGTAGCGTTGTCGCATGAGTGATCGTGCAGATGCCGTCGTCATCGGCGCCGGAGTCATCGGATCGGCGGTGGCGCTCGAGCTCGCACGCGGCGGCCGCTCCGTCATCGTGGTCGACAAGGGCCCGGCGGCCGGGACGGGCTCCACCAGTTCGTCGGCGTCGATCATTCGATTCAGCTACTCCACCATCGACTCCGTGCTCGCGGCCTGGGAAGCCGCGGCCATGTGGCACGACTGGGCCGGGCACCTCGGCACCGTCGATCCCGACGGCATGGCGCGCTTCGTGCGCACCGGCATGTGCATCTTCCACACCCCCGGCAACGGCATCGAGCGCGTGGAGCAGCTGTGGGACGACGTCGGCATTGACTACGAGCAGTGCGACACCGAGCGCCTGCGGGCGCTGCTGCCGGGCGTCGACCTCGGCGCGTACTTCCCTCCGAAGCGCATCGACGACCCCGCCTTCGCGGAGGAGGCGAGCACGGAGCTGACGGCGATCTTCGAGCCCGAGTCGGGCTTCATCGACGACCCGATGCTGGCCGCGCGCAACCTGGCGTACGCGGCCAAGCTCCACGGTGCCGACTTCCGCTTCCACCAGGAAGTGGTCAGCATCGACCGCGCGCACGGTCGCGTCGCCGGCGTCACGCTGGCGAGTGGCGCGTCCATCACGGCGCCGGTCGTCGTCAACGTGGGTGGGCCGCACTCGGGGTTGATCAACCGCATGGCCGGCGTCACCGAGGGCATGCGCATCGGTCACCGACCGCTGCGCCAAGAGGTGTTCACCGTCGAGGCGCCCGTCGGCCTGCGACTGGAGGACGGCATGCCGGCCACGGCCGATCTCGACATCGGCCAGTACCTGCGCCCGCAGATCGGCGGCACGTGGCTGGTGGGTGGCACCGAGCCCGAGTGCGACGAACTGCACTGGGTCGACGACCCCGACCACTTCGACGAGTACCCGACGGTCGAGCAGTTCGAGATCACGATGATGCGCGTCGCCCGTCGAGTGCCCGAGTTCGGTGTGCCGCACCGGCCGGTCGGTCTGGCCGCGCTGTACGACGTCGCCGACGACTGGGTGCCCTTCTACGACAAGAGCGACCTGCCCGGCTTCTTCATGGCCTGCGGCACCAGCGGCAACCAGTTCAAGAACGCGCCGCTCGCGGGTCAGTTCATGAAGGCCATCATCGATGCCGAGGCCGCCGGTCGCGACCACGACGTCGACCCGGTGCAGTTCGTCGGTGCCCGCACCGGGCGCGCCATCGACCTCAGCGCCTTCTCCCGTCGGCGCGAGAAGGCGATCACCTCCGGCACCGTCATGGGGTGACCTCGCCCCGCACAACTTCTGGACAGAATGTCCAGAAGTGTGTACTGTGACCGACGATGACCGGGGGGACCATCGCCGATCCGCGGGTGCTGCGCACGCACCGAGCGCTCCACGACGCGATGGTCGCGCTCTGCCTCGAAGTCGGCTACCGGTCGATCACCATCGATCAACTGGTGGAACGTGCGGGCACGACCCGCGCCACCTTCTACACGCACTTCCGCGACAAGGAACACCTGCTCGCGGCCATCGCCGCGCAGGTGGTCGCCGACGTGCTCGACCGCTTCGAGCAGCAGGACGGCGCGGCGCCCGTCGACCGCCTGCACGTGCTCTTCGAGGATGCCGAGCGCCACCCCGACCGGCTCCGGGTGGTGCTGCGCGGCGAAGGCGACGGTGTGGCGCTGCGACTGTTCACGGAACGCGTGGTCGACGTGATCGCCGAGATCGACGAAGCCGCGCGAGCGAACGGAGCGATGCCGCTCGCGGTGGATGCCGAGCTCGCGGTCAGAGCGATGGCCGGTCAGATCATCGAAGTGCTGCGCTGGTGGACCGACATCGACACGCCCGACTTCACGCGCCCGCCGATCGACGACGTGGTCGCGCAACTGCGCGCCCTCGCCAACCTCGGGCGACTCGCCACCTCCGACCCCCGCCGATCCACCATCCACCACGAGGAGACATCACCGTGAAAGTCCAACTCGACTACGACGCCTGCCACGGCCACCAGAGCTGCGCCATCGCTGCGCCGGAGGTGTTCGGCGCCGACGACTACGGCAACGCCGTCGTGCTGATCGAGGGCGATCTGCCCGTCGAGCTCGAGACCAAAGCCCGCCGAGCCGAGGGCAACTGCCCGGAGCGCGCCATCACCCTCATCGACTCCTGAGCAGGAAGCAGCCGCCATGACCACGATCGACCCCACCACCGACTACGACATCTTCGACCCCGAGTTCGTGCTGAACCCGTTCCCCACCATCGACCAGATTCGCGAGTCGGAGTGCCCGGTCGCGCACACCGAACGATGGGGCGGCTCGTGGATGCCCACCCGCTACGCCGACATCGTCGCGGTCGCGCAGGAGCACGACGTGTTCACGTCGCGCCAGATCCTGGTCACTGGTCCACCCGACGGCCAGGCGCCCGAAGGCGCATACGCCGGCGTGGCCGCGCCGCCCATCAGCAGCGACCCGCCCGAGCACCACTGGCACCGCCGGCTCATCCTGCCGTTCTTCGCGCCGCAGGCGGTGGCGAAGTACGAGCCGATCACGCGCGAGCTATGCCACTCGCTGATCGACAAGTTCATCGACAAGGGCGAAGCCGACTCCGCCGCCGACTACGCGCAGCAGATTCCCGTGCGCGTCATCGCCACCATGCTCGGGGTGCCCACCGACATGTCCGACACCTTCACCGGCTGGGTCCGCGGCGTGCTCGAAGCAGGTCTCATGGACCAGGAGGTGCGGCTCGAGGCACGCGGCAACATCCTCGGGTTCTTCCACGCGCAGGTGGCCGATCGCATCGCCAACCCGCGCGAGGACGACCTCATCACCACGCTGCTCAACTCCGAGATCGACGGGCAGAAGGTGCCGGTCGAGTACGTGATGGGTGTGTGCAACCTGATGCTCGTGGCCGGTGTCGACACCACGTGGTCGTCGATCGGTGCGTCGCTCTGGCACCTCGCACAGCACCCCGAGCACCGTCAGCAACTGCGCGACGACCCCGAGCTGTGGCCCGCCGCGATCGAGGAGCTGCTGCGCATGTACGCACCCGTCACCATGGCTCGCATCGTCGACCGCGACATCGAGTTCCAGGGCTGCCCGATGCATGCCGGCGACCGCGTGCTGATGTCGTTCCCCGCCGCCAACCGCGACCCTCGGCAGTTCGAGAACCCCAACGAGGTCGACTTCGAACGCGAGCACAACCGTCACGTGGCGTTCGGTGCCGGCATCCACCGCTGTGCCGGCTCCAACCTTGCCCGGCTCGAGCTGCGCGTCGCGCTGCAGGTGTGGCTCGAGCGGATCCCCGAGTTCCAGTTGGCCGATCCGTCGGCCGTCACGTGGGCGGGTGGACAGGTGCGTGGCACCCGCATCGCGAAGGTGACGTTCTGACCGATGCGCGTCGTCCGCGGCGCTGACGCGCCTCGGGTTCGCTGGCACAACGACGGCGGCTGGACGCGCGAGCTGCTGCGCGAGCCGATCGATCCCGACGTGCCGTTCGAGTGGCGGGTCTCGGTGGCCGAGGTCGAGAGCGCCGGGCCGTTCTCGCGGTTCGACGGCTGCGAGCGCATCCTGGTGCTGCTCGACGGCGACGGCATGCGCCTGCACGGTGACGAGGAACAGTGGGAGGTGACGCCCGAGGCGCCGCTGGTCCGCTTCGACGGAGGTGTGCCGATCACGGCCTCGCTGATCGACGGCGCCACCACCGACTTCAACCTCATCTGGCGACGCGATGCCGTCGCCGTGACGGTGACCGATCTCGACGCCACCGACGGCGTGTCGGTCGTCGCATCATCGGGTGGCACGCTGCTCGTGTACGTGCGCGAGGGCGAGGTCGTCGCGCCCGACGGCCGCACCGCGGTCGCAGGCGACCTGATCGTCGGTGCGCCCGGCATCGCCGTCCACCTGCACGGTGCGGGTCGCCTGCTGACGTTCCTCCTCGCGGCGAAATCGGTCGACTGAACTACCATTCAGCTCATGGCACACGTTGCTTCGCTCACGCATCTCGACGCCTCGCTCGAGGTCACCTGGTCCGACGGCGTGGTCACTCGCTACCCGTGGCTGTGGTTGCGCGATCACGCGCACGACGACGACACGATGCACCCCGTCACCCAGCAGCGGCAGTTGTTCACCGCACGCGTGCCGCGGGCGCTGCAGGGCCTGAGCACCGAGGTCGTCGACGGTTCGCTGCACGTCACCTGGGACATCCTCGAGCCGCCGTCGTCGCTGCCGGTGTCGTTCCTGAGCACCTACCGCCACCCAATGGTCGCTCGCGCCGCCGTCGACGTGCCCATCACCCTGTGGAACGCGGGCTCCCTCACCACGCCCACCGTTGCCCACGACCTGGTGATGCACACCGATGCCGGGCTCGCGCAGTGGCTGAGCAACACGCTGCAGTACGGCTTCTGCTTGGTCGTCGGCACCCCCGCCACCGCCGAGGCGACCGAGGCGCTGATGCGGCGAGTCGCCTACATCCGCGAGACCATCTTCGGTGGCTTCTGGGAGTTCCAGGCCGACATGTCGAAGGCCGACACCGCGTACACCACGCTGGAACTGCGCGGCCACACCGACAGCACCTACAGCAACGACGCCCCCGGGAGTCAGTTACTGCACTGCCTCGAGTTCGTCGGTTCCGGCGGCGAGAGCACCATCGTCGATGCGTTCGCCATCGCTCGACGGATGGAAGCCGAACACCCCGAGCTGTTCGAGGTGCTCTCCTCGGTGGCGGTGCCCGGCCAGTACATCGGCGACGGTGCGCACCTGATGGCCGCGCGGCCGGTGTTCCGCCACGACCACACCGGCCGGCTGGTGCAGGTGTCGTTCAACAACTACGACCGTGCCCCGTTCCTGCTCGAGGAAGCCGACATGATCGCGTTCTACGACGCCATCCGCGTGTTCGACGAGCTCGCCAATGACCCGGCCATGCAGTGGCGTCACGTGCTGCAGCCGGGCGAGGCGATGCTGTTCGACAACTGGCGGGTGCTGCACGGCCGCGCTGCCTACACGGGACTGCGGCGGATGTGTGGCGGGTACCTCAACCGCGAGGATCTCGAGAGCCGCTTGCGTCAGTTGGTCTGACCGCCGGGTCGTCGGGGTCGAACTCGTACTCGGCCGCTCGCGACCGCGACACGATGAGGTCGGCGTTCGGCTCGTCGACGGTGCGCACCCAGGCCTCCGCCTCGTCGGGGCGGCGACCGTGCGCCACGTGGCGAGCCACCAGCCGCTCTCGTCGATCCTCGTCGTCGGGCCGCAGCATCCACGACTGGTCGAGCAGCGGGGCCACCTCGCGCCAGCGGCCGTCGTCGAGCAACAGGTAGTTGCCCTCGGTGATCACCAGTTGGGTGTCGACCGCGATGCGGATGGCCCCGGCGATCGACTCCTCCAGATCCCGGTCGAAGCGAGGCACCAGCACGTCGTGATCACGTTCGCGAACTCGCCGCAGCGCGGACAGGTATCCGTCCACGTCGAACGTGTCGGGTGCACCTTTGCGCTCGCGGCGGCCGAGCCGCCCGAGCTCCTCGTCGGCGAGGTGGAAGCCGTCCATCGGCAGCAGCTGTGCGCTCGTGCCGTAGTGCGTGAGGATCGCCTCGGCGAGCGTGCTCTTGCCGGCTCCGGGCGCGCCCGCGATCCCGAGCACACGACCGCCGGCCGCGAGCATGCGGTCGACGCGCTCGTTCAGGCGGGGGTGGAGCGCTGCCATCGCTAGGAGAGATCGGCGAGGTGCGGCGGGTCGGCGCCGCTGCGCTGACAGGTGATCGCGGCCACCTCCTGCGCGGCGATGGTCGCCTGCACGGCGAGTTGGGTCTCGGCGAGATCGTGGCGAGTGCGCCCGGCACCGAGCCACCACGCCAGGAAGCCGCCGCA
>CAZWCU010000143.1:5386-11124 GCA_964632715.1 uncultured Bifidobacterium sp. | reverse complement strand
GCGGAGCCGTCGCTGCGCGCGGGCGTCGCCGGCGCGGTGGTGCTCGCCGACGACGGTCGGTTCGACCCGGCGGCGCTGCTGGCGGCGGTGACCGACGAGGGCATTCGCTCGGGCGTACAAACACTCGACGCGCAGGTTCGTCGTCTCGAACCCACCGACGATCGCGCCGCCCTCGTGCACACCAGTGCCGGCACCGTTCGCGCCGGCCAGGTGGTGGTCGCCGCGGGCGCGTGGACGCCGAGTCTGGTTGCGCCGCTCGGTGTGCGCCTGCCGATCGTTGCCGCCCGCGGCGACAGCGTGACGCTCGCACCGGGCGTGGGCGCGATGCCGACGCGAGCGATGCTGTTGGTCGACCAGCGACTGGCCATCAACCCGCTGACGGCCGGTCTGCGCATCACCGGCGGCTTCGGCCTCACCACCACCGCGGATCGTGCCGTGCACGGGCGTCGGTCGCGGCGACTCGTCCAGCGCGCGGCAGTCGTGCTCGACGTGCCGCCCGATGCGCAACCGGCTCGACGCTGGACGGGGCTGCGGCCGGCAACACCCGACGGGCTGCCGGTGATCGGGCGCCTCCCTCGCGCCCCGGCGGTGCTGGTGGCGGCGGGTCATGGCATGCTCGGATCCAGCACCGGTCCGGGCACGGGCGAGCTGGTGGCCGCGATGCTGGCCGGGGTGCCGATCGGCATCGATGTGGCGCCGTTGTCGCCGGCGAGGTTCGGGAGTGGTCGGATGCGGAAGGGGAGTGCACGATGAGAGCGCGACGAGTGTTCCACTGCGTGGAGTCGCACACCGAGGGCATGCCCACGCGGGTCGTGGTCGGCGGCGTCGCACCGATTCCCGGCGACACGATGGAAGCGCGCCGCCAGTGGTTCATCGCCAACTCCGACGACGTGCGCACGCTGCTGATGCACGAACCGCGCGGCCACTCGGCGATGAGCGGGGCCATCCTGCAACCGCCCACCCGACCGGATGCGGACTGGGGTGTGCTCTACATCGAGGTCACCGGCTGCCTGCCGATGTGCGGCCACGGCACGATCGGTGTCGCGACGGTTCTGGTCGAGACGGGCATGGTGCCAGTGACCGAGCCGATCACGACCATCCGTCTCGACACGCCGGCCGGTCTGGTCGTGGCCGAGGTGCAGGTCGACGACGGTCGCGCGATCGCGGTCACCATCCGCAACGTCCCGTCGTTCGTGACGGCACTCGACCGCGTGGTCGCCGTCGACGGCATCGGCCCCGTCCGCTACGACATGGCGTTCGGCGGCAACTTCTACGCCATCGTCGATCTGGCCGACCTCGGCATTCCGTTCGGCAAGGCCCACTCGCGCTCGATGCTCGACGCGGGCATGGCGGTGCTGCAGGCCATCGACGCCACCGATCCGCCGGTGCACCCCGGCGAACCGAGCATCCACGGCTGCCATCACGCGCAGCTGGTCGCACCGGGCAGCGATGCACGCATCTCGCGGCACGCGATGGTCATCGCCCCTGGCTACTTCGACCGCTCACCCTGCGGCACCGGCACGAGCGCGCGGGTTGCGCAACTCCATGCTCGAGGCCTGCTGCCATTGGACACCGACTTCGTCAACGAGTCGCTGCTCGGCACGCACTTCGTCGGCCGTCTGGTCGAGGTCACCGAGGTCGCCGGTGTGCCGGCGGTGGTGCCCACCATCACCGGCAGCGCGTGGCTGACGGGCACCTCGCAACAGTTCCTCGACGAACGCGATCCGTTCCCTGCCGGATTCCTGCTCGGCTGACTCCCATGCCCACCGCTCAACTTCCTCAGGTCGACATCCACTACGAAGTGCACGGCAGCGGCCCGCGGCTGCTCGTGTGCAACGGCTCCGGCGGCACCATCGCCGGCGCGGGACCGATGATCGCCAAGCTCGCCGAGCACTTCGAAGTGCTCATCCACGACCAACGCTGCCTCGGTCGCTCGTCGATCCCGAACGACGAGCCGGCGATGGCCGACTACGCCACCGACGCGGCTGCGCTGCTCGACCACGTGGGTTGGCCGACCGCTCGCGTGTTCGGCATCAGCTTTGGCGGCATGGTGGCCCAGGAGCTGGCGGTCACGTGGCCGGAGCGGATCGAACGGCTGGCGCTGCTGTGCACCTCGCCGGGTGGCGCCGGCGGCAGCAGCTACCCGCTGCACACGGTGTCGTCGCTGCCGGCGGCCGAGCAGGACTCGCTGCGCCTGCACCTCGCCGACCGTCGCTACACCGCCGAGTTCCTGGCGGCCCATCCCTTCGACCAACGGCTCGTCGACTTCGCAACCGCAGCGCGGGCCGTGCCGAAGACCGCCGAGCAGCTGCGCGGCGAGGCGATGCAACTGCAGGCCCGCAGCCATCACGACGTGTGGGACCGACTCGAGCGCATCACCTGCCCCACGCTGATTGCGTGCGGAGAGTTCGACGCGCTCGCGCCACCGGCCAACAGCGAGGCCATCGCAACGCGCATCCGGGGCAGCGTGCTGCGCAGCTACCAGGGAGGCCACGCGTTCGTGTGGCAGGACCGCAGCGCATGGCCCGACATCATCGAGTTCCTCGGGCTCGACGAGACCGGTTGACCCGGCCTACACGATCGTCCATCGCCCGGCGGCGTAGACTCGCCCCGATCCGATCGGGAGGTTCACACCTATGGGTTCCGGAGCTATTGCGGGCATCGTGCTCGGCGTCATCGTGCTGCTCACCATTCTCACCGGCCTGCGGACGGTGAACCAGGGCACCGTGGCCGTCACCACCATCTTCGGCAAGTACCGCCGCACGCTGCGCCCTGGCCTCAACGTCGTGGTGCCGTTCATCGAGAAGATCTTCCGCCGCATCAGCGTGCAGAACCGCGCCGTCGAGTTGCAGTTCCAGGCGATCACCTTCGACCAGGCCAACGTGTACTTCACCGCGATGATGGTCTACGGCGCCATCAGCGAGGCCGAGGACACCATCAAGAACATCGCCTTCAAGTTCGTCAGCGAGAAGGACTTCCTCACCGCGCTCGTGCGCAGCGTGGAAGGCAGCACCCGCGGGTTCGTCGCCACCAAGAAGCAGGCCGAGATCCTCGCGCTGCGCGGCGAGATCGTCGCCGAGGTGAAGGACAACCTCGACCACGTGATCGAGACGTGGGGCTTCCACCTCATCGACCTCCAGCTCAACGACATCACCTTCGACCAGGCCATCACCACCTCGATGGCGCAGGTCGTGGCCAGCAACAACCTGAAGGCCGCCGCCACCAACGAAGGCGACGCGTTGCTCATCCGCAAGACCAAGGAGGCCGAGGCACTCGGCACCGCAGTGCGCATCGAGGCCGAGGCAGAGCGCACCGCCGCCCAGCTCCGGGGCCAGGGTGTTGCCCTCTTCCGCGAGGAGGTGGCTCGCGGTCTCACGCAGGCGGCGCGACAGATGGACGCGAACAGCGTCGACTCGTCGCTCATCCTGTTCTCGATGTGGACCGAGACGATCCGCCAGATGGCCGAGAACGGCCGCGGCAACGTCCTGTTCCTCGACGGTTCACCCGACGGCATGCAGAAGCAGATGCGAGACCTCATCGCGCTGAATCAGCTCGACGTCGTGCGCGACGCGCCTCCCCAATGACCGGAGTCGAGTCGCACTCGGTCACCGTCGGCCCGCGCGCCGAGATCCACGAACTGATGAACCCGACGCCCACCACGGATCTGGGCGTCACGCTGCCGGCGAGCTGGTACCACGACCCCGAGGTGTGGCAGCGAGAACGCTGGCCGATCTTCGGCAGCAGCTGGGTGCACGTCGCGTACGAACACCAGCTGCGCAACTCCGGTGACTACCTCACCGAGAACATCGCCGGTTGGCCGATCTTCCTGCGCCGCAAGGACGACGGCACGCTCAGTGCGTTCTTCAACCTGTGCCCGCATCGAGCCGGTCCGCTGGTCTACGAGGGTGAGGGGTGTTCGAAGAACCTCGTCTGCAAGTACCACGGGTGGGCGTTCAACTCCGACGGCGCGCTGCTCAGCGCCCGCGACTTCGGTGCGCCCGCTCCCGACGACATGGACCTCACCCCGGTCCAGGTGGGCAGCTGGCGCGGGATGGTGTTCGTGTGCCTCAACCCCGCCGTGGCGCCCTTGCACGAGTGGCTCGGTGACTTCCCCGCGGAGGTGGCGCACATCGACTTCGAGTCGTTCCGCTACCACAGCAGGAGCGTTCGCCACATCGCGTGCAACTGGAAGACGTACGGCGACAACTTCCTCGAGGGCTACCACCTGCCCACCACCCACCCGGCCATGAGCCGCGACGCCGACGCCTCGAACTACAAGGTGGCCTACAAGGGCGATCCGCGCTGGAACATCCACTCGATGCCGCCGCGCGACGGCAGCACGTTCGGCGTGTTCGGCTACTTCTGGCCCACCTTCGGGTTCGATCTGTTCCCCGGCGGATTCGCCGTCGAGCGATGGCTGCCGCGTGGTCCTTCGCACAGCGATCTGATCTTCGAGTACTTCTTCGCCGACGACGCGCTCGGCGTCGAGGACATCGTCAAGTTCAGCGAGGAGGTCGCCGACGAGGACGCGCGGATGTGCGAGCACGTGCAGCGCAACCTCGACGCCGGCAACTACGACACGGGCGTGCTGAGCCCGAAGTGGGAGTATCCGCTCGCGGTGTTCCACACGATGGTGCGCGACGCCGTCGGCCCCATCGACTGATCGGTTCTCACATGGCAACGACTGCTCGCTACCTCTGGCATCGCCTCGAGGCGTACCACGGCCTCATCTACTTCGCCCCCGAGGCGGACCAGCACTACACCGCGCTCGGACTCGACCCGGGCATGATGGGCTACTTCGCCTCACGCGCCGCGGCGATGGGCGAGGTCACGCCCGAGGTGGTGGTCGCCACGTTCTACAACTTCGAACCCGAGCGCATCCGCACCGTGGTGCCCCAGGCGTGGCAGCGCACCACCGCCGCGGCACTGTGGCAGGCACGCCTGCAGGCCGTCGACGCCACGCTCACTCGCATCTTCGGCACCCGGCTGAACGCCCCCGACGTCGCGGAGGCTGCCGTGCTGCTGCAGTCGATCGTGCAGGGCTGCACACCCGAGGGTCGTCCGTTGTTCGCCGGCCACCTGTCGCAGGAGTGGCCCACCGAGCCGCACCTCGCGCTGTGGTTCGGCATCACGCTGCTGCGCGAGTACCGCGGCGACGGCCACATCGCCGCGCTCACCGTCGAAGGTGTGTCGGGCATCGAAGCGCTCGTGCTGCACGCCGGTACGGGTGCGGTGCCGGCAGCGGTGCTGCAGTCCACCCGTGGCTGGAGCGACGAGGCGTGGGCGGCCGCTGCGGAACGACTGGAGTCGCGGTCGTGGCTCGATGCCGACGGCGCCCTCACCGTCGCCGGTCAGCAGCACCGTGAGCGAGTGGAGCGTCAGACCGACGAGCTCGCCGCCGCGCCGTACGCGAGGCTCGACGACGCGCAGATCACCTCACTCGCCGCGCTGGGCAAGGAGCTCACCGCGGCCATCGCCGGCGCCGGCACCTTCCCCCGCCGCTGAGCCCGCCGGCTCGCCCGCGTCGATGGGGTCGGGCGCGAAACCCGGACCGTTCCGTCCGCCTCGGCCCCCACGGGCGGGGAACCCTGACAGTGGTGTCGCACATCCGCGCCCGTGGGCGCGATGGCGTGCGTGGTCGGGGAGAGGAGACTCGAACTCCCGACCTCCTGCTCCCAAAGCAGGTGCGCTACCAACTGCGCTACTCCCCGGCGTCGCACGATGCTACCCACCACCGC
>CAZWCU010000143.1:0-5286 GCA_964632715.1 uncultured Bifidobacterium sp. | reverse complement strand
GTCAGTCGTCGAAGGGCACGACCACGACGGGGCGTGGTGAGTGTTGCAGCACGGTGCGGCTGACGGAGCCGAGCAGCAGGGCGGCGAAGCCACCGTGGCCGCGGGTGCCGACCACCATGAGGTCGGCGTCGGCGGCCGCGTCGATGAGCGCCTTGGCCGGTGCCTCTTCGCTGATGATCGAGTGACACCGCACGGCCGGAGCCAGTTCCTGCACGCGTTGGGCGCTGGTCTCGAGCGTGCGCATGGCATCGAGTCGCATCTCGTCGCGTGGTTCGGTGCGTCCGGTGCGGACGGCGACGTAGGGGTACACCCAGCCGTGCACGAGCACGAGCTCGGCGCCACTGGTGAGCGCTTCCTCCACCGCCCACTCCAGCGCCGCGTCGCTGTTCGGCGAGCCGTCGACACCGACCACGATGCGACCGAGGTCCTGGTCGCGTCGGTCGGTGCCGTGCACGACCACCACGGGGCACTTGGCTCGGTGTGCGACGACGGTGGCGACCGAGCCGAGCATGTCGGAGAGGCGGCCGGGGTGGCTGGTGGCGCCGACGACGATGATGTCGTCGTCGTGCGACGCGCTGACGATGGCATACCCGGGGGCGCCGAGCACGGTCTCTCCGCTCACCTCGATGCCGAGCCCGAACGTGCGGGCCAGGTCGACCGCTCGCTGGTTCACCTGTTCCTGGTCGTGGACGATGACGTCCATGGTGGAACCGGCGAACGCGCCGGCTCCCACCATGCCCGCCTCGATGGTGACCGGCAGCTGCGCGCATGTCATGACGTGGACGGGCCACTCGCGACGAGCGGCCTCGTGGGCCCCCCATCGCAGGGCCTCGATCGACCCCTCGGAACCGTCGACTCCGATCAACACACGCGGCTGCCGGTCAGTCATCACGTCACCTCGTCACGATCAGTGCAGTCACCATGTACCGCATACCCGCCATCGTGCGTGTGGAGTGCAGGGGTCAGTAGGGCATGAAGCACACCCGGGTAGGGACCAAAGTCCCGGTGGAGCGTGCCTGCTACCGGGTGGCGAGCTGCTCGACCACGGCGAGGAGGCGGTGCACGTCGTCGAGCTCGAGGTACCTGCTGATGCCGGCGCGCACCACGCCGCCCG
This sequence comes from uncultured Bifidobacterium sp., assembly GCA_964632715.1. Lineage (GTDB taxonomy): Bacteria > Actinomycetota > Acidimicrobiia > Acidimicrobiales > Ilumatobacteraceae > UBA668. The sequence continues at coordinate 4,172 of CAZWCU010000143.1, read as the reverse complement.
ACTCCGCGAGGCCGAGCTGACCCACCACCTCGACGGCATAGTTGTGGCCGTCCCACACCGCCACCCGTTCGGCGGCCAGCGCCTGCGATACGGCCGCGGGGGAGTGGCCGGCCACTGTGAAGGCTGCAGTCGGCGTGCGCCCCTCCATGCCCTGCACGCCCCACACCGTGACACCGGGGATTCCTTGCAGTCCGCGTAGGAGCGGCTCGAAGAGCGCCTGTTCGGCTGCCTGGATGTTGGCCATGCCCTCCTCGAGCAGGAACCGCGCCGCGGCTTCCACGCCGGCGAGGCCCTCGAAGTTGGGCATCCCGGTCTCGAACCGTGAGGGACCGTGGTCGTGCGACGGGCGCACCTTGAACACCGGCAGCTGCTCGAGCAGGTCGGGTTGCACGAACACCATGCCCGAGTGCGGCGCATACCACTTGTACGGGGAGGTGGCGAGCGCGTCGCAGCCGAGCGCCGTGATGTCGATGGGGTGGTGCGGTGCGAGCGCCACTGCGTCGATGAACACCCGCGCGCCCGCGGCGTGGGCCGCATCGATGATGGGCTTCAGGTCGGGGGCGGTGCCGAGCAGGTTGCTGGCGCCCGGCAGCGTGACCCACTTCGTGCGCTCGTCGATGAGGTCGATCACGTGCTCCGGTGGGAGCGTGCCGGTGACGGGGTCGAAGGGGGCGAGCACGTGCTCGGCGCCGGCTCCGTCGGCCGCGAGGCGCCACGGGGTGACGTTGGCGTCGTGGTCGAGGCGAGTGCCGACGATGCGGTCACCGGGTTGCAGGGTGCGCCCGATGGCCCGCGACAGCGCGAACGTGAGCGAGGTCATGTTCGGCCCGAACGCAATGCCCGTCGGGTCGGCGTTGAACAGCCGGCCGACGGTGGCACGGGTGCGCTCGACGAGCTCGTCGGCTCGGTGCGCGGCGTCGAAGTAGCCGCCACCGCATCCGTTCGATCCGTCCGACAACCAGTTGGTCATCGCGGTGATGGCGCTGTCGACCACCTGTGTGCCGGCAGGCCCGTCGAAGCGGGACCAGCCGTCGAGGGCGCCGGGGAAGCGGTGACGCAGCGAGCTCATGCTCGCTTCGCGGCCTTCTCCAGGCGCTTGGCGGTACGGCCCGTGGGCTCGATGTTGCGCTGATCGAGGTCGCCCATCTCCACGCCGTTGGTGAACAGCACGCGGTAGCGCTGCCAGTTGAATCCGTTGGCGAGGATGACCTTGCCCTCGGTGCCCGACGGCACGCCGTGCAGGTCGATGGTGCTGAGCACCCGATCGCCGATGCGCAGGTCGAGCTGGTCGGCGTGCGGCTTCGCGAGGGCGTGCGGCTTCCAGAACGTCATGGCGACATTCTGCCCGATCGCCCGCCGCGTGCACGCATTCATCACGGTGAACGGCAGCGAACGGCGACGCCCGTGGCGCCGTCCGGCGGTCGCCACGAACGCGAGCGCTCCCGGTAGAGTCGTCGCTCTGTGAAAAGCACGATCGAACCCGCCGAAGACACCCGCGAGACCGCCGCCGACCCGGCCGACGACGCCGCCGCCGGTGAAGCCCGTACCCCTCGTCAGCTCGTGAAGCTCTCCGTCGTCGTCGACGAGGCCGACTTCGACCGCGACATCGACCAGGCGTTCCGCAAGATCGGTCGTGAGGCCACGCTGCCCGGCTTCCGTGCCGGCAAGGTGCCGCGCAAGGTGCTCGAGGCCCGCATCGGCCTGGCAGCCGCTCGCGACGAGGCGCTGCGCGACGCGGTGCCGGTGTACCTGGCCCAGGCCGTGCGCGAGCACGACATCGACCTCATCGCCACGCCCGAGGTGGAGATCACCGGTGGCGCCGACGAAGGCGCCGTCACGTTCGATGCTGTGTGCGAGGTGCGTCCGGTCATCACCGTGCCCGGCTACGGCGGCCTGCGTGTCGAGCTGCCCAGCCCCTCGGCCACCGAGGAAGAGATCGACGAAGCCGTCGACGCCGAGCGCCGCCGTCAAGGCGCGCTGGTCGACGTCACCCGCCCCATCCAGTCGGGCGACCACGTCACCCTCACGCTGGCCGGCACCCGCGACGGCGAGCCCGTCCCCGGCCTCAACACCGAGGACTGGTTGTACGAGGTCGGCAAGGGTTGGGTCGCCGAAGGCTTCGACGACCACCTGGTCGGCTCCTCCACCGGCGACGAGCTGTCGTTCAGCGCCAACCCGTCGGGCATGACCGAGCCCGCCGAGTTCGAGGTCACCATCACCAACGTGCAGGAGCTCACGCTGCCCGAGGTCACCGACGAGTGGGTCAGCGACAACCTCGGCGAGTTCGACACCGTCGCCGCCTGGCGCGAGTCCATCGCCGAGCGCCTGGCCACCAGCAAGCTCACCCAGGCCCGCAACCTGCTGGTCGAGCGGGCCACGTCGGCGCTGGCCGAACTGGTCGACGTGCCGGCACCCGACAGCATGGTCAACGGCGACCTGCAGGCGCGTGTGCAGAACACCGTGCAGCAGTTCCAGTCGCAGGGCATCAGCATCGACCAGTGGCTGTCGGCCACCGGTCAGTCGGCCGACTCGTTCATCGACGCCCTCAAGCAGCAGTCGGTGAAGGCCGTGAAGGTCGACCTCGCACTGCGCGCCGTCGCCGCCGCCGAGGCCATCGAGGTCGGCACCGACGATCTCCACGCCGAGTACGCCCGCATCGCGATGCAGGTGCGTCAGAAGGCCAGCGAGGTGCGCAAGGCCTACGAGAAGAACGACGCGGTCACCGACCTGCTCGCGCAGATGCGCAAGAGCAAGGCGCTCGACTGGGTCATCGAGCACGCCGAGGTCGTCGACGAGGCGGGCAACGCCATCGACACCGACCTGCTGCTCGGCAAGCACGACCACGATCACGATCACGACGGTCATGATCACGATCACGATCACGACCACGATCACACTCACGACGAGGGGCACTGAGCATGGACCACCGTTTCCAGATGTCGGGCTACACCATCCCCAGCGTGGTCGAGCAGACCAGCCGCGGCGAGCGCGGCTACGACCTCTACAGCCGGCTGCTGCGCGACAACATCATCTGGCTCGACACCCCCATCGACGACAGTTCGGCCAGCCTCACCTGCGCCAAGTTGGTGTACCTGGAGAGCGAGAACCCCGACAAGGACATCTCGATCTACATCAACAGCCCCGGTGGCGACATCACCGCGCTGTTCGCGATCTACGACACGATGCAGTTCATCAAGAACGACGTGGCCACCATCTGCCTCGGCCAGGCTGCGTCGGCCGCGGCCGTGCTGCTCGCCGCCGGCACCAAGGGCAAGCGGATGGCGCTGCCGCACAGCCGCATCATGCTGCACCAGCCGTCGGGTCAGACCGGCTACGGACAGGTCACCGACCTGGAGCTGGCGGCCAAGGAGATCCTGCGCATGCGCGACCTCCTGGAGCACATGTTGTCCGAACACACCGGCCAGACCGTCGAGCGAATTCACATCGACACCGACCGCGACTTCGTGATGGAAGCAACCGAGGCCCTCGCGTATGGCATCATCGACGATGTCATCACGTCGCGTGATGTGGTGGACCGCACCGGTCCCATCCGCTGACCGCGACGCGACGACGACCTTTTACCTGGAGGGGATGCTGCTGTGGCGAAGTTCGGTGACACCGGAGAGCTGCTGAAGTGCTCGTTCTGCGGCAAATCGCAGAAGCAAGTGAAGAAGCTCATCGCCGGCCCGGGCGTGTACATCTGCGACGAGTGCATCGACCTCTGCAACGAAATCATCGAGGAAGAGCTCACCGAGACCGGTGAGCTGCATTTCGACCAGCTGCCCACGCCCATCGAGATCCGCACGTTCCTCGACGACTACGTCGTCGGCCAGGACGACGCGAAGAAGATCCTCTCGGTGGCCGTGTACAACCACTACCGGCGCATCCAATACCAGCAGAACGCCGGCGTCGGCCGCCGCGACGAGGTCGAGCTGCAGAAGAGCAACATCCTGCTGCTCGGCCCCACCGGCTGCGGCAAGACCCACCTCGCGCAGACGCTGGCGCGGTTGCTCAACGTGCCGTTCGCCGTTGCCGATGCCACCGCGCTCACCGAGGCCGGTTACGTCGGCGAAGACGTCGAGAACATCCTGCTGAAGCTGATCCAGGCCGCCGACTTCGACGTGAAGAAGGCCGAGACCGGCATCATCTACATCGACGAGATCGACAAGGTG
>CAZWCU010000142.1:7166-11157 GCA_964632715.1 uncultured Bifidobacterium sp. | reverse complement strand
AGGCGGCCGATGTCGAGCGCGATCTCGCGCAGCCGTGCGAGCGTGTCGTCGGACCAGTCGTCGGCGGACACTGCGTCGATCGCGTCGGCGATGAACGCGGGGTTCTCGCTGGTGCCCATCAGCCGGCCGGCCTCGGCGAGCAGACCGTGCAGCTCCGCGGTGGCGCTGGCGGTGGTCTCGTGCGCAGCATCGCCCTGCGCCTCGCGCAACCGGCGCGGGACGGAGCGAAAGGTGACGACTAGATCGGCGGGGGAGGCGCTGCTCATGCCACCTATGTTGCCACCTGGACCGGTGCGTGGGGGCCGCACGCGCTCTGACTCCTGGACGAGGTTTCGACGAGCAGGGTTCGGCACGGAGCCTGGCGGCAAGGGGTAGCCTGGGTCCGATGTTCGACGGAAAGTTCCGCGTCCCGGTCGACAAGGCCGTCAAACCGATCGGCGATGTCCTGCGCCGCACGCGCATGACTCCCGACCACCTCACCGTCATGGGGTTGCTGGTGGCCGTCGGCGCTGCCGTGGCCATCGGCGCCGGTTCGCTGAAGCTCGGTCTGTTGCTCGTCATCCTGGCTGCGTTGCCCGATCTGCTCGATGGCGCACTCGCCAAGGCGTCCAACTCGTCCAGCCAGCGCGGCGCCTTCTTCGACTCCACCATCGACCGGTTTGCCGACGCGTTGCTGTTCGGCGGCGTGGCCTGGCACTTCGGCAGCACCAAGTCTCCGCACTGGGCGATGCTGCCGTTCGCGATCATGGCGCTCAGCTCGGTCATCAGCTACATGCGGGCCAAGGCCGAGTCGCTCGGGCTCGACGCCAAGGGCGGCATCATGGAGCGCGCCGAGCGGATCATCGCGCTGTGCCTCGGTCTGCTGTTCGAGCCGTTGCTCATCCCGATCCTGTGGCTCACCTTGGCGCTCACCGCGGTCACCGCGGTGCAGCGATTCGTGAAGGTGTGGAAGCAGGCGGCGGTCGCACCGGTCACCGCGGAGCGCATCGAGTTGCGGCGCAGCCGGCGTCAGAGCCGTCGCGTCGTGCGCACCGAACGCCGACGCACGCGCATCTCGCGGGCCACCGGGCGCACCTCCTTCCGTCGTGACTGAGCCTGCGGAGCGCACCGGTCGTCAACGCCTCACGGACGCTGCCACCGTCAACACGTACCGCATGGGCGCGCTGGCGGCGAAGCTGATGCCAGGTCCGGTCGCCAACGCGGCTGCGACGTCGCTCGGCTTCGGGGCCAGCTTCTCCCCGGCCAAGCGAGCGATGATCGAGCGGCACCTGCAGCGGGTGAACCCGAAGCTGCGCGGCACGTCGCTGCGCGTGGCCACCCAGCAGGCCTTCGACAGTTACGCCCGCTACTACATGGAGAGCTTTCGCCTCCCGTCGCTCAGCAAGCGGGCGGTGTCGCGCAGCTTCACGGTCGACGGCTTCGATCGCATCACCGACGCACTCGAACTGGGCAAGGGATGCATCTTCGCACTGCCGCACATGGGTGGTTGGGAGTGGGCGGGTCGGTTCATGACCGACCAGGGCTACAAGATGACCGTCGTCGTCGAGGCGCTGGAACCGCCGGAGCTGTTCGAGTGGTTCGCGGATCTCCGCAAGGAACTGGGGATGACCGTGGTGCCCACCGGTCCGGGCGCCGCAGCCGCGGTCACCGCCGCCCTGAAGCGCAACGACATCGTCTGTCTGCTGTCGGACCGCGACATCGAACGCAACGGCGTCGAGGTGGAGTTCTTCGGCGAGCGAACCACGCTGCCCGCCGGCCCGGCGATGCTCGGGCTCCGCATCGGTGCGCCGGTGCTCCCGGTGGGTGTGTACTTCACCTCCGCCTACAACGGCCACCACGCCATCGTGCGTCCGCCGCTGTCGATGCACCGCACCGGCGGCCTGCGGGAAGACGTCGCGCGCATCACCCAGAACCTCGCCTACGAGCTCGAGTTCCTCATCCGCCGCGCCCCCGAGCAGTGGCACCTGTTCCAGCCCAACTGGCCCAGCGACCCCGGCTACTGACCGGTCCACAGCGCGGCGGTGCCAGGCTGTCGGGTGGCGACGAGGAACCAAGTCCGACAGGTTTCGGTCACGTTCTGTCTCGCACATGGAGACGAACCGTGACCAGAGTTCCCACAGACGACGAATCGTCGTGATGGCAGTCAGCCGTCAGCGCGTCAGGGCCACGACCACAGCGACGAGAACGATGAACACCACGGCAGCGATCGAGTTCGTCCGGACGTCCTGCCGATAGTGGTCGAGCTCCGCGTGTTGGCGCCGCTGTGCATCGGAGAACTGTTCGAAGTCCGGGTTCTTCGGCAGCGCCGCCACAGTGATGCGGCTTCTGATCGCAGCCACCTCAGCGGGATCCGCCTCCGCGCGAGGGAGCGCCTCGACGACAGCGAGGCTCTCTGCATCACTGTCAGCGACGAGCGCGAGGAGCGCGTTGTGTGGAGACCGAAGGACGACCTCCAGCCCTCCCTCGACCATCACCGCCTCGACGACCTCGACGGGTTCTTCCAGCAACCGATGCACGGTTCCACGCTTGACTCGCAGACGCGCTGGCTCCACGCTCAGCGTCGAGTACTCGAGATCCATGGGCACTCCTCGCAGGTGTTGACCAGTCGCCTGGCATCTGTCGACAGGAAACCTAGGCCAGTTCCCGGCGGGCGCAATGCAGGCGGCAGTAGGAGCGGGCACCGCCGTGGAGCCACGGATTCGCTGTCGAGACAGACCGTCCCGGCTTGTCAGTGGGTGAGGGCGACGAACGAGCGGGGAAAGCGTGCCAGGACGGCGATCGCGTGTTGCAGCTCGCGGGTGTCGACGCACTCGCCGATGCGGTGGGTGTTCTGTTCGATGCCGGCACCGATGCCGAACATGGCCGGGTGCTTCACCGGACCTGACACGACCCACCGCTTGTCGGCGGCGACCTCGATGGTGGTGTCGTCGACGGGGATCGGGTAGCCGACGCCGTCGGTGGAGAAGATCCACTTGTCGACCCGCGGCAGGCGACGGAGCGCGCCTCGAGATGCGCCGCCCTCCGGTTCCACCACGACGGGCGTGACGACGCGCCGGTAGGCATCGACTGCCGCCCGGACGGCCGGGTGGTCCTCGGGCGTGATCCATCCGGGATAGATCTGCGCGTTGTCCACCGGGTGGCCACGCCAGGTCGGCTGCGTGTAGCGCGGCGCCTCGACCGTGACGGTGCAGCCCGAGGCGCGAGCAGCTGCGACCGCGTCGAGCGACTCGATGTCGGCGAGCGCTCGCTCGGGGGTCTCGCCGACGGTGAGGCGCCGGTCGAATCGGAACGTGAAGCGGGCAGGGACGGCGCAGTCGCTCGGCGTGTCGAGCTCGGCCCACGACGCGGTGCGAGTGCCGCGCCCGAGGAAGCGATGATCGGCGAATCCGTCGCCGTCGACGTGCCGACGCGCGGCCTCGCTGATGATCGCGGCACCGTGCTCGAGCGGGTTCACACCGTCGAACGGCATCGACCCGTGACTCGACCGCCCGACCACGGTCACCTCGATCTGCATCCGTCCACGCTGGCCGCGGTAGATCCCGAGTGCGCCCTTCACCGCGTCGCCCGTGCCCTCGGTGAGCACCACCACGTCGGGCACCAGGTCGGCGCCGGCGCCCGGCAGCACGTCGGCCATCACGTGACGAGGGCCGCCACCATCGTTGTCCTCTTCCGCCGCGGTTGCGTAGGCGCGCACGATGCAGCCCCGCAGTGCTCCCTCGTCGGCCAGCTCCAGCAGGATCTTGGTGGCGATGATCTCGGCGACCACGCCCGCCAGCTGGTCGGCGGAACCGCGACCGAACAGCAGGTGCTGCCACTCGTCGTGCGGGGGCAGGTACCCGAGTTCGCGCTGCAGCGCGGCCGGGTCGAGCAACGTCCTGTCGACGAGCCCGAGGTACGGATCAACCGCGCCGCCGAGGCTCTCGTGCCACTGGTTGCGGAGGGCCTGCACGGTGTCGGAGTGACCGTCGAAGTAGATGACCCGCTGATGCTC
>CAZWCU010000142.1:0-7066 GCA_964632715.1 uncultured Bifidobacterium sp. | reverse complement strand
CGTCGTCGATCGACCGGTCGACCTGATCGGCAGGGATGCGGATCGCTTCGCGCAGGATGCTCACCGCCAGCGGTAGGTAGCGTTCGGCCAGGTCGATGACGCGCTGGTCGAGCGCGTCGCTCACAGGGGTCTCGAGCACGGATTCCTGAGTCATCACACACCTCCCGAGAGTGCGACCGCGAGCTCGGGCACCTTGGCGACCGCGAGCAGGGCCATGATCACGTACAGCTTCTTGTTCGCCTCGCGACCGACCTCCACGCGGAAGCGATCCATCACCGCGGGACTGACCTCCGCACCGATGTCGGCGGGCAGGCAGTGCAGGTACAGCGCATCGGCGGTGAGTGCCATGCGCCGTTCGTCGCAGATCCACGACCGGTGCTCGGCGTTGCGGGCCAGTGCGCGCTGCTCGATGTCGCGCATCGTGGCGGTGTCGCCCGCGCGGTTGGCGGCCACCCGCTCGTGCATCAACGCGTGCGGACCCCACGACTTGGGGTACACGGCCTCCGCACCCACGAACGCGTCGTCCATGTCATGCGTGATGCGCAGCGACCCGCCGGAGTCGGCGGCACCTTCGGCCGCCCACGCCATCGGCTGGGGGAGCAGCTCGTAGCCGGGTGGGTGCGCGAGGGTGACGTGCGCGCCGAAGCGGGTGAGCAGCGACACGATTCCCTGCGGCACCGAGAGCGGCTTCGCATAGCTCGGCGAGTACGCCCACGACATCGTGATCCGTCGTCCGGCCACGGAGCCGCCGAAGTGCTCGCGCAGCCACAGCAGGTCGGCCAACGATTGCGTCGGATGATCGATGTCGCACTGCAGGTTCACGACCGGGACGGATCGCGCATCGCCGGTGGCCGCGAGGTACCTGTCGATGCCGCGCTGCACGTCGCGCATGAACGCATTGCCCTCGCCGAGGATCAGGTCGTGTCGCACACCCAGCGCGTGCGCGTTCATGCCGAGCATCGCGCCTGTCTCCTCGGCGGTCTCGCCGTGCGCGACCTGCGTCGACGATCCGTCGACGATGATCGGGTGCATGCCGAGCCGCGCCGCCGCGCCTGCCCAGGCCGACTTGGTGCGGGTGGAGTTGTCGAAGAACATCGCGTACGCGAGCTGGCCGGGCAGCAGGTCGAGGCGGGTGCCGGAGCGGTCGAGCTGCTCGAACCTCTCCGCCACCGCGAGCAGGGTGTCGAGCTCGTCGGTCGTCCAGTCGTGGGTCACCAGCAGGCTGCGTCCGAGCAGTGCATGCAGGCGCTGCGGGTCGAGAGCGTCCATGTGCTCAGGGTGCGCGCACGGGCGGGCGAGTGGTAGAGGCATTCGGCCCGCGCCGGCCCCAACCCTCGCCCACGACATGCCCTGAGCGAGGATTTCTCGCTCAGGGCATGACGCAAACCCGGTGGCGCGCCGTGGGGACGGTGCGCGCGATGTGCCGGGGGTCACCGACGGGCACGGTAGGCTCGCTCCATGCCGGTCGAGCAGCGTGATGGATACCGCCTCTGGGAGGGCGGTCCGGTGCCCAAGGGCGCCGACGGCATCACCGTCGGTTCGCTGGTCATCGTCCGCCAGGGCAAGGCGTCGCCCTACCTGCTGCGCCACGAGCTGGTGCACGTGCGTCAGTGGCGTCGCTACGGGGCGCTCGGGTTCAGCGCTCGCTACGGTGGCAGCTACCTGCTGTGGCGCCTGCGACGCAAGGGCCACCGCGGTGCCTACCTGCGCATCCCGATGGAGATCGAAGCCGATTGGGTGGCGCGCCGCCAGCTCTCCACCGCTGTGCGCGACCAACTTTCGGACCGCGTCGCGTCGTAGTCGGCCGCCGGCCGATATGTTCGGCGGTGACTTCCCCCAGTTGATGGTCCGGGCCGCGTGCCCGCACACTCGAGGGAGTCGTGGTGTCCGAGATCCCGGATCGCCCTGCGCCGCCACAGTCACTCGTCGACCGCGCTCGAGCATGGGTGCAGTGGGTCGGTGCCGCTCGGTTGGTCGCGTCGGCGGTGGTGGTGCTCGCCGTGCTCGCGGGCGCGTACTGGTTGGTGAAGCCGCCGCCGATCACCACTGAGTCGAAGCTGCCCTACGCCACTGATGGCACGGAGACGTCGACCACGGTTGTCGACGCACCCGCCCAGCCGACCGCACCGGCGACGACCCTGGTGGTGCACGTCGCCGGCGCGGTGCAGTCCGCGGGCGTGTACACGGTGCCTTCGGGTTCGCGCGTGATCGACGCGGTGCAGGCTGCCGGCGGGCTCGCGGTCGACGCGAACGTCGACGCCGTCAACCTGGCTGCGCCGCTCGTCGACGGCCAGCGCGTCTACGTCCCACGGATCGGTGAACCGGCGCCGGTCGTGATCGACGGCTCCGCCGGCCCCGACGATGAACCGACGGGGCCGATCGACCTCAACTCTGCCACTGCCGAGTTGCTGGAGACGCTGCCGGGCGTGGGGCCCGCCACCGCCGCGGCCATCATCGGCCACCGCGACCAGAACGGGCCGTTCGCATCGGTCGAGGACCTCGGCGACGTGCCGGGCATCGGTCCCGCCAAGCTCGACGCGCTGCGCGGGTTGGTGACCGTGTGAGCGCTACAGAAACGCGCCGCCCAGCATCAGGTTCGCCGCCACCAGGGCGCCCACCACGCCCAGCCACACGGCGCCGGCCAGCCACAGGTACTCCTTCCAGAAGTCGCCCCAGGTGGCCACCGGCGTGCGCGTGGCCCGACGTGTGGCCACGATTGTCAGCAGCAGCCACACCACCGCGCTACCGATCACCGCAGCCGCGTACACGCCCGTGCCGCTGTTCAACGGTGCGCCGGCCACCAGCAGCCCGGGCGCGGCCAGCACTGCCAGCAGGAACCCCACCACGCCACGCACCGTGGAGTCGGTGTTGCCGCGCAGCAGGAACAGCCCGAGCGCGCCCATCGCCAGCGGTGGCAGCAGGCCCAGCCCGGGGCCGAGACCACGGATCTGGCGTCGATACGCGCGCGGCCCGCGGCGCACGGGTGGTGCGTACAGCGGCACTGGCTCCATCCCGTGAGCGTACGAGGTGAGCCGCCGGCTGCGCAGGCACCACCTCTCCGACGCGGAGGTGGTGCTCATCGCGGTCTCGCTGGTCGTGGGCGTGTGGCAGGGCTTGGGCGCCGCCGCGGCGTGTGTGTTCGGCTCGTGGGTGCTGCGACGGCCGCCGATCGTGGTGGTGCTGTGCCTGGCCGCCGGTGGTCTCGGGTGGTGGGCGGGCGAGCGGGCGTGGCAGCAGGCGCAGCCGCGCCAGCTCGGGCCATACACCGGATGGGTCGAGCTGGTGAGCGATCCGGCTCCGTTCGGCAGTGGCCTGCGCGTCACCGTCGAGATCGACGAGGAGCGGTTCGACGCCTGGCTGTACGGAGGACCGCGCCGCAAGCTCGCCGACGCACAGAGCGGCGATCTGGTGTGGCTCGACGGCACCCGCTGGGCGCTCACTGCGACGCAGCGAAGGGCGCTGCTGCGGCACGTGGTCGGTCGCTTCGACGTGGAGAGCACCGGCGACGTGCTCCCCGGCTCGGTCCTGGCACGCGCCAGCAACCGGGTGCGCACCAACCTGCGCCTGGCCGCGGAGCACACGATGGCGGCCGACGACGCGGCGCTGTTCACCGGGCTGGTGATCGGCGACGACTCGCGTCAACCACCGGCGCTGATCGACGCCTTCCGCGCCTCCGGCCTGTCCCATTTGACTGCCGTCTCGGGCCAGAACGTCGCGTTTTTGTTGGCCGCCGCCCTCCCGTTGCTCCGCCGACTGCGGCCGTGGTGGCGATGGGCCGCGACCATTGGTGTGGTGGGTTGGTTCATGGCGCTCACCCGCTTCGAGCCGTCCATCCTCCGCGCCGGGGTGATGGCGATGCTCGCGGCCACGGCGTACGTGCGGGGTCGGCAGGTGCGTCCGGTGCGGCTGCTCGCGCTCGCTGCGATGGTGCTGGTCACCGTCGACCCGCTGCTGGTGTGGTCGGTCGGCTTCTGGCTGTCGGTCCTCGCCACCTCGGGTGTGTGCGTGATCGGCCCGTGGTTGCACCCTCGGCTGCCCGGACCGGCATGGCTGCGGCTGCCCGCAGCGGTCACCCTCGGGGCGCAGGTGGGCGTTGCGCTACCCAGCCTGCTGGTGTTCGGGCGTCTGCCGGTCGTGTCGCTGCCGGCCAACCTCGCAGCCGGCCCGGTGGCCGGCTTCGTGATGCTCTACGGGCTCCCGGCGGGCATGCTCGCGTCATTCCTGCCGGCACCGTGGCGCACCCTGGTGATGCTGCCCGCCGACCTCGGCACGCGCTGGGTGGCCACCGTCGCACGCGTGGCCGCTGCAGTCGAGCCGTCGCCGCAGTGGGGTGCCGCGTGGTGGCTGCTGGGCTGCACCTGCGTGCTCGGCTGGCTGCGGTACCGCTCGCGACTCGCCGGCGACGATGTGCCATCCTGAGAGTCACCATGGCGTGCTACTACATCACCGGCGACGACGAGTCGCTCCTCCTCACCGCCATCGGCGATCTGGTCAAGCAGCTGGTCGGCGACGGCGACCGCACACTGATGGTCGACGACTTCGACAGCGCCGATTTCGAGATGCGTTCGGTGGTCGACGCCGCGCAGACCTCGCCGTTCCTCACCGAGTCGCGAGTGGTCGTGGCGCGTGGCGTCGGCCGGTTCACCGCCGACGAGGTCGCCCCGCTCGTCGCCTATCTCGACGATCCGCTGCCGTCCACCGAGCTGGTGCTGGTGGCCGGCGGCGGCCGCGTCGCCAAGGCGCTCACCGATGCGTTGAAGAAGGCGAAGGCCACCACCATCGACTCGTCGCCTCCCAGCCGCGCACGTGAGCGGTCGGGGTGGTTCGAGGAGCAGATCAAGCACGCCGGGTTGAAGCTCGATGCGCAGGCCGTGCAGCTGTTGGCTGGTTGGCTGGGCGAGGACGCCGGGCGCCTGCAGGGCATCCTCGACACGCTGCAGTCGGCCTACGGCGACGACAAGACCCTGCGCAGTGCCGACGTGGCGCCGTTCCTCGGCGATGCCGGGGGAGTGCCGCCGTGGGATCTCACCGACGCCATCGACCGCGGCGAGACCACCAAGTCGCTGCAGCTGCTGCACCGGATGATGCGCGCCGGCGAGCGCCACCCGCTCGCTGTGATGTCGATCCTGCACAGCCACTACACCAAGCTGCTCGCGCTCGACGGCAGCGGTGCCACCGACGAGACCAGCGCCGCGGCGGCCATGGGCATCAAGCCCGGCTTCCCCGCGAAGAAGGCGCTCGACCAGTACCGCAAGATCGGTGGCGGCAACGTCACCCGCGCGGTGGGCCTGCTCGCCCAGGCCGACCTCGACCTGCGCGGCGCCAAGGAGTGGCCGGAGGAACTGGTGATGGAAGTGCTCGTCGCCCGCCTCAGCCGACTCGCCGGCGCCGGTCGCCGCTGACAGCGCCCGGTCGCCGCAGACCGCACCCGCGTCAGCGCACAGGCCGACACATCGGCGGTGCGGCTGCCACACGCTCGTGAACCGAGGGCCGGACGCGAACGAGCCCGGGCGCTGGGCCCGGGCTCGATCTGCGATCTGTGCCGTTCGAAGCGGCGCAACGCTGCGGCGGAATCAGCCGGCGGCGTTGACCTTCTTCATCAAGCGGCTCTTGCGGCGAGCGGCCTGGTTGGGGTGGATGACGCCCTTGGCAGCGGCCATGTCGAGGCGCTTGACGGCGAGGCGCAGTGCCTCTTCGCCCTGCTCGGGCTCGCCGGCGACCTTGACGGCGTGCTTCACGCGGGTCTTCAGCTCGCTCTTCACGGCCTTGTTGCGCTCGGCACGCTTGGCGTTCGTGAGGATGCGCTTCTTCTGACTCTTGATGTTTGCCACGTGAGGAGACCCTTTGTTGGACTTGAAACCGGCTGCGCAAGGCTAACAGCGCAAGGCGGACGACCCCAACCTCTCGGGCCACACCTCGGCCGGTAGGATCGAGCGACTCGCCATGGATCTCGCACGCATTCGCAACTTCTCCATCATCGCTCACATCGACCACGGCAAGACCACGCTCAGCGACCGCATCCTCGAGATCACGGGCGCCGTCGAGGCTCGCGACATGCGTTCGCAGTACCTCGACTCGATGGACCTCGAGCGTGAGCGCGGCATCACCATCAAGGCGCAGAACGTGCGCGTCGATTGGAAGGGCTACACGCTGCACCTCATCGACACGCCCGGCCACGTCGACTTCGGCTACGAGGTCAGCCGCAGCCTGGCCGCCTGCGAAGGCGTGGTGCTGGTGGTCGACGCAGCGCAGGGCATCGAGGCGCAGACCCTGGCCAACTGCTACCTGGCGCTCGAGCACGACCTCGAGATCGTGGCCGCGCTCAACAAGATCGACCTGCCGGCCGCCGACCCCGATCGCTACGCGATGGAGATCGAGACCGTGCTGGGCATCCCCGCCGAGCAGATCCTGCGCATCTCGGCCAAGACCGGCGACGGCATCGACGGTCTGCTCGACGCCATCTGCGAACGCATCCCGCCGCCGAAGGGCGACCCCGATGCGCCGCTGCAGGCGCTCATCTTCGACAGCCAGTACGACCAGTACCGCGGTGTGGTCAGCAGCGTGCGGGTGATGAACGGTCGCCTCAACGCCAACTCGAAGCTGCTGTTCATGCAGGCCGGCACGCCCCAGGAACCGATCGAGGTGGGCGTCCGCCGCCCGGTGCCTACGCCGGTGGCGGAGCTCGGTCCCGGCGAGGTGGGCTACCTCATCGCCGGCATCAAGGAAGTCGCCCAGGCTCGCTCCGGCGAGACCGTCACCACCTTCCACCACGGTGCCACCGAGCCGCTCCATGGCTACAGCGACCCGAAGCCGATGGTGTTCTGCGGGCTGTTCCCCATCGACGGCGACGACTTCGAGCTGATGCGCGAGAGCCTGGAGAAGCTGAAGCTCAACGACGCCAGCATCACCTACAGCCCCGAGTCATCGGGCGCGCTCGGCTTCGGTTTCCGCTGCGTATTCCTCGGACTGCTGCACATGGAGATCGTGAAGGAGCGTCCCGAGCGCGAGTTCAACCAGGCCCCCATCGCCACCGCACCCAGCCGGGAGTACCGCGTGGACCGCACCC
>CAZWCU010000141.1:0-11158 GCA_964632715.1 uncultured Bifidobacterium sp. | reverse complement strand
GTGGCACTCGGATGGTCGGCTGGCACTCGGACCTCCACTGACGTGGGTGTCCGAAAGGCGCCGGACGACCACAGCTTCCGGCGCGTAGCCTCCTCGGCATGAGCGCACCGGCCATCGACGGCACCCGCACGGTGCACGGCACCTGCCACCACGACTGTCCCGACAGCTGCGGCTGGCACGTCACCGTGCAGGGCGACGGCCCCACCGCGCAGGCCGTGCAGCTGCGCGGCAACCCCGATCACCCGTACAGCAAGGGCGAGCTGTGCCCGAAGGTGAACCGCTTCCTCGACCGCGTCTACAGCCCCGACCGCGTGCTGCACCCGATGCGGCGGGTCGGCCCGAAGGGGGAGGGTCGCTTCGAGCAGATCACGTGGCCGGAGGCACTCGACGAGATCGCCAACCGCTTCCACGGCATCATCGCCGAACACGGCGCCGAGGCGATCATGCCCTACGTGAGCGCCGGCAACCAGAGCCTGCTCTCCATCATGTTCGGCGATCGCTTCTGGCACCACCTCGGCGCCTCACGCGTGGTCGGCGCGCTGTGCGGCGCCACCGCCGGCGCCGGCAGCGCCACCACCAACGGCACCGGCAAGGGCATCGACCCCAGCGAGCTCGAGCACAGCAAGCTGATCATCCTGTGGGGCACCAACACCCGCCTCACCAACCGTCACCTGTGGCCCATCATCGACGGCGCTCGCGCCAAGGGCGCACAGGTCGTGGTCATCGATCCGTTGCGCACCATCACCGCCGACTCCGCCGACTGGTTCCTGCAGCCGCTGCCCGGCACCGACGTGGCCCTGATGCTGGCGATGATGCACGTGCTCATCCGCGACCAGCTGGTCGACCAGCCGTGGGTCGATGCACACACCGTCGGCTTCGACGACCTCGCCGCGCACGTCGCCGAGTGGAACCCGGCACGCGCGGCCGCGGTCACCGGCCTGGCGGTCGACGACATCGAACGCCTCGCCACGCTCTACGGCACCACCCGGCCCGCCGCCATCCGCACGCTCATCGGCGCCGAGCACCACGAGCACGGGGCCATGTTCTTCCGCACGCTCACCTGCCTGCCCGCGCTGGTCGGCGCCTGGCGCCATCGTGGCCGCGGCTACGCCCGCAGCGTCGGCCGGTGGAGCCACGCGGTGCCCGACCACGGCGCGCTCACACGACCCGACCTGCTCGCCGGACGCAGCGTCCGCGCGCTCGACATGGTGCACCTCGGCCGCATCCTCACCGGCGACACCGACGCGCTCGCCGACGGTCCGCCGGTGAAGGCCGTGGTCATGCTGGCCGTCAACGCGATGGTGTCGGTGCCCAACACGCGGCTGGTCCGCGAGGGCCTGCTGCGCGACGACCTGTTCACGGTGGTGCACGACCAGTTCCTCACGGACACCGCCCGCTACGCCGACATCGTGCTGCCCGCCACCACCCAGATCGAGGCCACCGATGTGGTCACCAGCTGGGGCCACCTCTACATCGGGTGGAACGAAGCAGCCATCGCGCCGCAGGGCGAGTCCGTCAACAACAGCGAGTTGCACCGTCGGCTCGCCGCTGCCATGGGCTTCACCGAGCCGGCGCTGTTCGACGACGACCTCACCGCGTTGCGCGACGCGCTGCCCAGCATCGACCTCGAGCAACTACGCGCCGAGGGCTTCGTGCGCGTGCCGTACCCCGACGACGGTCGCCCGTTCGCCGACGGCGCCTTCCCCACGCCGTCGGGCAAGGTGGAGCTGCGCTGCGACACGCTCGCCGCGCTCGGTCAGCCGGCGCTACCCACGTACTCCACGCCCGCGGAGGCCGCCTTCGCGCCACGCTTCCCGTTTGCGCTGCTCACCCCCAAGCAGCACACGCGCTTCCTCAACAGCAGCTACTCGCACCTGCCCAAGCATGGTCCCCTGGAGGGCAGCCCGTTCGTGGAGCTGCACGCTACCGACGCCGAAGCACTCGGCCTGGTCGAGGGCCAGAGCGCCCGAGTGTGGAACGACCGCGGCTCGATCGAACTTCCCGTGCGGCTCAGCGAACGAGTCCGCAGCGGCGTGGTCGCGGTGCCGTGGGGCTGGTGGTCCAGCCAGCACGCCGACGGCAACGTGGCCAACTCACTCACCAACGACACCATCACCGACTGGGGCGGCGGCGTCGCCTTCTGGGACACCCAGGTCGCCGTCGCCCCCGCCTGAGATCCGGGCGTCTGAGCAGTTCCGCCCGCAGGGCAAGCGGGAGTGCGCAGACGCGGCGGGGTTCGGGCGGAGACGGTCGAGCGTGTGAGCAGTTCCGCCCGCAGGGCGAGCGAAACTGCGCAGACGCTTGGGGTCGGGGCGGGAAGTAGCGTGGGCGGCATCGCGACGCACTCCATCGACTCCCTCGTGGGCGACCTGGCGCGGCTGGGCGTGCAGGCCGGCGACACGGTGATGGTGCACGCGTCGCTGCGCGCGATCGGCCCCGTGGAAGCAGGCGCCCTCGGGCTGATCGAGGCACTCGACCGCGCCGTCGGGCCGACCGGCACGCTGATGATGACGCTCGGTGCCGACGACCCGTGGAGCTGGGTGAACAAGCGACCCGAGCACGAGCGCCTCGCCGCGCTCGTCGACGCGACGCCGTTCGACTCGGCCACCACACCGGCCGACCCCGACGTGGGCATGTTGGCCGAGGTGTTCCGCACCGCCCCCGGCACACGAGTGAACGATCATCCGGAAGGTCGGTTCGGCGCGCGCGGTGCCCGCGCCGCAGCACTGGTCGACGACCCGCCGTGGGACGACTACTACGGGCCCGGCTCGCCGCTCGAACGCTTCGTCGCGGCCGGCGGCAAGGTGCTGCGGCTGGGTGCCGACCTCGACACGGTGACCCTGCTGCACTGGGCCGAGTACCTGGCCGACGTGCCCGACAAGCGACGGGTGACGCGCCACCGTCGCATCCGCACGGTCGACGGCGGCAGCGAGGTGCGCACCATCAGCTGCCTCGACGACAGCGGCGGCATCGCCGAGCAACCCGCCGACGAGGACTACTTCGCCACCATCACCCGCCTCGCCATCTCCGAGGGAACGCCGCAGGGGTGGGTGCACGTCGATCGCGTGGGCGACGCGACCTGCGAGCTGCTCGACGGCGCGCGGCTGGTGGCGTTCGGTGCGGACTGGATGAATCGCCACCTGGTCTGAGCCCCGGGTCGGGTCGTACTCCTCACCCCGTCACCGCAGGTGAGAGGTAGCCTGGCCGGATGGCAGGGGAGCTGATCTACGCATTTCGCATCATGCGCCTGCCGCTCCTCGACGCGGGCGGCGCGGCCATCGGTCGCCTCGACGACATCGTCATCATCCCCGGCGCACGCGGCGGCAGTCCTCGCGTGCTCGGCTTCGTGGCCACCAGCCAGCGCCGCCGCATCTTCGTCAACGCCGGCCGCATTGCCACGCTCGACAGCGACGGTGCCCGCCTGCGCAGCTGGGACGTCGACCTCAACCCGTTCAAGCCGCGCCCCGGCGAGCTGCTCGTCGGCCGCGACGTCATCGACAAGAAGGTCGGCGACGAGTCGGTCAGCGACGTCGCACTGCGCTCCGCCACCGACGGCAAGCAGACCTGGTGGGAGCCCGCCAAGGTGCGCCTCGCCCGCCGCAGCGCGCTGCGCCGGCGGCCCAGCTACCGCCTGATCGACGTGGCCGACGTGCCCACCCTGTTCCACATCGTCGCCGGCTCGGAGATGGCCGCCGAGGCTGCCCGCCTGCGCGACATGCACCCCAGCGACGTGGCCGGTGTGGTGCGCGCGCTGCCCCTCACGCAACGCAAGCAGCTCGCCGAAGCAATGGACGACGAGCGGCTCGCCGACCTGCTCGAGGAGCTGCCGGAAGCCGAGCAGTTGCGCATCATCGAAGGCCTCGACATCGACCGCATGGTCAGCGTGCTCGAGGAGATGGAGTACGACGACCTCGCCGACCTCCTGGCCGAGATGCCCGGCGAGCAGCGCACGCGAGTGCTCGACGCGATGGACGAGGAAGACGCCGACGTGATGCGGCGACTGCTCGCCTACGAAGAGGGCACGGCCGGCGCGTTGATGACGCCCGACATCATCATCCTCGGCGCCAATGCCACCGTGGCCGAAGCACTCGCCCAGATCCGCGACCCCGAGTGGCTGGTCAGCATCGCCGCACAGGTCTTCGTCGTGCAGCCGCCGTACAAGCCGCCCACCGGCACCTACCTGGGCGTGGTGCACTTCCAGCGCCTGCTGCGCGAGCCGCCCTCGATGGAGCTCGGCCGCTGCGTCGAGCAGGAGCCCACGATCACGCCCGACATCCTGGAGCGGGAAGTCGCGGAGCGTTTGGCCAGCTACAACCTGCTGTCGCTGGGTGTGTGCGACGAAGCCGGGCGTCTGCTCGGCGCCATCACGGTCGACGACGTGCTCGACCGCACGCTGCCCACCGGTTGGCGGCAGCGCAGGCGGGTGAATGCAGGGTCGGTGTCGCGATGAAGCGCCGCGAAGACCTCACCACCCCCCGCCAGCGCCGGCGCATCGGCGTGCACTACGACCCCGACGCGTTCGGCCAGTTCAGCGAGAGCATCGCCCGCTACCTGGGCACCGCTCGCTTCCTCGTGTGGCAGACCGGTGTCATCGCGGTGTGGGTGTCGTGGAACCTGATCATGCCGGAGCGGTGGCAGTTCGACCCGTGGGGCCGTGGTCTCGTGCTGCTCACGTTGGTGCTCAGCCTGCAGGCCAGCTACGCAGCGCCACTCATCCTGCTCGCGCAGAACCGTCAGGAACATCGCGACCGGATGACCACCGACAACGACCGCAAGACCGCCGAGCGCACGCAGGCCGACACCGAGTTCCTCGCTCGCGAGCTGGCGAGCGTGCGACTGTCGCTCGCCGACGTGCCCACCAGCAGCGAGCTCAGCGACCACCTCGACCGCCTGGCCGACGCCATCGAACGGATGACGGCGCGCCTCGACGAGATGGAAGTCCAGCAGCAGAAGGACCGCTGACCGATGTCGCTCGAGCGCACGCTGGCCACCAGCCTCGTCGACGGCTTCGATCAGGCGTGGCAGCCGCTGCTCGAACGCACCGCCACGCTCACCGACGCCGAGTTCCACTGGCAGCCGGCCGACGACGGGTGGGGCGTGCACGAGCGCGATGGCGCGTGGCTGGCCGACTGGACGGACCCCGACCCCGAGCCCGCCCCGGTCACCACCATCGCCTGGCGGACGTGGCACCTGGCCGTCGATGCGCTCGACAGCTACTCGGCGCGGCTGTTCGGTCGCACCGGCAGCGGCCTCCGCGGCCGTGAGTGGGTGGGCACGTGGTCAGCCGCACAGCCGTTGCTCGCCGCCGCCGGCCAGGTGTTCCGCGAAGGCCTGGTGGCATGGGGCGACGACCTGTTCGTGCCGCTGGGCGACAGCTGGGGTCCGTTCGCGCAGCACTCCCGGGTCGACCTGTACCTGCACGCACGACGCGAGGTCTCGCACCACGGTGCCGAGATCGCACTGCTCCGCGATCTCTACGCGGCGACCACTGCGCGCTAGGCGGGTGAGGCGCCGCCCGCCTCGACCACGTGACGGACGAGCTCGACCGATGCCTTGGCGAACGCGTCGGGCGAGGTCCAGGCCACGATATGGTCGTCGGGGATCTCGATGACGTGCGCGTTGAGTGCGTCGGCCAGCGCGCGCTGCTTGCGCGGCTTGACGAGACGATCGCGGGTGGTGATGAGGCTGGCGGACGGCTTGGCCAGTGCCGACGCGAACAGACGCGCGTCGTACCGGCTCAGTGACTGCCCGGCCTGCACGACGTTGAAGGCGTCGTCGCGGCTCAGCTCGGCCGCCATCCAGGGCACGTACTTCACCAGTGGGTGATGCTCGCCCAGCATGCGGCGGATGCCCCACCTGGTCCAGCGCGGGAACACGCTGGAACGCAGCATCGGGCCGAGCACGTGCACCGTCTTCCACCGAATGCGCTCGATGCGAGTGGCGCGCCATTCGAGCGCGGTGGCCTGCACGACGATGCCGGCGACGAGCTCGGGGTGCTGCTGGGTGAGCAACATGCTGATGGGCCCGCCCATCGAGTACCCGATGGTGACCACCTGCGTGATGCCCAGACCCTGCAGCAGCTGCGCCGCGTCTTCCGCGACATCGGCCAGTTCGAACTTGGCCGGCGAGCGCAACCCGCGGCCGTGGCCGCGATGGTCGATGGCGACGAACGAGTAGTGCTCGGCCAACGCCTCGTAGGCCGTGAAGAACTGGAGATCGGCGTTCGCGGTCCAGCCGTGCAGCAGCAGCAGCGTGGGTGCGGACTGGTCGGCATGCTGGTGGTGGCGGTAGAACACCTCACCGCGACCGGGCAACACCATGGTGTGGCCGGGCGGCAACCACGGCATGACGAACGCCTCGAGAACTGCCGGCGGCTCGGACATGCCCACCAAGTTACCAGCTGGTAGCTCTGGCGACTCCGGTGAACTCCTGCACTCGGACGCCGAACGTGGTGGCGTCGTGGAGCAGCGGCAGCGACTCGTCGCCGAGCGCGTGCACACCGGGCGCGAGGCCCGCGACGAGCACGTGGTACGCGGTCATGGCAGCGACCGCCGCGGCCAGGTCGCCGGTGTGTCCCGACGCACCCGAGATGACGGTGACCCGCTCGCCGAGTGCGTCGGCACCGCGAGCCTCGACCCGCACGGCACCGAGGCTGCCCGACGCGTGTGGCGGGGTGAGCATGGGGAGCCGAGCCGTGAAGCGGTCGCGGCGGGTGGCCGACACGCGCGCCGAGATGCGACCCACCTGCGGGAACGATCGCTGCAGCAGCAGCGGGTCGCCCAACGCCGCGCGATAGCAGTCGTGCGCACCGATCGGCTCGGGGAACCACACCAGGTCGCGCCCGCTGCCACCGGGGGGTTCGATCCACTCGTGGTCGTGCCACCCGAGCGCGGTGTCGCCCAACGCGTCGTGGTGCTGGCGTGCGCACGCGGGGCCGGCAGTGCCATGGATGGCCACGTGCAACTCGTCGAGCGTGTGCAGTTGCGCCGCGAGCGAGCGGGCGAGCAGACCCGAGAGCCCGGGCGCCATGCCGGCGCCGACCACCAGCGATGCGTCGTGCCGCACCGCCACCTCCTGCAGCGAGAGCATCTCGCGCAGGTCGGCGAGATCGTCGCCGATCGACACCACCCGCGTGCCGTTCGCGAGCATCTGCGCCGCCAGCTCCGCGTGCGGCGCCGGCTGGCACATCACCACCAGATCGCACACCGCCAGGTCGGCCGCGGAATCGACCACCACGACGCCACGTCGACGGACGCCCACGTTGGACCGCGGATCGAAGACCGCGACGCGCACGCCGCGTTCGAGCAGGAGACCGACGACGCGTGCACCGGTGACACCGCAGCCGATCACACCGACGATTGCACCCGGCTCGGGGTTGGTCATCGCGGGGGCACGCCGACTTCGCGCCAGCCGCCTTCCTGCGGCGGCACACCACCGCTGCCGCGCAGCCGCAGCACTCCGGCGATGGTGCCCGCCATCGAGAGAGCGACGAGTGCCCTGCGCAACATCTTCATGGCGCGGAGCGTACCAACTGCACTCGGCGCGACGTCGCCGTCGCTCGGGCCGGTTGTTGCGATCAGCGCTCGACCGTGCAATGACTGACCCGGTGCGCGTCGCTCATTCCTCCAGGCCGTCGATGGTGATCGGCGGCAGTCGCTCGATACCGTCGACGAGGGTGCGCACCCACGCCTGTTGCAGCTGCGCCAGGTACTCGGACTGCTCGTCGAGCCGATGCTCGATGAGATCAATGGAGCCGTTGCGATAGACCGCGAGGTCGTAGGGCGGACCCACGGACAAATTCGACCTCGCCGTGCTGATCATCGAGCTCAGCGCCACCTTCACCGCCGCGTCGAGGCCCACCTTCGCGTGCACTGCCAACTCGAGCATGAACTTGCCGTACTTGCTCTCGCCGATCTGCAGGAACGGCCGATCGTCCGACGCGTGCACGTAGTTGCCCTCCGGGTAGATGAGCAGGATGTCGGGCCGCTCGCCGACGATTTGCCCACCGAGGATGAACGACGCGGTGGCATCGGCGCCCACGGCACTGAGCCCGAGCCGATGTCGTTGCACCACGCCCTGGCTGAGCGCACCGATGTACAGCGCCGCCTCGTGCAGGTGCTGCACGTTGGCCAGGCTCTGGTGGTCGCCCCGTGTGGTGAGGTCGCTGTCGATTCGGTCGAGCACCTCGTGCGTGGTGGCCAGGTTGCCCGCGGATTGCAGCACGAACAGACGATCGGGCGCCGGGCGCCGCACGTGCAACTTGCGGTAGGTGCCAATGTTGTCGATGCCGGCGTTGGTACGCGAGTCGGCGAGGAAGATGAGGCCTTCGTCGAGACGAACGGCGAGGCAATAGGTCATAGCGATCGCGCTCCCTTTTTCGGAGACGGCGGATGGTAGCGGGGTTGCCATGGCCGAAGGCCGCCCCGCGTCTCCCGCCGTAGAACGGGGGGAATCGACACAGGCGACCGATCTATCAGTCCGTGCTCGATGAATCGGCTCGGCGTCACCAACCCCCGCACCCGGAAGGGTGCGAGTGTCGAAGTGGGGCTAACAAGAATCGAACTTGTGACCTCATCCTTATCAGGGATGCGCTCTAACCGACTGAGCTATAGCCCCCAGCGGCGGTAGGCAAGGCTAGCGGGCACACCGGAA
Organism: uncultured Bifidobacterium sp.; assembly: GCA_964632715.1. Taxonomy (GTDB): domain Bacteria; phylum Actinomycetota; class Acidimicrobiia; order Acidimicrobiales; family Ilumatobacteraceae; genus UBA668. The sequence goes on along the minus strand of CAZWCU010000141.1, from coordinate 2,506 downwards.
AACCCTCAAGCCGGTTCCGGCGGATCCTCCGGGATGACCACCCGCTTCGAGCTGCGCCGCCACCCGGTGCCGCGCTGCTCGCGCTCGACCACCTCTTCCTCCAGCACGCTCACGCGGATCCCGCCGACCAGATCGGCGATGAGGTTGAACAGCGTGGCCATCAGCACCGCGCCACCCGTGAGACCGACCACGAGGAACAGTCCGGCGATCCACGAGTTGTGGAAGATCTCGCCGCCCTTCAATTCGAAGGTCTGCCAGCCGAAGCTCTCGAAGAAGCGCTCGATGTTGTCGACGGTGCCCGTGTTCTGCGCCACCTGCCACAGCAGCACACCTGCGGTGAGCAGCACGCCGTACAGGAACAGGTTGAACACCAGTGCCACCTTGAACACGCTCCACGTGTCGACGTGACGCACCACTCGGGTGACACGACGCACGCGTGGCCGGCGGCGCTGACGCACCACGGGTGCCTTCAACGCGCGGGCCGGCTTCTTGGGCTTCAGCAGCGACGGCAAGCCGTCGGTGCCATCGGTGTCGCTGAACTCGGGGGCGGGCGCTGTCGACACCTCCGGCACGGTGACCGTGTCGCCGGTGAAGGGCTCGGCCGGCAGGATCGGCGGCAGTAGGAACGGCACTCGCGACGTGGTGTCGGGAGCGAGCAGGTCGGCCAGGTCGGCACTGGCGAGGGCGGCATCGGGCGAGGTGCTCGACATCTCCACCGGCTCTGCGTCGACCACCGCGACCGACTCTGCGTCGGCGACTTCGACGACCGTGCCGGCCTCGACGACCGTGCCGGCCTCGACGACCGTGCCGGCCTCGACGACTTCGACGGCTTTCACGTCAGTGGGCGCCTCCGCCGTGGCGACCGGAGCCGCGACGGATCCAGTGGCGTCGATGGTCTCGACGATCGGTGCCGCGTCCGGCGCCGGAGCCGCGGCAGGCGGCTCGGGTGACTCGGCGAGCGCCACCGCGGCTGCCTCGGCGCGCGGTGCCGGCGGCGCATGCACGCGCGAGGCCTGCTGGCCGCGCTTCGCGTTCTTCGAGGCGGCCTTCTTCTTGGCACCGTTCGAGGTGCCATTGCCGTTCCGTGCGCCGTTGCCGTTGCCGTTACGGGCACCGTTGCCGTTCGAGCTGCCGGTGCCCTGTCGGCGGGGATCGGGTGGAGTCGCGCTGCGCGACGCGGCCGAGCCGTTGCCGGCAGTGCGCGCGTCGGGGCGCCCTTCGGTGGGGGGAACACCAGTGTCCACGTGGCGAGTGTAGGCAACCGAGGCCGCTCAGGGGGCGCGCGTCGCGCGGGCCGTGGCCGTCGCGTCACCGACTCGTACGGTGACCTGCACGTCGAGGTCGCCTCCGGCGAAGGCCACCAGCGCGCCACCGTTCGCTCGCGCGAGCCGTTCGGCCGCCGGTCGACCACCGTCGAGCCCGGCCAGCGCAGCCGCGTCGGCGGCCACCTGCGCCTGCTCCTCGGCCACCACTCGCGCACCGAAGTGCGCGGTGGCGGCCATCACCACTGCGATCAATGACACCACGGCCAGCAGCAGCGGCACTGCTTGGCCGCCGTCGGGTCGAACCCGGTTGTGAACGCGCATCGGCGCACCTCGAGCACTTTCCTGAGAAGGTTCACGGGGCGGCCGAGCCGCGAGGTGGCGTCGGCGACGCGAGTGGGTCAGTCGTCTTCTTCGTCGCTGGCGAGGATGGGCGCCACCGACGCGACGGTCTGCCCGTCGTCGAGGCTCATCAACCGCACACCGGTGGCATCGCGACCCTGCGAGCTGATGTCGCGAACCGGCATCCGGATGGTGACACCGCCGCTCGACACGGCCACGATCTCGTCGTCGAGACCGACCATGAACGCCGCCACGACCTGGCCCTTCTTGCCGGTGAGGCGAATGCCGATGACACCCTGCCCGCCGCGACCCTGCACGTTGAACTTGTCGAGCTGAGTGCGCTTGCCGTACCCGGACTCGGTGATCATGAGGATGGCGGTGTCGTCGCGGCCGACGTCGACCGAGACCAGCTCGTCGCCAGTCTTCAGCTTCACGCCGCGCACGCCCGACGCGTTGCGACCCATCGGGCGCACCTCGCCCTCGTTGAAGCGGATGGTGATGCCCTTGCGAGTGACGATGAAGATGTCGTCGCTGCCGCTGGTCTCGATGACCTTCACCAGCTCGTCGCCGTCGCGCAGGTTGATGGCGATGAGGCCGTCGCGACGACCGCTGTCGTACTCGTTGAACGCCGTCTTCTTCACCACACCGAGGCGGGTGGCGAAGAACAGGTTGCGCTCACCGGCGAAGTCGCGGGTGTCGATGATGGCCTGGATGGTCTCGCCCGCCTGCAGCGGCAGCAGGTTGACGATGGGCATGCCCTTCGCCTGACGCTCGCGCTCTGGCACGTCCATCGCTCGCAGGCGGTAGACCTTGCCGCGGTTGCTGAAGAACAGCAGGAACGCGTGCGCGGTGGTGAAGATCACGTGGCGGACGATGTCGTCGCTCTTCAGCTTCGCGCCGCT
>CAZWCU010000140.1:0-11303 GCA_964632715.1 uncultured Bifidobacterium sp. | reverse complement strand
GACAAGCTCGACGGCGCCATCGTGCGCAACGTGGTCACCGGCGAGGTGCGCACGCTGCCGGTCACCGGCCTGTTCGTGGCCATCGGTCACCGACCCAACACCGACCTGTTCAAGGGCGTGCTGGCCATGGAGGACAACGGCTATTTGATCACACGCCCCGGCTCGTCGTACACCGACATCGACGGCGTGTTCGCCTGCGGCGATGTGCAGGACCACACCTATCGCCAGGCCATCACCGCCGCCGGCTCGGGCTGCATGGCGGCCATCGACACCGAACGCTGGCTGGAAGCCAACCATCACTCCTGACCGGAATGGGTGACCGGTCACGCCGGTTGCACCCCGGTAGCATCACGATCCCGATCGAAAGGACCCGCCATGGCCGATGGCATCGTCACCCTCACCACATCCACCTTCGACGAGACCGTCGCCTCCAGCGAACGGCCGATCATCGTCGACTTCTGGGCCGAGTGGTGCGGTCCCTGCAAGATGATCGCTCCCATCCTCGCCGAGATCGCCACCGAGCAGCCCGGCATCATGGTCGCCAAGCTGAACGTCGACGAGAACCCCGACATCGCCATGCGGTTCAACGTGATGAGCATCCCCACGCTGCTGGTCTTCAACATGGGTGAAGTGCAGAAGCGCCTGGTCGGTGCCAAGGGCAAAGGCCAACTCCTCCAGGAGCTGAACGAATTCCTGCCTACTTCCCGCTGACCCCCGGGCAGCGCGGCGAGGCCATACGCGATCTACAGCGCCGCCTCGGTGCCGCCGGGTTCTCACTCGCCGGTGCCGAGGCGGGCGTGTTCTGCGCTGCCACGCAACATGCGATGCGCGGTTTCCAACAGGCACGCGGTCTGCGCGCCGACGGCGTGTGCGACGAGCATGCCTGGACCGCACTGGTCGAAGCATCGTGGAAGCTCGGTGATCGAGTGCTGCTGCTCACCTCGCCGAACATGCGCGGCGACGACGTGGGCGAGCTCCAGTCCCGTTTGGCGCGCCTGGGCTTCGACTGTGGGCGCGTCGACGGCATCTTCGGACCGCGCACCGCGCGAGCGGTGGAAGACCTGCAGTCGAACTGCGGCATCACCGCCGATGGCGTGGCCGGCACCGAAACCCTGCGTGTGCTGCTGCGCGTCAGCAGCCAGACCGGCAGTGGCCCGGGGGTTGCCGCGGTGCGCGAACGCGAACGGTTGCGCGCCGGCTTCGAGTCGGTGGCCAACTGTCGCGTCGTGCTCGGCCAGTTCGGTGGGTTGAGCGCACTCACCCGCACCCTCGCTCGTGAGCTGCGCCAACGCGGCGCCACCGTGATGCCGCTCGACGAACCCGACGCGCAGGCCCAGGCGATTGCGGCCAACCACTTCGGCGCGCACGTGTACATCGGGTTCGAGGCGCACTCCGAGGCGAGTGCCGTGGCGCACTACTACCAGGTGCCCAGCTTCGAGTCCGTCGGCGGGCGGGAGCTGGCCGAGTTGATCGCCGAAGCGCTGCGTTCGGTGCCGGGGTTGGCACCCGCGGTGAGTGGCATGCGGTTGCCGGTGCTGCGCGAGACGCGGATGCCCGCAGTGCTGCTGACGCTGGGCCCGGTGCGCATGGCTGCCGACGCCACCGCCGAGCTCGCCACCGCGGTGCTGCGAGCCCTCGACCTGTGGATCTTACGCGAAGGTTGACACTTTATCCACAGGGTTGTCCACGGGTGTGCGTAACCCTCATGGGGAGGTTCTGGACGGTAACTTGTACGGACGGTGCGATTCCGTCGTTCAGTCACCACTCTGCGTGGTCATCTGGTGATAAATGCGCTCGAGGTCTTCCAGGTCGGCGAACTCGATGACCACTTTGCCCTTGTTCGTCCCCATGGTGACGTTCACTCGTGTGGACAAATACTCGGCGAGCAACTCTTCCAGCTCGAGCAGGCCTGGCGGGCGGAGACGAGTAGCCCCGGTGAGCCCGGCACCATCGCCCACTTTCCCGGCCGACGGCGGCGGATCGTCGTTGACCGCTGCGGCCGCGCCACCACGGTCGCGCACCGCATCTTCCAACATGCGCACCGACCAGCTCTCCGTGGCGGCACGCCGAGCCAACTGTTCCTGAAAGGCGCGATCGGGTGTGCCCAGCAGCGCCTTGGCGTGCCCCGCCGACAGGCGACCGTCGGCGAGCAGCGCCTGGATGGCGGCCGGCAGCGACAGCAGACGCAACGTGTTGCTGATCGCCGAGCGACTCTTGCCGACTCGCGACGCCACCTGCTCGTGCGTGAGGGAGAAGTCCTCGATCAGCTGCTGGTAGGCCGACGCTTCTTCCAGCGGTGTGAGGTCCTGGCGATGGAGGTTCTCGACGAGGGCGCGCTCGACGGACCCGAGGTCGTCGGTGGCACGCACGATCGCCGGGATCACGGCCATGCCGGCGCGGCGCGCCGCCCGCCAGCGCCGCTCGCCGGCGATCAGCTCGTAGGTACCGTCGTCGTTCGCCGGGCGCACCAGCACCGGCTGCAGCACGCCGATCTCGCGCACCGACGCAGCGAGCTCGGCGAGCGAGGCTTCGTCGAAGTGCACGCGCGGCTGGTGCGGGTTGGGCACGATGCTGCCCACCGCGATCTCTTCCAGTCGCGGCGCGTCGCCGGTGACCACCGAGGTGGCGTCGGCGGGGATGAGTGCCCCGAGTCCTTTACCGAGTCCGCTGAGCCGGGCCACCGCTGACCTCCTTGGCAACACCGCGGTACGCCGTGGCGCCGCGGGACGTGGGATCGAATGTGATGATCGGCTGACCGAACGAGGGTGCTTCGGAGAGCCGAACCGTGCGCGGCACCACCGTCCGGCAGACCTTGTCGCCGAAGTGCTCGCGTACTTCCTTCACCACTTGCTCGGACAGCTTGGTGCGTGCGTCGTACATGACGCACACGATGGTGCTGACTTCGAGGGTCGGGTTGAGGTTGCGCTTCACGAGATCGACGTTGCGCAACAGTTGGCCGAGGCCCTCCAGCGCGTAGTACTCGCACTGGATGGGGACGAGCACCTCGGAGGCAGCATTCAGCCCGTTCACCGTCAGCAGGCCCAACGATGGGGGACAGTCGATGAGCACGTAGTCGTAGTCGTCGTGCACCCCGGCGATGGCCTTGCGCAGTCGGTTCTCACGACTGAAGGCGGGCACCAGTTCGATCTCGGCGCCGGCCAGGTCGAGGCTGGCCGGTGCGACGAACAGGTTCTTCACCGACGAGGGCTCGACGCAGTTCTCCAGTGGCACCTCGTGCATGATGACGTGATACATCGAGGTCTCGAGCCCTCGGTTGTCGATGCCCAACCCGGTGGAGGCATTGCCTTGCGGGTCGAGGTCGACGATCAGGGTGCGGTAGCCGAGCTCGGCCAGGCAGGCACCGACGTTGACGGTGGTGGTGGTCTTGCCGACGCCACCCTTCTGGTTCGCGACGGCAATGACGCGAGGGAGAGGACGGCTTCCAGCAGCGGCTTCGGTCATCGTTGCACAACTCCTGCACACTCATGCCCATTGAGCAGCACTCGGCGGGGGGCGATGGCGAAGGATAGCGGACAATGCCGCCGACCAGGTGTATCCCTCCCCCACCAGCGCGAGTCGGTCGCGTTCGCGCACCACCGATCGGCGTCTCGGCGTCGGGCATGACACCGAGTGGCTGGGATGTTCCACGTGGAACATCAGCGCACGAGCACCCCACTGATGCAACCGATCAGGCGGAGGGAATGTTCCACGTGGAACATCGAGACGAGCCCAACCCTGGCGGATTGCTCCACGTGGAACCGTGATGCGAGCACGGCCCCTTGATGGAACCGAGCATCGCGACCGAATGTTCCACGTGGAACATCAGCGCCGCAGGAAGGTGCGGACTCCCTGCTCACGGCCCTGGTCGACAAGGCCGGCGGCCACGAGCACCGAGTCGGGCCACCGATCGGCTGACTCCTGCGGGGGCTCACTCACGACCAGCACACCGCCGGATCGCAGCAGCCGCCCCGCCCAGCGGGCGGTGATCGGTGGGGCGGCGAAGCTGCGCGCGGTGACCGCATCGAACGACCGAGGCGATCGTTCGGCGAGCACCCGCACGTCATCGGCGAGCACCGTGACCCGGTCGGTGAGCTGCAAGGCTCCCACGGCTCGCGAGAGCAGGTCGGCTCGCGAATGCCGGCGCTCGACCAGGGTGACCGCCAACTCGGGTCGTCGGACGGCGATCACGAGTCCGGGGAGTCCGCCGCCAGACCCGAGGTCGGCGAGCGTCCGAGCCGACGAGGGGAGTGCCACCACGAACCGGTCCGCATGTGCGATCGCGTGTTCGAGGGATGCCTCACCAATGGCGCCTCGTGCCTGAATGGCACTCAGCGCCGCCAGCAGCGCCGCGTCGGACGGCGCAGCTGGCGGCAACACTGCAGCGTGCTCGTCAGTCATTCGCCGGAGCGATGATGACCCGACGGTACGGGTCGTCACCTTCCGAACGAGTGACGATGCCGTCCATCTCGGACAGCGAGTCGTGGATGACCTTGCGGTCCGCAGACGACATCGGTTCCAGGACGCGAGCCACGCCGGACGACTTCACTTCGTCGGCCATCTGTGCGGCGAACTTCCCGAGGGCGAGGCGACGACGTTCGCGGTACCCACCGACGTCGATGCGCAGGCGCGTGTCGTGATCGCCGAGGCGACGCTGGGACGCCACGCGAGCGAGATCCTGCACGGCCTGCAGCGTGGTGCCACGCGGCCCGACCAGCAGACCGAGCTCCTGCCCGTGCACTCGCACTTCCAGATCGTCACCGTCCTCGACCAGTTCGGCGGTGCCGGACAGGCCGAACGCCGTGACCAGTTCCGTCATGAAACGAACGGCTTCTTCGCCAACCTGTCGTGGGTCCACGAGTTGCTCCTTGGTTTCGCTGTCCTGCGACGGCTTCGGGGTGGTGGGTTTCGCGGCGCGAGCGGCTCGCGGCGCATCGGTGGCGGTGCGTTCCTTGGTGGCGGTGGCCGCCGCTCCGGCGGCAGCGACCTTGGCCGGTGACTTCTTGGCGCCGGCGGCCTTCGGCGCGCGCTGACGCGGTGCCCGCTCGGAGGTCGAGGCGGCATCGTCGCCGTTGGCAGCAGCCTTCTCCGACCGCTTGCGGTCGCGGCGGTCGACCTTCTGGCGAGCCTGCGTCGGGCGCACTCTGGCCCGCACGCGTGCTTCGCCACGCACGCGACCGAACAGCCCCTGCTTGGGCTCCTCGAGCACGTCGAAGTCGGCGTCTTCTTCGAGGACACCCAACTGATCGAGTGCCTTCTCCTTGGCTTCGGCAATCGTCTTGCCGGTGGTTTCCACCCATTCCATGCTGTGTGACCTGCTACTTCTTCTTGGGGGTGCGGCCGGAACTGTTCGGTCGGGCCGCTTTCCCGGTCGGTTGCGGACGTGCTGCCGGGCGCCCGGACGTGGGCGTCGGCTTGTTCTTCGGCGGGGTGACCCGCTTGCTGACGGTGCTGTTCGCCGCCGGCTTCTGCGGCTGCTGCTTGGCGTTGGCCAGCTCTCGCTTCGCCTGCGAGAACATGCCGGTGGGGCCGCCGTCCTTCTTGGCGATCTCACGCGCCTCTTCGCCGGCACGCTGTGCCACTCGACCCAGCGAGTGCTCGTGCTTGTAGAAGCGGCGAGTGATGTAGACGTTGAGCCCGATGCGGAACACAGCCTGCGCCATGTAGTAGATGACCAGACCGGTGAGGTAGAACACCAGGAACACGGCGAACACCACCGGCAGGTACTGCATGATCTTCTGCTGTGTGGCACTGACCTGCGGCGACACCGCGGCACGCGATGCCACCATCTTCTGCTGCACGAAGTAGAGCACGCCGAGGGCCACCACCAGCAGGGCGTAGACGAGGCCCTGGGTGAACGACTCGGTGATCACGCTCATCGGCGTGCGGGAGAGGTCGAGCCCCCACGACATCATCTTCGTCTCACCCTTGAGCGACAGGTAGAGCTCGCTGTTGGTGTTCAGGAACTTGGGGGTGAAGGTGCCGTCGGGGCCCTTGGCGGTGAGGCCGTGGAGCACCTGGAACATGATGATGAACACCGGCATCTGCAGCACGAGCGGCAGGCAGGAGGCGAGCGGGTTGACCTTGTGCTCCTGGTAGAGCTTCATCATCTCTTCGTTGAGCTTCTGGCGATCGCCGCGGTGCTGCTGCTGCAGCTTGCGCATCTGCGGCTGCAGCTTCTGCATCTCGAGCATGCCCTTGGTGCTCTTCAGCACCAGGGGAGCGGTGACCGCCATGACCAGGAAGGCCATGATCGAGATCGAGATGATGTAGTCATGCGTGAGGCTGTAGAACCACGCGAGCAGCCGGGCGGGCTGCTCGAAGAACTTGATGGCGATCATGCGACGGAGACCTTGTCAGGTGAGGAGCGTGTGGGCTGAACGGAGACGGAGGGGACCGGATCCCATCCGGAGGGGCCGAACGGGCGGCAGCGCAGGAGGCGGCGAACGGTGAGCCACAGCCCACGCGCGGAGCCGTGCTCCTGCAGCGCCTCGACGGCGTAGCTGCTGCACGACGGGGTGAAGCGGCACGGCGACGGCCGGCCTTCCATCGCCCGCTGATAGGCGATGACCAGGCGAATCATCCGCGAACTCGGCGCAGGATGACCTGAAGATCGAACTGGAGTTCGGTGAACGACCGTGTGGCGGCGGCGGGTTGCGCGCCGAACAGGTACGTGCCCGGCGGGAGCACCGAATCGGACGATGCCTGCTGCAACATGGCCCGCAGCCGTCGGCGAACACGGTTGCGTACGACGGCGGGACCGAGCGCGCGACCGAGGGCGTACGCCACACGCGGTGGTGTGACGGTGCCTGGAGGATCGAGGACGTAGGTGCACCACAGCACTCCGGCCCGGGTGCGCTGCCCTTGTGAGGCGATGCGCGTGAACGCGCTGCGCTCCCGGATGCGCCAGATCAAGCCGACAGCTTGTGGCGACCCTTGGCACGGCGCGACTTCAAGATGTCGCGGCCTGCCCGGGTGCTCATACGGTGGCGGAAGCCGTGCTTCTTGGCACGACGACGATTATTGGGTTGGAATGTGCGCTTCACGCAGCTCTCCTCGAGCCACCCTGCGGTGGCGGTTCAGCAAGTCGAAAGTTGCCGTGGCGCGCCGCACTGCACCAGCCACGCCAATGGCCAAGAGTCCAGACTAGGGCCGCGCGCGGCTGCACGGCAACGCGCGCGCCACGAGCAACACGTCCACCCCGGCCCGCAGTGGCGAGCCGGCACCGGCGCCGAGGCCGCCGTGACGGGCGATGGCGCGCGCCTGCTAGCGTGCCGAGTTCTCGCAGATGACTTGTCCACACGATGTGGACAACGATGTGGACATTGTCGACCGGACTGGAAGGAGCCGCAGGTGAGCGACCACGAACAGCTGTGGACAGCCGTCGCACAACTCCTCCGCGCGCAGGTGTCGGAGGCCGTCTGGTTCTCGACGTTCCAAGATGTGGTGGCGCTCGACAGCGACGCGTCGATGCTGCGAGTGAGTGCGCCGAACGCTCACGCTCGCGATCGCATTCTGTCGCGTTACCTCCCGCTGGTCCGGGATGCTCTCGAGGAGATCGGCTCCTCGAACCTGCAGTTCGTCATCGAAGTGCAGCTGGCCGACACCGAACCGCAGCCGGAGTGGGCCCCGGAGCCGTCGCACCGCGAGTCGAACGGACACTCGGGCCATTCCGGTGCGCCGGAGCCTGGCTCGGGCAGCAGCAGTTCCAACGGTCCCGACACCGGCGGCATGAACCCGCGCTACACCTTCGAGACCTTCGTCAAGGGCGCCAGCAACCAGTTCGCGCTCGCCGCCGCGTTGCGCGTGGCCGAGACGCCGGGGCGCAGCTACAACCCGCTGTTCATCTACGGCTCCGCCGGCTTGGGCAAGACCCACCTGCTGCACGCAATCGGTCACTACGTGCACAACCACTACCAGCACGACGTCGTGCGCTACGTGAGCACCGAGACCTTCCTCAACGAGTACGTCGACGCCATCCGCACCAACACGACGGCGAACTTCAAGCGCCGCTACCGCGACATCGACGTGCTGCTCATCGACGACATCCAGTTCATGGAAGGCAAGGAAGGGCTCCAAGAGGAGTTCTTCCACACGTTCAACTCGTTGCACGGCGCCAACAAGCAGATCGTGATCTCCAGCGACCGCATGCCCGACGCCATCCCCACGCTCGAGGAGCGGCTCCGTGGTCGGTTCAAGTGGGGCCTGATCACCGACATCCAGCCGCCCGACCTCGAGACCCGCCTGGCCATTCTGCGCAACAAGGCCGAGCGCGACCACAGCCCGGTGCCCAGCGACACGCTCGAGTTCATCGCGTCGCGCATCACCACCAACATCCGTGAGCTGGAAGGGGCCCTCATCCGCGTCACCGCGTACGCCAGCCTCAACCACGTGCCCATCAGCACGCACATGGCCGAGGGGCTGCTCAGCGACCTCCTCACCGACAGCTACGTGAAGCCGCGCACCGACCAGGAGCTCCTCAACGAGATCGCCGTCATCCTCGGCTACAGCGTCGAGTCGCTGTGCGGCAAGAGCCGGCAGCGGCCGCTGGTCACCGCCCGCCAGACCGCGATGTACGTGTTCCGCGAGCTCACCGACCTCAGCTACCCGGCGATCGCCCGTCTGTTCGGCGGGCGCGACCACACCACCGTCATCCATGCGGTCGACAAGATCCAGCGGCTGATGAAGGAACGTAAGCAGATCTACGACCAGGTGACCGACCTCATCCAGCGGTTGAAGAAAGCATGATGTCGACCGAATTCGTCACTTCGCGGCCGCGTCGCCCTGTGCACAGCCTGTGCATCACCGAGCGCGGAACCGGGGACAACGCGAAGTTGTCCCCCGAACTACACGCGAGTGGTTTTTCGCCTGTGTACGCGTGGGGAAAGCCGTGCGCGCGCGGTTCGGGCACGTACGCTGGCCAAACAGGGGGTTGTTCACAATCCACAGCCCTTATTACCTCTATTAGTCTTCTACACCACCCCATGACGCGAAAGGGAACGCTGTGAAGTTCCGTTGTGAACGTGAAGCGCTGGCCGAAGCGCTGGCCACCGCCGGACGTGCTGCCACCGGTCGCACCGGTGCCCTCCCCGTGCTGTCGGGTCTCCGTCTCGAGCTCGTCGGGAACCAGTTGTCGGTCACCGGCACCGACCTCGATCTCACCATCCAGCTCTCCATCGAGGTGGGCGGCGACGGCGACGGTGGCGTGGTGCTGCCGGCGCGCTTGGCGGCCGACATCGTTCGTTCGCTCGGCACCGGCAAGGTCGACGTGGTGGTCGAAGGCGACGACGTCAGCATCAGCAACGGTCGCTCGCACTTCACGGTGCGCCCGCTGAGCTTCGACGACTACCCGAAGCTCGCCTCCCCGGTGAACTCATCGGTCACCCTGCCGGCACAGCAGTTCGGCGATGCGCTGCGGCAAGTGGTGCGCGCCGCCAGCACCGACGAAGCTCGACCCATCCTCACCGGCGTGATGATGACCGCCGAGGGCGACGGGCTGCGGATGGTCGCCACGGACTCGTACCGGCTCGCCGTGCGCGACCTGGTGGGTCAGCAGGTGCTGGCTGCCGACCAGAAGGTGCTCGTGCCCGGCCGCGCGATCAACGAGTTGCAGCGCTTGGTCGGTGGTGGCGACGAGGTCACCATGCGTCTCGGCGACCGCGATGCCACGTTCGAGGTCGGCACCACCAGGCTCACCACCCGGCTGATCGAAGGCGAGTTCCCGAACTATCGCCAGCTCATCCCGCCGTCGCACCCCAACACGCTCACCGTCGAACGGGAGCCGCTGCTGGAGGCCATCCGGCGCGTGAAGATCCTCGCCAAGGACGCCACACCGGTCCGCCTGCAGATGGGTGGCGACACGCTGCGCCTCACCGCCATCACGCAAGACGTCGGCAACGCGAGCGAAGAGCTCGACGCGGTGTACGTGGGCACCGAGCTCACCGTCGCGTTCAACCCGGACTACTTCGCCGCCGGCGTGGAAGCCTGCATCGGCGACTCCGTCACGCTGTCCACGCTCGACGCACTCAAGCCGGCAGTCGTCCGTGGCGTCGGCATCGACGACTACCTGTACTTGCTGATGCCGGTCCGGGTGCCGTAGTCCGGCTCCATCGCCATGCACGTTGCCGTTCGCAGGATGCGATCCGACGAATGGTCCACGGCGCGTGCGGTGTCGGTCGACGCGTTCGACGATCCGCACATCGGTGAGCTGCTCGACGCGCTGCGCGAGTCGTGGGCGTGGGAGCCGGAGCTGTCGTTCGTCGCGGTCGTCGACGACGAGATCGTCGGTCACGTGGTCTTCACGCACGCCATCCTCGATGCACCCGATCGTCTCGTCGACGTGCTCGTGCTGAGCCCGTTGGGTGTTCGCCGCGATCGGCAGCGCACCGGTGTCGGTTCAGCGCTCGTGCGTGGCGCGCTCGAGCACGTTGCCGTGCGACCCGAGCCGCTGGTGTTCCTGGAGGGGAGTCCCCGCTACTACCCGCGCTTCGGCTTCCGGCCCGGGCACGAGCTGGGTTTCACCGCGCCGTCGGTGCGCATTCCCGCAGCGGCGTTCCAGGTGTTGCCGCTGGCCTCGTACGAGCCGTCCATGCGCGGGGCCCTCGTCTACCCCGACGTGTTCTGGCGGCTCGACGCGGTGGGCCTGCGCGAATGATCGTCACTCGTCTCGAGCTGGTCGACTTCCGCAACTACGTGGAGGCGTCGTTCGAGTTCCATCCCGGCATCACCGCCATCGTCGGGCTCAACGGGCAGGGCAAGACCAACCTCGCGGAGGCCCTGGCCTACCTGGCGTCGCTCGACAGCTTCCGCGGTGCCCCGGGCGAGGCCCTCATCCGCGTCGGTGCCGACACCGCGGTGGTGCGCGCCACCGTGCTGCATCCCGACGGGCGCGAGGTGCTGGTGGAGTTGGAGCTCTCCCGGCACGGGCGGAACCGCGTGCACGTCAACAAGCAGAAGCTGGGCCGGTCGCGCGAGCTGCTCGGCGTGATGCGGGTCACCGTGTTCTCACCCGACGACCTTGCGCTGGTGAAGGGCGGGCCGCAGGAACGCCGGCGGTTCATGGACGACACGTTGGTCGCGCTCGCGCTGAAGTACGACGCGCTGCGCCTGGAACTCGACCGCATCGTCAAGCAGCGCAACATGCTGCTCAAGCAGGCCAACGGCCGACTGAACGACGAGCTGGAGATCTCGCTCGACGTGTGGGACGCGAAGCTCGCGCAGGTGGGCGACCAGTTCGGTCACGCGCGTGCGGTGCTGATGGCCCGGCTGTCGCCGATGGTGGCCGAGGCCTACGAGCAACCCGCCCC
>CAZWCU010000139.1:0-11329 GCA_964632715.1 uncultured Bifidobacterium sp. | reverse complement strand
GTCGCGATGGTCGACGGCTGCGTGGCCGGTGACTCGCTGGAAGTCGTGGTCGATCTCGCGGGTGCCACCTTCATGGACTGCTCCGGGTACGGTGCACTGGTGAGGGCGACGGGCGTGTTGCGCACACGTGGCGGATCGCTGACGCTCACCGGTGAGGTGGGCGAGCCCGCTCGCCTGCTGTCCCTGCTCGACAGGAAGGAACGCTGATGCCGTCAGTGCTGGAAGTGCTCGACAACGAGAGTGACCGAATTCTGGAGCGGGCGCTCGAGGAACTCGTCCGGTCGAACGAGGTGCACTACGCAGACCTCGGCCCGGAGCTCGCCCGCCAACGCCTCGCCGACCTGCTCGCCCTGGTGAACTCGAGCATCGCCCAGCGCGATCTCGTCCCGATGATCGAGTACTCGACCACCGTCGCCGACGAGCGCTTCGACGCCGGGTTCGACATCCGAGAGGTGCAACGAGCGTTCCACGTGCTGGAAGAAGCGATCTGGGAGCGAGTGGTCGACACCGTGGAGCCGAGCGACCTCGCGGAAGCGATCGGGCTGGTGGGTACGGTGCTCGGCGCCGGCCGCGATGCTCTCGCTCGCGAGTACGTGTCGCGCGCGTCGAAGCAGCACGTCACCTCGCTCGATCTCGGTGCGTTGTTCCGCGGCGGGCACTGACCGCGCCGACGAGGCTCAGTCCGCGTGTGACCCGACGCCGAGCTCGACGCCGACCGTGCGCGGGGTGAGCTGCATCAGCAGCTGCTCCGCTTCGGCGGGGTCGAGTGGCGACGAGAACAGGAAGCCCTGCGCCAGGTCGCAGTTCTCGCTGCGCAGCTGATCGCGCTGTGCGGTGAGCTCCACGCCTTCGGCGACGGTCTCCAGCTCGAGCGTGTGCGCGAGATCCAGCAGGCCGCGCACGATGGCCGGCACCTGCGTCCGATCGCTGATCATGCTGATGAACGATCGGTCGATCTTCAGGATGTCGACGGGGAACTGCCGCAGGTAGCTCAGCGACGAGTAGCCGGTGCCGAAGTCGTCGATGGCCAGCCGCACGCCGAGGGCGCTCAGCTCCTTCAGTCGCTCCGATGCGGCGCGAGCGTCGTGGATGAGGGTGGTCTCCGTCATCTCGAGCACGAGCGACGATGCCTCGATGCCCGAGTCGGCCAGGGCCGAACGAACGGCAGCGACCAGCGTCGGCGACGCGATCTGGCGCGCCGACACGTTGACCGCCATCGACAGGCTGTGGTGCTGCGGGTGGTCGCGGTGCCAGCGAGCGAGCGTGCTGCACGCTTCGTCGAGCACCCACTTCCCGATGGGGATGATCAGGCCGGTCTCCTCGGCGATCGGGATGAAACGATCGGGTGCGATGAGGCCGACCGTCGGGTGGTTCCACCGCAGCAACGCCTCGAAGCCGACAATCTCCTCCGTCTCCAGCAGGATGACCGGCTGATAGACCAGCGCCAGCTGGCCCTCGTCGAGTGCTCGGATCAGGTCGTTCTCGAGTTGCAGGCGCTCGACCGCGGCAGCTCGCATCTCCGGGTCGTACGTCACCCACCGGGCCTTGCCGGCGGTCTTCGCGCGGTACATCGCCACGTCGGCGTCGCGCAGCAGTGACGTCGCGGTGGATTCCGCGTCACCGGCGGCGATGCCGATGCTGGCCGAGACGGTGACGGACTGATCGTCGAGTGCGATCGGGTCCGCGAGCAGCTGCAGGATCCGCTCGGCCACGCCGATCGACTCCTCGACCGCGTTGGTGCTCTGCTCGATGAGGATCGCGAACTCGTCGCCGCCGAGTCGCGCGACCGTGTCGCCGGTGCGGACGGCGTGCGAGAGACGAGACGCCACCTCGCGGAGCAACTGGTCGCCCACACCGTGTCCGAGACTGTCGTTCACGGTCTTGAAGCCGTCGAGGTCGAGGAAGATCACGGCAACGCTGAGCCAGCCGCGAGTGCTGCGCCGCAGGGCGTGCTCCACTCGATCGCTGAAGAGCGCGCGGTTGGCGAGATCGGTCAATCCGTCGTGGAACGCCAGGTGCGAGAGCTCGGCCTCGGCCCACTTGCGATCGGTGATGTCGTGCAGGTTCACGACCGCGCCACCGACGTCGGCGTCGTCGGTGAGGTTGACGATGCGAGCGCCCAGCCACACCAGGTGGCCCGCTCGGTGCTGCGCGCGGAGCTCGGTCTCGAAGGTCTGCCCACGCGACGCCCAGCAACGCTCGAAGACGGCCCTGGCCTCTTCCTGGTCGTCGGGGGCGACGAGCGTGAACACGTCGGCGCCGATGGTGGGTGCGTCCGGGTAGCCGAGCAGCGCGGCCAGCTGCGGTGAGTCGTTCACGATGACGCCGTGCTCGTCGAGGATGATGAGCGCGTCGGACGAGTTGACCGCCACGGCCCTCGCATACCGCTCCTGTGAGCGAACGGCTGCGCGTGCCGCGCCTTCCGCCTTCAGGATCCGCGTGCCGCGGGCGAAGGCCAGCGCCACCAGCATCACGGTCACGCTGTAGAGGAGGAACGGGTTTGCCGGGTCGTTGCGAACGTGCCCGAGCACCGCGATCGCGCCGGGCACCAGCAGCGGCAGCAGTGCAATGGCGATGCCGCTGTGCTTGGTGCCCTCGTCGGCGACGCGCTGCGTCGCACGCCGGGCGGAGGCCGAGCGCTGGTGCCAGGTGGCGAACGCGAGCAAGATGCTGCCGCACATCCATCCCACGTTGAGCCACACCTCGAGCGTGCCGTCGGTGGCAAAGATGGTGTAGCCGAAGTCGGAGAGCAGCCAGCAGGAGATGCCGCCCCCGAGCAGCACCGCGTTCCAACCGTGCAACCGTCGAGTCAGCCCGGCGCGGATGACGAGTGCGAGGAGCACTGCATCGAAGGTGGGGTACAGCGCCCAGATCAACCGGTCGGCCGCGGGCACACTGACGTCGGTCACGATGTCCTTGAACGCGAGCTCCCACTGGACGAGCATCGCCACGAGGAACACGACCACCACGTCGACCACGCCGTCGTAGTCGACCCGCTCGGTCGCTCGCGGAGCGCGCAACAATGCGCCGACGAGTGCGATGTACGAGCCCAACCAGAAGATGTCGGCCACGGAAACGTTCGGTGCGCCTCCGTTCCACTCGATCCATTGCCACGTGACGTCGCCGAGGGCGGAGATCGCCACACCGATCGCGATCAGTGGGCCGGTGATGGTGAACGGACGGTGGAGCGCACCGATGAGCGCCGCGATCGCTGCGCCGACGAGCGCGGCGAGATACGTCCAGTCGCGGATGAGGCCTTCGGGGGCCAGGAGATGGGTCGCGATCAGGCCGCCTGCCAGCACGAGAGCAGCGGTCATACGCAGGCCCTGCGGTCGGTCGAGCGTCGATGGTGCATCGCCGGTACGGGCGATGGGTGTGTCGATCTGCGAGTGGGGGGCCCGGCCCAGATGGTGGGGCGCGTCAATGGTCACACGATGTCATCGGCAGCAAGAGGCTCCGCCATCAGCGAATTCATCGAAATCTGGCCTCGAGTCACGCATTGCGGCTGTGTGAACGTTCGGGGTTGAGTCGAATGACCCAGTGACAGGCTTGACCGGCGACCGCTACTCTCACGGACCACAGTTGGACGAGAAGGCGGACGTCGTGGAAGTGAACGTGGAGAGCACAGTCGACCCTGATGCCGCCGTCCCGCGACGCGCCGTGCCGTGGCCGTGGGTCATCTTCGGGTTGGGGTCCGCGACCGGTCTGGCCATGGCGCTGGTCGTCTTCCGGGTCCAGAGCCTGGTCGACTCGAACATCGATCCGTACTTCTTCGGCGAGATGGGCGCGAGCATCGCGGACGGTCGTGGCTTCGAGGGTTTCGGCAGCCTGATCACGCGGCGGGCGCCCCTGTACCCACTGATGATCGGCGGGGTCTACGCCATCTTCGGCGAACACGAGCGCCTGATCACCGTGCTGCAGGCGTTCATGTTCGCCGGCACGTGCGTGCTCGCATACGACCTGGGTCGCCGCCTCTTCAACCAGCGCACCGGCGTGATCGCCGGTGTTGCGTGTGCGTTCCACCCGATGCTGCTGCGGTACATCCCGAGTCTTCACCTCGAGACCCAGCTCACCCTGCTGATGACGCTGGTCGTCTGGCTGATGGTTCGCTTCTACGAGCGGCCCAGTGTCACCGCCGGAGCGCTCGTCGGAGCCGCTGCCGGTGCCGCGGCGCTCACCAAGGCGGTGGTCGTGGTGTACCCCGCGCTCTTCGCCGTCGGCATCATCCTCACCGCGGTCGCGGCGCGGAAGCGTGGCGACGACGCGCCCACGCCGTGGCGTTCGCTGGTCGCGATGTTCGTGCTGATGGGCTGTGTGATCGCACCGTGGACCATCCGCAACTACGGCACCACCGGTCACTTCGTGCCCATCTCGTCGGGCACCAGCGACGCGTTCCTGCGTGGCTTCATCTTCAGCGAGTGGGACTACATCACGCTCCAACGGCCGCCGTACACCGATGCCGAGAACGCCAGCAACGAGTACTTCCGCGGGCTCGCCGAGGCCGAAGGCACCGTGTGGGAACGCGACGACTACGAGACCGATCAGATCCTCAACGAGGAGGCCCTTCGCCGGCTGCGCGCGGAGCCGGGCGGTGTGGCCCGCAAGACCGTCGTCGGCCTGTTCACGTTCTGGTACCAGTTGACGTCGCTGACGAACTCGCTCCTCGCGCTGTTCCTGGCGGTGGTCGCGTGGATCTTCGCGATCATCGGCTGGCGCCAGGCTCGCCGTGAGCGGCGCCCGGTGTGGCTGCTGCTGTTGCCGATCCTCTACCTCAACATCCTGTTGGCGCTGCTGCTGGCACTGGGCCGGTACTCGGTACCGGTGCTGCCGGCGCTGATGGTGCTCGCCGCGTTCGGCGCCGACACGTTGCTGAAGCGCCGAGCGGAGCGAACGTGACCGAGCAGGTCGTCGCGCGGTCGGTCCTGAAGGCCGTGATCCTCGATGTCGACGGCACGCTCTACCATCAGCCTCCTCTCCGCCGAGCGATGGCCGCGCGCCTCGCGAAGGCGCACGTGCTGCGTCCACGGCGCGGGCTGCGCACGGTCCGAGCCATCTCCGCCTTCCGCGCCGCGCAGGAAGAGCTCCGGCACGCGCCCGCCTCGACGGACCTGCACACGGAGCAACTGTCGCTCGCCGCCGCGCGAGCCAACATCGACGCCGAGGAGGTGGCGCGTCACGTCACCCGGTGGATGGACGACGGCCCGATCGATCTGGTCGCGCGCTACGCCCGTCCCGGTCTGCTCGACACGCTGCAGCAGATGCGCGCACAGGGCTTGCGACTCGCCGTCCTCTCGGACTATCCGGCGACCGCCAAGCTGCAGGCACTCGGAATCCTCGAGATGATCGACGTGGTGGTGAGCGCGCAGGACCCAGAGGTGGGTGTCTTCAAGCCACATCCTCGTGGCCTCGAGGTGGTGCTGGATCGCTTGGGTCTCGACGGCACTCAAGCGCTGTACGTCGGCGACCGGGTCGATGTCGATTCCGGGGCGGCTTCGGCCGCCAAGGTCGCGTGTATCATCCTCGCACCTCAGCGTGCCGGCGACCCCGAAGCCGGCTATCGCAGGGCGACTTCCTTTCCGGAGATTCTCAGCTTGTTGGAGGGATCATGACGACATCGGAGTCGACCGCGAAAGAGGCGGCGACAGGATCGATGCCACCGGGACGGCCGACGTTGCGTGGCCACATCGCGATCATGCGCGTGGATCACTGGGTGAAGCAGGTCTTCGTCCTGCCGGGCATCGTCGCCGCGCTCAGCGACGGCACCAGCGACGTGCCCGGCGGTGTCGCCGGTCGCATCGTGTTCGGCATGGCCTCGGTGTGCCTGGTCTCGTCGAGCAACTACGTGGTCAACGAGGTGCTCGACGCGCCGTCGGATCTGTCCCACCCGGTGAAGCGCAATCGACCGGTCCCGTCGGGCAAGGTGAACGTGCGCCTCGCCTACGTGCAGTGGATCGCGCTGATGGTCCTGGGCGTCGGTCTCGGCTTCATGGTGAACCGCCCGCTCGGCTTCACGATGGCGGCGCTGTGGGTGATGGGCTGCGTGTACAACATCAGGCCGGTGCGCTCGAAGGACCTGCCGTACCTCGACGTGCTGTCGGAGAGCATCAACAACCCGCTGCGCATGCTCGCCGGGTGGTACATGGTCGGCACCGATGCGTTCGCGCCGGCGTCGCTGCTGATCAGCTACTGGATGGTGGGCTGCTTCTTCATGGCCATCAAGCGGTATGCCGAGTACCGCGACATCGGCGATCCGGAGCGGGCGAGCGCGTACCGCAAGTCGTTCGCCTACTACACGCTCGAGCGACTGCTGGTGTCGATCACGTTCTACGCGTCGGCATCGATGCTGTTCCTCGGTGCGTTCATCATGCGGTATCGCCTCGAGCTCGTGCTCGCCTTCCCGTTGATCGCATTGGTCATGGCGGTGTACCTCGGGCTCGCGTTCAAACCCGAGAGCGCTGTGGTCAACCCGGAGAAGCTGTACCGCGAGCCGGTGCTGATGACGGCCGTGATCGCATGCTCCATCCTGATGGCCGTGCTGATGTTCGTCGACATCACGGCGCTCGACGAGATCTTCAAGCCGACCGGCCTGCGCATCCGCTCCTGAGACTCCCCGAGACACGCACCTGATCTGCGTCGCTTGTCACCCGTTCGCGGGTGCACGACGTCTGTTGGTGTGACGACTCGGAAGGAGAACTCACATGAACAAGAGGTTGCTCTCACTGGCATGCGGGGCGGTGATCGTCACCGGCCTCGTGGCGGTCACCGTCAACGATGTCGGTGCCCGTACTCGAACTGCGAAGGCCACGCTCGCCACCGCCGCCGGCATCAAGGTCGGGTCGGTCGAGTTCAGCACCGATCGAGGACACACCGAGGTGCGCGTGCGCATCTTCGGTGCACCCGGAGTCGACGCGTTCCACGGATTCCACGTCCATGCGAACGACGTCGTCTCGCCCACGAACGGTGAAGGGTGCATCGCTGATCCCGCAGCCGCCTCCTCCACGTGGTTCGTGTCGGCCGACGGCCACTACAACCCGACCGCACAGACTCATGCGCACCACGTCGGCGACATGCCGGTGGTGTACGTGAACGCCGACGGCAGCGTCGACACGCGGTTCCGGATCGACCGCATTCCGTTGGGCGATCTGCAGAACAAGGTGGTCATCCTCCACGCCGGGCCGGACAACTACGCCAACATCCCGCTCGGCACCGGGGCGAGCCAGTACACGGAGAACTCGCCCGACGCCAGCACCGCCACCGGCCGTACCGGCAACGCGGGCGACCGGCTCCTGTGCGGCGTCATCGCGGTGCGATGACCGATGACGGCATGACCGATGGTGCGTCGCTCGCGCTCCCCGCGAGCGGCGCACCGGTGCGCGCCGACCTCGGCTTCCTGCTGCGCTGGATGCTGCTCGGCGGGGCCGCCGGCGCGTGGGCCGGGTTGCTGGTGGGCGGGATCGGTGGCCGGCTGGCCATGTTCCTGCTGCGGGTCACGTCGGCCGACTCGGTGCACGGTGTGGAGAGCGACGACGGCTTCAGGATCGGTGAGATCAGTGGTGCCACCGTGTTCCTGCTCGCGATCACGACCGTTCTCGGTCTCTTCGTCGGCATCGTGTGCGTGGTGGCCCGCAGCCAGCTACCGGGCCGCGTCGGTGCGCTGTTGATCATCGCCGCCGGCGGGACGCTGGGTGCCGCTGCGATCATCGAGCCGCACGGTGTCGACTTCACGCTCCTCTCGCCGCTGTGGCTCGCGTGCCTGCTGTTCATCGTCCTGCCGTTGGCTGCGACGGCACTCACGTTGTGGCTGATCGCCAGGTGGCATCGCTGGTGGTGGGCGCACCGGACCCGAACGGTGGTCGCCTCGCTGCCCTGGCTGCTGGCCATCCCGACGTTCGTGGTGTCGGCGCCGATGGTGGTCATCGGGCTGGTGGCCGGGGGAGTCGCGCTCCGACTCGGCTTCCTGCGGCACGTGGTCACGGGTCGCGTCGGTCGCGCGATCGCGGCTGCGGTGACCCTCGTGATCATCGGACTCGCATCGGTCGCCCTCGTGACCGATGTGGCCGAGATCCTGTAGCCGGTCCGGCGGCACTCCTCGAACCGAAGTGCAAGGCTGCACGGATGATCACGGTCGGCGACGCCGAAGCCATCGGCAGTGCGTTCCGGCTGGGCGGTAACTCGGTGCTGACCGGCCCGGTGGCGCGCGGTGAAGTCGGACAGATCTGGAAGCTGACGACGAGCGATGGCGAATGGGCAGTGAAGGAAGCGTTCGAGCCGCCCGATGCCGCGGAGGCAGAGCACGACGCAGCGTTCCAGGAGCTGGTCGCGACGGCGGGCGTGCTCGTGCCGCTGGTACGCCGGGCGACCGACGGACGCGTGCTGGTCGACATCGCCGGATCACTGCTGAGGGTGTACTCGTGGGTCGACCTGGCCGAACGCGACCCCCTCCTCGACGCGGCCGAGGTCGGAGTAACCGTTGCGTCGATCCACAGGGTCGTCCACCACGACGCCAACGAAGTGCACCCGTGGTACACCGATCCGGTCGGCGCCGACAGGTGGGACGAACTGGTCGCGCAGCTCCGCCTCGCCGGCTCGCCATCCGCCGATCTTCTGGCCGAGCATCGCCACGAGCTGGTCGCCCTCGAGTCCTTCCTCGAACCACCGCGCACGCTGCAGGCATGCCACCGAGATCTGTTCGCCGACAACGTGCTCGCCACACCGTCCGGCGAGCTGTGCGTGATCGACTGGGAGAACAGCGGACTGGCCGATCCCGGCCAGGAGCTCGCCGTCGTCCTGTTCGAGTACGGACGCGGCGACGCCGATCGAGCGAGCACCCTCTACGAGTCGTACGTCGAGCACGGCGGCACAGGAGGACTGCACACTCCCGGAGACTTCTCGATGCTCATCGCACAGCTCGGCCACCTCGGCGAGGTGTCGTGCCGGCGCTGGCTCGACCCGACGCGCATCGACGAGCGCGAGCGCAACCAGGCGCGGATCGATGAGTTCCTCGACGACCGGCTGACGATGGCTTCGATCCACGCCATCCTCGACGCGATCGGCTGACCTGCGGCGTCAGCGTGCGACGCGCTCCAGGTGGGCTGCGACGGCGGCGGCCCACTCGGCGGGGTGCGTGAGCTGTGGTGAGTGGTAGGCGCCCGCGAAGACGGTGAGCGTGCCGTCGGCGAGCTCGGCGACCAGTTCCGGCGCCTGGTCGACGAACGGGTGGTCGTGCTCACCGACGATGACGCTGACCGGGCACGCGATCTCTCCGAGGCGGTGGCGCACCGACGAGCCACTCGGCTCGAACAGTGCTCGCCCGAGCGCCTTCATCGCGTACGGATCGAACGCGGCGGCCATCTCGGCCTTCATCGCCTGCCACTGGGCAGGGGTGGCGGCGGCGATGAGCGGGTCCTCCGGATTGGGCATCATCGACAGATCGGGCAGGCCACCGGCCGGGTCGAAGCCCTCGATGAACGCGGCCATCAGCTCGGCGATCTCCGCCGATGGCGGCACGAACGACCAGGCGCTGGTGTCCATCAGGATCAGCGACTGCACCAGGTCGGGGCGGTCGAGCGTGACTCGCAGGCTGATCGCGCCACCCATCGAGTGCCCGAGCAGATCGACGGGCCGACCGACCTCGCTGTCGATGAACGCGATCACGTCGGCGACCAAGCGGTCGATCGAGTAGCGGTCCGTGGAGGCCAGCTTCTGGGATCGGCCGTGGCCTCGATGGTCGATGGTGACGACCTCGCGGGCCGTGGCGAGCGGCTCGATGTGCAGCGCGAAGTCGTGCGACGATCCCGAGAAGCCGTGGCACAGCAGCAACGGCGCGCCATCGCCCGGACCCCATCGATCCCACGCGAGCGTGACGTCGTCGATGGTGAAGCTGCGGGTCAGGTCGTCGATCACGCGCCGACCGTAGCCGCCCCACTCGCCCGACCGCCTCTCGCGTTCGCGCGTTGCCGCTCGCCTGGCGGGCGGAAGTGCACACACGCGGCCGACCGCCCCACGCGTTCGCGCGTTGCCGCTCGCCTGGCGGGCGGAAGTGCACACACGCGGAAGGTGGGGGAGGGACCTTCGGCCCTGGGCGGCGGTCGGGGAATCGATGAGTCTTGGAGTATGCGACTGGAGATCACACGGCGGGCGGAACTGGCGATTCGTGCACTGGCGCTGCTGGGCCGGTCGCCGGGCCGCGTGAAGGCGTCGGTGCTGGCCGACGACCTGGGCACGACGGTCGCGTTCGTGCCGCAGGTGGTGGGGCCGCTGGTGCGGGCCGGCTGGGTCGGCTCGGATCCGGGACCCACCGGTGGCTATCGCTGCCAGGTGGCGCTGAGCGACGTGAACGTGCTGGAGGTGATCGAGGCGGTCGACGGGTTGACCGACATGGGCCGCTGTGTGGTCGCTGCGCGGCCGTGCCGAGCCGACGATCCGTGCGTGTTGCACGTCGCGTGGGGCCAGGCGCGCAGCGAACTGGTCGGCGTGCTGGCCGCGACGCCGATGTCGGGTGTCGAGGCGATGAGTGTGACGAGGTGAGCCGGTGCCGTCGGTGCCGTACGAGAAGGAGCAGAACATGGTGACCATCGATGTGTCGACGACCCTGGCAGCGGCAGTGGACGCGTTCCCCGCGCTCGCTCGAGAGTTCGAGCGCCGAGGCCTCGACTATTGCTGCGGTGGCGGCCGGACGCTCGGCGAGGCGTGCGAGCAGATCGGCCTCGACCCGGAGGCGACGATCGCCGACATGTCGAGCGCCACCGCGGCGACGGACGCTGCGGAGTGGACTTCGATGTCGGCCGACGAACTGGTCGACCACCTCGAGGCCACCCACCACCGGTACCTGTGGGACGAGATGCCCAGGGTCGCCGCGCTCGTCGAGAAGATCCTGGGCGTGCACGGCGAGCGGCACCCAGAGCTGAACGATGTCGCCGAGTGCTTCGGGCGAGTGTGTGCCGACCTCGGCCCGCACATGCTGAAGGAGGAGCGGATGCTCTTCCCGATGATCCGCGAACTGGCGACGTCTGCCGAAGCACCCTCGTTCCACTGCGGCTCGCTGCGCAACCCGATCTCGGTGATGCTCCGCGAGCACGACGCCGTCGGCGACCTGCTCGCCACACTCCGCCAGTTGACCGACGGCTACACCCCGCCTGCCGACGGGTGCGGGTCGTACGTGGCCTGCTACGCGGCGCTCGCCGAGCTGGAGGCCGACACCCACCTGCACATCCACAAGGAGAACAACGTGCTCTTCCCGCTGGTGGTCCGCTTGGAGGCCGAGCGCGCCGTGACGGTCGCGGGATGACCACCGAGGGCGGCGATCCGCCGTGCTGGAGCCACCTGCTCG
>CAZWCU010000138.1:0-11340 GCA_964632715.1 uncultured Bifidobacterium sp. | reverse complement strand
CGCCCTTCGCGATGCCGTCACCGACCGCAAGTCGCCACACGTAGGCGACCGTGCCAAGCACCATCCACGCGCCGAACCACCAGCCCCATCCCGAGCCGTTCGCGTACGGCTTCTCAGCAGTGAAGAAGTGCGCGCACGCGAACACGAACGGCACGCCGAGCAGCTTGTGCGTCCAGCGCCAGTAGCGGTAGGGCAGCCAGCGCAGCAGGCTCACGCCCACCAGCACGTAGAGCATGATCTCGGCCACCCCGGCGAGCTCCTCCGCGGAGTCGGCAAGGCGCTCGGTGGCACCACGGATGCCGCCGTCGATCTCTGGCCCCACCGAGGTGTGCAGGAACATCGCGACCACCGCCAGCGACCCCGCCCAGCGGTGCACCCGGTACATGCGGTCGAGTCCGCCGAACAGCGGTTCCAACCAGCGGAGGCGCAACGCGAGCAGGAACGTCCATGCCATCAGCACGATGGAGGTGGCGCCGACGAAGAGGCCGAGTGACACGGAGCCTTCACCGGTGGCGTCGGCGAACGCCGGCCAGCCGACGAGCACCGAGGCGGCCACCAGACTGGGCCCGACCCATGCGAGCGCGACTCGCGGACGCCGAAGGGGTCGCGGACGGACGAGGCGCCAATCGGACGGACGCCCGAGCAGCGCGCGAACCACGCGCGCAGTGCGCGCCTCAGTCGTCGAGTGGTGAGTCGTCGAGTTGCTCAGTCGTCGTCGATCTTGTCGTCGTCATCGTCGTCGCCGCCACCGTGGCCGCTGCTGTCGTCGTCGTCGTCGCCGCCGTCATCGACGGAGCCGCTGCTGGGCGTGGACGAGCTGCTGCCCTCGCTGGTGGTGGCGACGGGGCCGAGGTCGAGGTTCTTCGACTCGACCGAGGTGCCGATGACACCGAACAGCAGGTTCGCGCGGAACTCGAGCACGGTGAACGCCGACTGGAACTTGACCTCCACGTTGTACGCATCTTCGGACTCGGCCTCGGCGACGATCCAGCCCGGGTTGGGCACGACCGACACCACGGTGAGCACGCCACCGGCGGAGTCCAGCGTGACGAGTCCCGCCTCGCCGATCTGGTACACCGCCTGCGTGGTGCTCGACGCCACCGTGGTCGGCGTGGGAGTGGGCGATGCCGGATCGGTCGGGGTGGTGGTGACCGTGCCAGTGGCGATGGTGACGTTGGAGAGCGTGACGTCGGATGCGATCTGCACGTCGTTGCCACCGTCGCTGCGCAGCACCTGCGTGTTCACCATCGCCGCCGCGGAGCCGGCGACGAGCACCCCGGCGAGGGAGAGAACCGTGGCGATCCGAACTTTCATGACCGCAACCGTACGGATCCATCGTCCAACGCGCCGCTCGGGCCGATCCAAGATTTGTCCAAATCGTGGCCCGCAGTGACGGCAGACCGGCTCGATCACGCGTCACCACGTCAGAATGGCCGAGTGAGAATCCTCCTCGTCGAAGACGATCGCTCGATCGCCACGTCGGTGATCGACGGACTGTCCGCAGAAGGCTTCGACATCGACCACGCGCCCACCGGCGCAGCGGCCCTCGCGGCCACCGGTTACGACATGGTGCTGCTCGACCTCGGCTTGCCCGACATGGACGGCCGCGAGGTGTGCCGGCAGTTGCGCACGCGCACCGCGGTGCCGATCATCATGCTCACTGCTCGCTCCGAGGAGTTCGATCGCGTGCTCGGTCTGGAGCTGGGTGCCGACGACTACGTCACCAAGCCCTTCAGCTTCCGCGAGCTGGTGGCGCGCATCAGGGCCGTCGGGCGCCGCACCGTGGCCGCGCCCGGCGACGGCCCGGCCGCCGTCGACGAGCCACAGGCCGCACAACGCATCGGTGCGCTCTCCCTCGACCGACGCACTCGTCGCGTGCACCTCGACGGGGAGGAGATCGCGCTCACCGCGAAGGAGTTCGACCTGCTCGCCTTCCTCGCCACCGACACCGGCGCGGTGCACACTCGCACCGAGATCCTCGAGAACGTGTGGGACGCGCACTGGTACGGACCCACCAAGACCGTCGACGCGCACGTGGCCTCACTGCGCAAGAAGCTCGGCAACCACGAGTGGATCCAAGCGGTCCGTGGCGTCGGCTTCCGGCTCGAGCCCGTGGAGTGAACGGGACCACCCGATGAAGTGGCGTCTGATGGTGGCGTTCACCGGGCTCATCGCGCTGGTGCTGCTAGCCCAGGACGTGCCGTTGGTGAACTACCTGCGCGAGGTGGAGAGCGAGCGGTTGCGCGCCGAGTTGGAGCGCAACGCGTTCATCCTCGGCGGCGCGTCGGAGAACCTGCTCTCCGGTGAGGGCGACGATGTCACGGTGGAGAACCTGCAGCAGACCGTCGACGTGTACGCCACCGATCAGGGCGCGCGGGTGGTCATCACCGATGCGGCGGGACTCGTGGTGGTGGCCAGCGATCCCCGAGACGAGCGCGGCGAGGACTTCTCCAACCGGCCCGAGATCGAGAGCGCGCTCCGTCGCGTGCCGGCCACCGGCGAACGCAGCTCCGACACCGCCGGCGAGAACATCCTCTACGTGGCCGTGCCGGTCCTGTCGGGTTCGAGCGTGGAAGGCGCGGTGCGCATCACCTATCCCTCGTCAGTCATCGACGATCGCGTGAACGAGCAGACCACCGGCCTGTTCCTGGTGTTCGGCATCTCGATGGCCGGCGCGATCGTGGCCGCGCTGTTCATGGCAGGCGGCGTCACCTCGCCGCTGCGACGCCTCCAGCGCAGCACCGAGCAGCTCGCCGCGGGTGACTTCAGTGAACGCGCCGACGAGACGGAAGGCCCACCCGAGGTGCGCAGCTTGGCGCGCTCGTTCAACTCGATGACCGAGCGCATGTCGGGGCTGATGGAGCAGCAACGGGCGTTCGCCGGCGACGCCTCACACCAGTTGCGGACGCCGCTCACCGCGCTCCGGCTGCAGTTGGAGCGGGCGGGGGCGATGCTCGAGGCCGACCCGGAAGGCGCTCGCGTCCGCATCGAGGCGGCGAGCGAAGAGACCGAGCGGCTGCAACGACTGGTCGAAGGTCTGCTGATGATGGCGCGCTCCGAGGGCACCATCCCGGAGACCCATCTGGTCGACGTGTCGGCCTTGGTGCAGGAGCGCGCCGACGTGTGGGCACCGTTCGCCGAGGAACGCGGAGTGCGGCTGCTGACCGCGGCGGCGCCCGGATTGCAGGCGCGGGCAGTGCCCGAGGCGCTCGAACAGATCATCGACAACTACGTCGACAACGCGCTCGGTGTCGCGGTCGCGGGCAACACCGTCACCATCACCGCCGTCCGCCGCCACGACGCGGTCGCGGTGCACGTGGTCGACGAAGGGCCGGGCATGCACCCCGAGCACCTGGCGCACGCGTTCGATCGGTTCTGGCGCGCACCCGATGCACCACACGGTGGATCAGGGATCGGCCTGGCAGTGGTGCAGCACCTTGCCGAGCTCAGCGGCGGCACGGTGGAACTGCGCAACCGCACCGACCGCAGCGGTCTCGACGCCAGCGTGGTGCTGCCCACGCACGAGTGACCTACACGTGCACGGTGACCTACACGTGCACGGTGACCGAGAGGCTGCCGGCACGCTGGTGGCTGACGGCGACGGTCAGTTCACTGCCGGCCTCCGCGTGCACCACCCACGTGGCCAGCACGCGCTCGGGCGTGCCGTCGTTCTTTCCGTTCTGGAAGCGCTGCGCGACGCGGCCTTCCAACTGGCCGAGCTCCTGGCGGGCGAGCCCACCGTGAGAACCGGCGAGCACGCGTGCACCGCTGAGCTCGGCGACCAGCGGGAGCACCAGGTGCTCCTTGCGCGCCCGTTGCGTGATGTAGGTGGGCAGCCAGCCGGTGTTGGCGATGCCGATCTCCACGCGGTGCGTGTCGCCGCCGAGCGCGGTGACCGAAGTGTGCAGCACCTCCAGCTTCGGCGAGCACATCGCCTGGAACACGGCGAACTCGGCGTGCGGTGCGACCTCGGCGGCGAGCATGCTGCTCGGCGCGTTCCCCCAGAAGAACACGTCGTCCCAGCCACCGATCTCCACGTGGCCGAGCTGCGGGTGCTCGAACGGCATCCAGTCGGCGTACGCGGTGGGATGGTTGGCGACCGCCCAGCGGTAGACACCCATCTCCTCCTCGTCGGTGGGTCCGGTGTACCAGATGTGGTTGCCGCCGGGAGTGCCGGTGGCGCGGTGGATGACGTCCCAGAACTCGGTGGTCCACCCGTACACACCCAGGTGCTCGTAGGCCCAGTCATCGGCGGCGCCGCTCATCACGTCGGACTTGTCCCACGTGAAGTCGTCGAACACGCCGTGCACCGTGTAGCCGGTGAGCGCCTGACCGCGCTCGCCGAGTTGCTTCCACACCCACACGTCGATCGGCGGCAGTGCGCTGTCGCTCTGCGTGCTGCTCGGACGCAGCAGCACGCCGCCGGACGTGTGGAAGGCGTTGTAGCCGCAGATGTTGCGACGCGCCACGATGGCGCGCACCAGCGCGTCGATCTCGGGCTCGCTGAGCGGGTGGTCGCCACTGCCGTACACACCGGTGCCCCAGCCCGCGGGGAAGTTGCGGTTCATGTCGAGACGCTGCGGCGGCGATGCCACGGGCACCGTGAACCCGTCGTGGTCCTGCACGTCGCCTTCCGCCAGGAGCCGGTAGCGGGGCACATCGGCGGGCGCGCCTTCCGGCGGCACGCGCACCATGAGGCGCGGCTCAGCGGGTGATTGCATCCACCCGCCGTGCGGGTCGACGAGGCGCATGGTGCGGATGGTGCCATCGCCGGTGAGGTCGCGTTCGTGCAGACCTTGCGCGAGATGCGCATCGCGCCACGGCCAGGGACGCACGCTGCTGCGACGGAACTGGGGGCTGTCCGCGAGCGTCCACTCGACGCCGTCGGGGTTGACGCGCGGCACCACGTAGAAGGTGCGGGTGCGCAGCGCGTCGGTGACGGCCGGGTCGGTGCCGAACCCGTCGACGAGGTGATGGATGAGGTGCAGTGCGGCCACACCGCCGGTGACCTCGATGGCGTGGATGTTCGCGTCGACCCAGTGCGCCGGCTTGGTGTCGTGCGCGCCCGTCGACGAGTCGGTGATGGTGGCCAGCCACAGGTCGCGACCTTCGAACGACCTGCCGTACGACTCGATGGTGAGCAGCTCGGGGTGCGCCGCCGCCGTGTCGTGCAGCCACTGCGTGAGCTCGTCGTAGCGGAGGAAGCGGTCGAAGGCGTACTGCGAGGCGGTGGTCACGGTGTCCGACGCTACTGGCCGTGCGGCACGAGCCGGAGGCGTTGCTCCGTACACTTCGATGCATGACTACCGGGTTGTCGCTCCGCACGCTGCCACGCTTCGCCGGTCGCCCGGGCCCACTGCTCCTGGTCATCGCCGACGGGGTCGGGGTGGCACCGCCCGGACCGAGCAACGCCGTCACGGAGGCCGACACCCCCGTGCTCGACCAGTTGTGCACCGGAGCGCTGTACACCGAACTGGCCGCGCACGGTCCTGCCGTGGGCCTTCCCAGCGACGACGACATGGGCAACAGCGAAGTGGGCCACAACGCACTCGGTGCGGGCCGCATCTTCGCCCAGGGCGCGAAGCTGGTGAACGCGGCCATCGCCACCGGCGCGTTGTTCGAGTCGCCGGTGTGGAACGAAGCGATGGCTCACGGTCGCGCGGGCACACTGCACCTGCTGGGTCTGCACTCCGACGGCAACGTGCACTCGCACACCGACCACCTGTACGCGATGTTGCGCCGGGCCGCGGCAGAAGGCGTCACCAGTGCCGCCGTGCACATCCTCCACGACGGGCGCGACGTGGCGGCCCGCAGCGCGCTCCACTACATCGCGGCCACCGAGGCCGTGCTCGCCGAGATCAACGCGGCGGCACCCACCCGCAACTTCCGCATCGCCTCCGGCGGTGGCCGGATGACGATCACCATGGACCGCTACGGCGCCGATTGGCCGATGGTCGAGCGCGGCTACCAGTGCCACGTGCACGGCGTGGGCCGACCGTTCGAGTCCGCCACGCAGGCCGTCACCGCGATGTACGGCGAGAGCACCACCGGCGACCAGTACCTCGGTCAGTTCGTGGTGGTCGACGGCGACGGCACACCGGTGGGCAGGGTCAAGCACGGCGATGCGGTGCTGCTGTTCAACTTCCGCGGCGACCGCGCCATCGAGATCTCACGGGCCTTCGAGGAGCCCGACTTCGCGGTGTTCGATCGCAGCGGCCCCGACGGCACGCCCGGCCCGACGGTGTTCTTCACCGGCATGTTGCAGTACGACGGCGACGCCCTGGTGCCGAAGCAGTACCTGGTGGAGCCGCCCACCATCGAGCGCACCATCAGCGAGTACCTGTGCGCCGAAGGGGTGCACAGCTTCGCGGTGAGCGAGACGCAGAAGTTCGGCCACGTCACCTACTTCTGGAACGGCAACCGGTCCGGCTACATCGACCGCACGCTCGAGACCTACGTCGAGATCCCGTCCGACAACGTCGAGTTCGACACCACGCCGGCGATGAAGGTGCGCGAGATCACCGACGCGGTCGTCGACCTGCTGCGCAGTGGCGAGTACCGGTTCGGTCGGCTCAACTTCCCCAGCGGCGACATGGTGGGCCACACCGGCAACCTCGGCGCCACCATCGAGGCGGTCGACATCCTCGACGATTGCATGCGTCGACTGGTCGACGTGATCCGCGAGCTCGACGGCGTGCTGGTGTTCACCGCCGACCACGGCAACGCCGACATCATGTACACCGAGTCCGACGGCGTGCGATCGGTCAAGACCTCGCACACCCTGAGCCCGGTGCCGTTCGCCATCTACGACCCGAACTACGACGGCGAGTACCACATGGCACCGCCCGCCGACGCGGGCCTCAGCAACGTGGCCGCCACGTTGCTGAACCTGCTCGGCTACGAAGCTCCCCCCGACTACCGCCAGAGCGTCATCGAGTTCTGAGCCACGCGTCCGCGGACGCGTGGCACGCGACTCAGCAGCCGGTCGCGGCCTGCAGCGTGCGGCACGCTTCGGCCATGCGGGCCGGCGCGAGAACCGTGAGTCGTCGGCGGAACGTGTGGCTGGGGACGGTGTGAATGTTGTCGAAGTTCACCACGCAGTGGGTGGGGACGCCGTCGGCCGGACTGAGCGGCAGCTCCGACACCAGGCCCCGCACCGTGCGGGTGAGGGCGGCGACGACGATCGAGTCGATGCGCTCAGCAACTGGGTCGCGCGTGAGCACGAGCAAGGGGCGGTCGCCGCCGGGCGTGGCAGCGAACCAGATCTCACCTCGCTGCATCGGCCCAGTCCGCCCAGTCTTCGGCCGGACCCCAGTCGGCGATGGCTGACAGCGCCGACTCGCCGTCCGTGAGCGGCATCTCGGCCCACCGCTGAGCGTCGTGCTCGGATGACAACCGATTCAGATGCAGACGTACCGCATCGCGCAACAGCGATGAGCGATCGACACCGAGTTCGTCGGCCCACCGTTGGACCGCCGAGGCATCTGCCTCGTCCACTCGGAAGCTGAGCATCGTCATACAGAAATCATAGTCTGTCATACGTCGATCGATCACGCCGAGGCCTCCTGCTGAGGGACCACGTGCTGATGTGCGTGATGCAAGTCGTGGCCGATGCGCAGCCCGGCCGGGGCAGTGAGCGGTGTGGAAACGGTACGCGTCGACATGCGAGCCTCCAGGTGGTGACTGGTTGGTCGGACCGCCCGGCGTTGCGAGGGGCGTGGTCGAGCTCGCTCGACTCAGCGTAGTCAGGGGGTGTGGCAGGGTTCCTCGGAGCACAACCCGGTGGCGGCGCACGCGTCCGCGGACGCGTACCGCGTACGGTCGTCGCGTGGATCGGGTTCCGCCAGGAACGCTCATCGTGATGGTCGGATTGCCCGCAGCGGGCAAGACGACGGTCGCGCGCCGGATGCAGGCCGAGCGTGGTGGGTTGCGGTTGACGCCGGATGAGTGGATGAAGCCTCTGTTCGGCCACAACGACGCCGACGGCAAGCGCGACGTGCTGGAGGGTCGCTTCATCGCCGTGGCAATGGAGGCTCTCCGGTCCGGCGTCGATGTCATCCTCGACTTCGGTGTGTGGAGCCGGGCCGAGCGGTCGGCTCTGCGCGCACTGGCTGCAGGAATGGGAGCTCGATGCGAGCTCGTCTATCTGCCGGTAGTGCTGGGCGAGCAACTCGACCGCATTCGTCGCCGCAACGAACAGCACCCGGCGACGACGTTCGACATCAGCGAACTTGACCTCACGGGCTACGCCACGCTCTTCGAGGAACCTGGAGCGGACGAACTCCACGGCACGACCCTTCCCGAGCCGCCCGTCGGCTGGACCTCCTGGCGGGCATGGGCGGCGCATCGGTGGCCGACCTCGATGGGGTGACGACGACCTAGCGTACGGAGCTGTGGACCTGGGCTTCTTCGAGACGGCGCGCGATGCGTTCGAGGGGTTTGTCGTCGGCGTGCCCGGGCAGCGCAACACGTACGTGCACAGCAGAGGGTTGAAGGCGTGGTTCGACGACGACACCCGCGAGCACTACGAGGCGCAGCTGATCCGCGTCGACGGCGCGCTGCAGTTGGAGGTCGGCTTCCATGCCGAGCACCCCAAGGCCGCACTCAACGATGCCGTGTTGCAACGGGTGCGCGCCACCGAAGCGGAGTGGAGAATCGCGCTGGGTGATGCCGCGGTCGCGGGCGACTTCATCGGAAGGACGGGATGGCGGCGCGTGTCCGAAGTGTGGCCGGCCAACGAGACGCCCGACATCGACGAAGCGATCGAGGTAGCAGCCCGCCTGGCGGACTACGTCATCGCCCTCGAACCTGCTCGCCGCTCACCGGCCTAGCTCGCAGAAT
The DNA here is from genome assembly GCA_964632715.1 of uncultured Bifidobacterium sp. GTDB lineage: Bacteria > Actinomycetota > Acidimicrobiia > Acidimicrobiales > Ilumatobacteraceae > UBA668. The sequence goes on along the minus strand of CAZWCU010000138.1, from coordinate 2,499 downwards.
CAACTGCACGGCCATGGCCGAACGTCCCTGACGACGTGGACCTTCGTGTGTCGTGCACGAGTTCACAATGGTCTACGCTCAGCGCCATGGCGAGCAAGAAAGCACAACTCGAGCACCTGCGCAACGCGAACCTGTTCCAGGGTTGCTCCACCAAAGACCTCGAGAAGATCGCGAAGGCAAGTGACGAGATCACGATGCCCGCGGGCTCGCTCATCGTCGATCAGGGGCAGACCGGCCGCGAGGCGTTCATCGTGCTCTCCGGCACCGTGCTCGTGAAGCGCAACAACAAGAAGGTCGGCACGTTCGGCCCGGGCACGATGGTGGGCGAGCTGTCGCTGCTCGACCACGGCCCGCGCACCGCCACCGTCGTCTGCGAGACCGAGTGCACGTTGCTGCTGCTCGACCAGCGCCACTTCATGGGCGTGCTCGACCAGGTGCCCGCGCTCGCGCACAAGCTGCTCGCCACCCTGGCCGGCCGCATCCGCGATCTCGACCGCCAGTACTTCGGCTGACACCAGCCCAAGTCGGCGATGACGTGCGGTACTGCCGCGCCTGAACGCCGACTTTGGCCTGGTTGCTGGAAGCGGACCGGTGGACGGCTGCCCACTAGGGTTGCGCTCGCTATGAGCACGCATTCGTCTCCTGCCACCGACACCGACGCCGGCACGCCGAAAGGTGGCTCGCTGAAGCGCTGGTTGAAGGGCTTCAAGCCCCATCAGCTGGCCATCGGTCTCGGCATCTTCATGGGCCTGTTCACCATGGCGTCGGGCATCATCCCGCAGTTCACGCGCTGGCACAACGAGAACGACGTCACCCGTGAAGTGTTCGAAGGCATCCCCGGCCCGCTACAGGTGGCGTTCTACACGGTCATCCCAGCGCTGCTCATCTGGGGTGCGTTCAAGTTCTCCGACCGCGTGCGCAACTGGGAACGCGGTGCACCCGACCGTCGGCCGACCACAAAGAAGAACGTGAAGAACCGCCTCCGCGACTTCCGCGCAGGCGCCTACATGCAGACCCTGCTGCGCGATGCCGGCGCCGGACTGATGCACTCAATGATCTACTTCGGCTTCATGGCGCTGCTCGGCGTCACCACCGTGCTCGAGATCGACCACCAGCTGCCGGAGAGCCTCAAGTTCCTGCACGGCCGCACGTACATGGCCTACAGCTTCATCGGCGACCTGGCCGGGCTGGTGTTCTTCATCGGCGTGATGTGGGCCATCCTGCGCCGCTACGTGCAGCGGCCGTACCGCATCCGCATCAAGAGCAAGCCCGAGCACATCGCCATCCTCACCACGTTCTTCGTCATCAGCGTCAGCGGCTTCTTCGCCGAGGCCTTCCGCATCATCGAGACCGGCTCGCCGAGCTACGAGAAGTGGAGCTTCATCGGCTACCCGCTCAGCCAGATGTTCACCGGCCTCGACGAGAGCACGCTCACCTTCTGGCACCAGATGATGTGGATCCTGCACGTCGTCGCCTTCGCCGCCTTCCTGGTGATGCTGCCGATCACCATGCTGCGGCACATCTTCACCAGCCCGCTCAACATGTACCTCAAGGACCGCGACCGCCCGAAGGGCGCGATGCGTGCGATGCCGAACCTCACCGAGACCTCGTTGGAGAGCTTCGGCGCCAGCGTGGTGGAGGACTTCACCTGGAAGCAGCTGCTCGACACCGACGCCTGCACGATGTGCGGTCGCTGCACCAGCGTGTGCCCTGCGCACGCCACCGGCAAGTCGCTCGACCCGCGTGAGATCGTGCTGAAGACCGGCGAAGTGATGGCGGCGAGCGCCGCGCACGGTCACGTCACGCCTCCGTTGAGCACCGACGTCGAGATCACCATCAGCAGCAACTCGCTGTTCGAACGCATCACCGCCGAAGAGATCTGGGCCTGCACCAGCTGCCGCGCGTGCGACGAGATCTGCCCGGTCAACATCGAGATCCTCGACAAGATCCTCGACATGCGCCGCTACCTGAGCCTGATGGAGAGCAACTTCCCCGCCGAGCTGGGCAACGCCTACCGGGCGATGGAGAACCAGGGCAACCCGTGGGGCATGAACCAGGGCGAGCGCGCCGACTGGGCGAACGGCTACGACGTGAAAGTGGTCGACCCGGGCGAGCCGCTCACCGCCGAATACCTCTACTGGGTGGGGTTCGCGGGCCGCTTCATGTCCGCGCTGGGCGAGGACTCGGCTGAAGCACGCGACCCGCTTCCGCTGCCCGCCGGCGGCGGACTGCTTCCGCATCGCATGCGTCGATCGATGCAGCAGGTCATGGAGACCGACGCGAGTGTCCTGCGGAGTGCGGATTCACTGGAGCATGCGACGAAGGAGCTCGCGGAGTTGGGAGCATCCGCGGATGCCTCACCGTCGACCGAGGACTGGGGGACGACGAACCTCCATCAGATCTCCACCGTCCTGGTTCGCGATGGGCTCCTGAGCCAGGAGACGCGAGGCGCGCACGGGTGGGTGCCCTATCGCAAATCGCAGGTCAGCATCGACGATG
>CAZWCU010000137.1:0-11394 GCA_964632715.1 uncultured Bifidobacterium sp. | reverse complement strand
GTCTACAGCCCGGTGACCATGGCGCGAGAGGTCATCGCCGACGTCGATGTCGCGGGGTGCCCGATGAAGCCGGGCGACAAGGTGCTGATGTTGTTCCCGGCCGCCAACCGCGACCCGGCACAGTTCGAGAACCCCGACGAGTTCATCATCGATCGCGAGCGCAATCGTCACGTCGCGTTCGGCTCGGGTATTCATCGTTGCCTCGGGTCCAACCTGGCACGGATGGAGCTGAGGGTGGCCATTCAGGAGTGGCTCACCCGCATCCCGACCTTCGAGCTCGCAGATCCTGCCGCGGTGACGTGGACAGGCGGTCAGGTGCGGGGACCTCGCACGATTCCTGTTCGATGGTCTGCCACCCAACCATGACCTCCTCTTCGCACGTCATGACTTGGCGATGATCGGCGGGAGCAGGAATCGACGCAGGTAGGTGTCGAGCCCGTCGCGGCTGCGACGTTTCGGACCGCCGACCGTCAGCAGGCTGAGGATGGAACGAAGGATCCATTCTGTCGCGTCATCGATCGGTAGCCCTGGCCTGTGCTCGTCCGAATGGGCGACGAACATCGGGCGGAGAAACTCGGCCACCATCTCGAAAAGCGCGACCGAGGTGCCTTGGATGATCCCGACGCTGTTGAGGCTGTCGTCGCTCGTGAACAACAACGCAATCGTTTCGTCGCGGTGTGCGGCGCGAATCGTGACCTCGACGAACTCCAGGATCGCGCTGCCGAGATCCGGTTGAGCCTCGACTCGCCCACGAACCCGCTCGAGGTATCGCTCCGTTGCGCGCAGGATGACTCCTGACACGACGGCATCTCGCCCTGCGAAGTACCGGTACACCGTTGCCCGCGAGACACTGGCCTGCTTGGCGATGTCCTCCACGGTCGTCTTGGAGATCCCGGATCGTTCGAAACAGGCCTCAGCAGCGTCGAGCAGGCGATCCCGGGCCGTGTCGGGATCGTTCGGGGCCACGGCCCCCCATCGAAGTGATGCATTCGTCACGACTCCCAGTATGTCTCACGAGCGGGACGACTGCACAGGTTCTGGTCGGATCGCGGCCGCTCGGGCCCCGTCCGCCATCCGCCGATGCACGCGCGTACGCGAGAGCTGGATCCGTACGACTACGAATCCTCCACCATGATGTGACATGATGTCGATGTTGTCTCATGCTCTCGATCACCGTCAGACGACGGCGCGAGCGGAGGACAGGGGATCAACGGGGACTTGGGGGTCGATGATGGGATTGCTCGATGGGCGGGTGTGCGTAGTGACCGGTGCCGGTCGCGGACTTGGACGAGAGCATGCGTTGCTCCTCGCGGCCGAAGGCGCCCGAGTGGTGGTCAACGACCTCGGCGGCGCCATCGACGGCTCCGGCGAAGATGCTGGCCCGGCGCACGAGGTCGTCGACGAGATCAGAGCTGCGGGCGGCGAGGCGATTGCGAACACGGATTCAGTGACAAGTTGGGCCGGCGCTCAGCAACTCGTGCTCGACGCGATCAACGCGTACGGCCGACTCGATGTGCTCGTCAACAACGCCGGCATCCTTCGCGACCGGTCGCTGGTCAATCTCGAGGAAGCAGAGTGGGACGCCGTGATCGCCGTCCACCTGAAGGGCCACGTCGCGCCGACACGGTGGGCCGCTGCTCACTGGCGCGAGCGAGCCAAATCCGGGGAGACGGTCAAGGCGAGCGTGATCAACACCGCCTCCGGGGCGATGCTCGGGAACCCCGGACAGACCAACTACAGCGCCGCGAAGGCCGGGATCGCAGCGATGACGCTGGTCGAAGCGATGGAACTCGCCCGGTACGGGGTCCGCGCCAACTGTCTCGCACCGCTCGCACGAACCCGTTTGACCCTGCAGACACCCGGCGTCGGGGATCTCGTCGGTCCACCAGCTGACGAGTCGTTCGATCTGTTCCATCCCGGGAATGTTTCACCTCTGGTTGCGTACCTCGCGACCGCCGACTGCCCCTTCACCGGAGGCGTGTTCCACGTGGGCGGCAACGAGGTCGGCTTGTATTCGGGCTGGAGCCTGAGTGAGGAGCGGATCCTGACCGCAGCCGGTCGCTTCTCGCTCGCCGATCTGGTCGATCGGGCACCGGCGCTGTTGAACGAAGGTGCTGCGCCCGCTTCGATGGCCACCTCGGTCGCCGACACGATGGCCAGGTTCGGCCGCAGGGGCCACGGTTGACGGCGATGGCAGCGATCCAGGTGCCCACCGATCCTCGACTGTTCCGTCTCGCTGAAGGCGACGAGACCCGTCCTCGCTTGCTCGGATCACATGCGCCCGAGTCAGGTCTGTTCTTCTGGCCGCGACGCCTGCGCTGCCCCGTGACACGGACCCACGTGACAGATGTCGACTTGAGCCCCGAGGGCGTGCTGTATGCGTGGACGTTCCTCTCTGTCCCGCGCATGGGCAGCATCTCCTTCGGCGACACCGGCGGCTACGGCGTCGGGCAGATCGATCTCCCGGAAGGGGTTCGAATCCAGGCGCCGCTGCTCGGTACCACCGACGACTGGCAGATCGGCTCGTCGATGGGTCTGACGACGTTCCCGGTCGGTCGCGACGACGACGGCAATGACCTCGTCACCTTCCGCTTCGAAGCGGTGCGTTGATGGCAACGAAACTCGCCCGCGACGTGTATGTGATCGGTGTCGGAATGCACCGCTTCAACAACGAACGCCTCGCCGCGGCAGCGATGGCCGACGTGGCCGGAATGCAAGCCCTCGACGATGCAGGGATCGGCTTTCCCGAAGTCGGCGCCCTCTACAACGGGTACCTCGGCGGCGGACTCACGAGCGGGGTCGGCATCGCCAAGGAGTTCGGACTCACCGGCATCCCGGTGACCCACGTCGAGAACGCCTCAGCGACCGGATCATGCGCGTTCGGTGAAGCGGTCCACGCGGTTGCGGGAGGCCGTGTCGACGTCGCGATGGCGCTCGGCTTCGACGACATGAACCGCATGGGCGGTCTCGGACGCAGCGGTGGACGTCGTGTGGGAGCCGAAGACGTGATGCTTCCGGCTGCGTTCTTCGCGATGTGGGCGACACGGCGGATGCACGATGTGGGAACAACTGCTGAGACGTTCGCCGCCATCGCCGCGAAGAACTGGAACCATGCACGCGCCAATCCGCTCGCGCAACGCCGGGCCGATCACGAGGTCACCATCGACGAGGTGCTCGGATCGACGATGATCTCCTATCCGCACACCTCGATGATGGCGTGCGCCGCCGGCGGAGGCGCAGCGGCGGCGATCGTCGCGACACGAGAGGTCGCCGAACGCCTCAGCTCGGGGCGCCCGCTGGTCCGTGTCACCGCCTCGCAACAGCGCTCCGAGACCTACACCGATGGCCACGTCTTCCTCGGCGCCGTCATCGGTCCGGCACAGATGACTCGCGACACGGCCGGCGATGCCTACGAGCAGGCGGGAGTGGGACCTGACGATCTCGATCTCGTCCAGGTGCACGACGCGTTTCCCGTCGAGGAACTCGTCTACTACGAACTGCTGGGCATCTGCGGCGACGGCGAAGGAGACCGACTCGTGGCTGAGGGTGCCACCCGTCTCGGCGGGCGGATCCCATTCTCGACCGATGGCGGTCTCACCGCCCGCGGCCACCCGGGCGGCCCCACCGGTCTCGCCCAGATCCACGAGACGACCCTGCAGCTCCGTCACGAGGCCGGAGCCCGCCAAGTGCAACGGGCACGTACCGGTCTGTGCCACATGGCTGGGGCGGGGTCGGTGTGCGTCGTCCACATCCTGCAACGAACAGAAGGTTGAATCGATGAACAAGCTCCCCATCAACGGCGACCTGGTCGGACTCTCGATCGACCCGATCAGTCACTCGTGGACCAACCGCGACACGATGCTGTACGCGCTCGGTATCGGATGCCGGCCACCGGACGACCTCGATTTCATCTACGAAGGCCGCGGACCGAAGGTCGTGCCGACGTTCGCCGTGATTCCCGGCCTGCGGGCGATGGGGTCGGCGATGCAACGAATCGACATCAACCTCGCGGCCCTGCTGCACGGAGAACAGTCCGTCACCACACATCGCCCACTGCCCGCCGCTGCCGAGGTGACCGTCGAAGGTCGGATCGCTGCGGTCTGGGACAAGGGCAAGGCCGCCGTCATCGAGTTCGAAGGCATTGGCTACGACACCGAGGGACCCCTCTTCGCCGTCCGTGCCAGCCTGTTCGTACTCGGTGGCGGCGGCTGGGGCGGCGAGCGAGGCCCGAGCGGCTCGGCAGCCTCGAACGCCGCACCGGCGCGTGATCCCGACGTCGTCGTCGAACGCGAGACCAGACCCGAACAGGCTGCGATCTACCGGCTCTCCGGCGACATGAACCCGATGCACATCGACCCCGACTTCGCCACCAAGGCCGGCTTCCCCGGCCCGTTCAACCACGGATTGTGCACGTTCGGTACCGTTGGCCACAGCGTGCTGACCGCGTGGTGCGGTGGCGATGTCGGCCGGTTCGCATCGATCGAGGGCCGCTTCGCCGATCAGGTGTGGCCGGGCGACACCATCGTCACCCGCATCTGGGACGAAGGTGATCACGCCATCGTCGAAGCTCGCACGCAGCGCGACAACGTCGTCGTCTCGAACGGTCGCGCCACCAGACGATGACCATCGACCCACGAACCCCGGTACTCGTCGCTGTCGGCGAGGTCACCAGTCGCTCCGCGACCGTGGTCGACCCCATCGATCTCGCGACGGAAGCGACCCGCCGAGCGTTTACCGATGCGGGCGTGCCGATCGGGCACCGCATCGACACCGTGGCCACACCCGGCATTCTGATGATCGGCCGCGATCATCCGGCGAGCCGCATCGCAGAGGCGGCCGGGCTTCGGGCACACCGTCGGATCAGCTGCCCGGTTGGTGGGAACACTCCGCAGTACCTCGCCGGAACGCTGGGCCAGGACATCATGTGCGGGCAGGTCGATGCCGCCTTGATCGTGGGTGCCGAAGCCGGCAATTCGGCACGTCGCGGCCGCGCCGCCGGCACCCTTCCGGTGGCAGGCCCGGTCGAAGGTCACGACGAAACCCTGGGCGATGCCCGTCCCGGGTTGAGCGCGATCGAGATGGGCGCAGGACTGCACTGGCCACACGAGGTGTACCCGATCCTCGAATCGGCGATGGCCGCACGAGCGGGACGCACGCTCGACGAGCAGCGAGTGTGGCTCGGCCGGCTGATGGCACCGTTCACCACCGAGGCGGCGCGCCACCCCGACCAGGCATGGTTCCCGACCGAGCGGACACCGGAGGAGCTGTCGACGGTCACCGCGGACAACCGGATGGTGTGCGAGCCATACACCAAGCTGCTCAACAGCATCCTCACCGTCGACATGGCCGCAGCGTTCGTGATCATGGCCGCCGAAGTCGCGCAGGATCTGCAGATTTCTCGCGATCGTTGGGTGTTCAGCTGGGCCAGCGCGACGTGCAACGACGTCTACTTCCCGGTGCAACGACCCGACCTGTCGCGCTCCGCCGGTATCCGGGCCGCAGGATCAAGGGTGCTTGCCGCGGCAGGCATCGGCCTCGACGACGTGAGCTGGTTCGATCTCTACTCGTGTTTTCCGGCAGCCGTCGAAGCCGCGGTCGACGCGCTCGGGCTCGAGGCGACAGATCCGCGCGGGTTCACCGTCACGGGTGGCCTGCCGTACCACGGCGGTCCGGGCAACAACTATGTCAGCCACTCGATCGTCGAAATGGCCCGACGGTGCCGGGCGGATCCGAAGGGCGTCGGGATGGTGTCCGGACTCGGTTGGTACATCACCAAGCACTCGGTCGGGTTGTGGTCCGCTGCTCCTCCACCGAAAGGCTGGCAGCCGCCCGACATGACGGGTGCGCAGGCGTCCATCGACTCGACCGCGCTCCACGTCGTCGAGACGAGCGCGGCAGTGGGGACCGCATGTATCGACGGGTACACGGTGGTGCACGATCGTGACACCGGACCGGCGTCGGTCCCGGTGTTCGCCAGCACACCGGACGGGCACCGTGTCGTTGCTCGTAGCGACGACCCGGATGTCGCAGCCGCGATGTCGGGCGGCATGTTCGTCGGCCACGAGATCGACCTGAAACCAGCCCATGATCATGCGAGGTTCGAACTTCGATGAACCCATCAGCCGAAGCGCTCGTGCTCACCGGACCGAACACGCTCGAGCATCGTACGTTCGACCTCCCCGACGTCACCGCCGACACCGCGCGGCTCCGCATCGAGGCCTGCGGACTGTGTGGCACCGATCACGAGCAGTACAGCGGACACATCGCCGCCCCGTTCTCGTTCATCCCCGGTCACGAGATCGTCGGCATCATCGACGAGATCGGCGACACCGCCGCCGGGCGATGGAACGTCGCGGCAGGCGACCGGGTTGCCGTCGAGGTGTTCCGCTCATGCCGGCAATGCGAGCCGTGCGCACGCGGCGAGTACCGGCGCTGCGTCCGTAACGGGCTCGCCACGATGTTCGGCTTCGTCGACGCCCAGATCGCACCGGGCTTGTGGGGCGGGTATGCGACACATCTCCACCTGCCGTCCGACGCGATGCTGCTCCCGATCCCCGACTCGCTCGACCCGGTGCTGGCCACCGTGTTCAACCCGCTTGGTGCAGGTATCCGTTGGGGAGCGACGATCCCTGAAACGAAATCCGGTGATGTCGTCGTCGTCCTCGGCCCGGGCATCCGCGGTCTTTGTGCCGCCGTTGCTGCGAAGGAGGCGGGTGCGTCGTTCGTGGCGTTGACCGGTCTCGGCCCTCGCGATCGTGACCGTCTCGACATCGCTCATCGATTCGGTGTTGACCTGGCCATCGATGTGGCCGTCGATGATCCGACGGCCGCGCTCAAACGAGCGACGGGTGGTCTCGCGGACGTCGTCGTCGACGTCACCGCGAAGGCACCCGCCGCCTTCGCCCAGGCCGTGGCCCTGGCTCGGCCAGGTGGGACGATCGTGGTCGCGGGGACACGTGGTGGCGGTGGTGCGCCTGGATTCGAGCCCGACCATCTCGTCTACAAGGAGCTGCGGATCATGGGGTCGCTCGGCGTCGACTTCCACGCCTATCGCGCGGCCATCGATCTGCTCGTCGCCGGCCGTTGGCCGTTTGCCGATCTCTCTCGCCGCGTGGCCGGCTTCGGTGACCTTTCGGCGTTGTTGGACACGCTGTCGGGCGCCGACCGTGACGCCATCCCACCGTTGCACGGCGTGTTCTCGCCGTCCGCTTGAAGAATCCTCGACCGTACACAGCCTGATTGAAGGAGTGCAGCTCATGTCCACCGGATCACGGATCGCAATGCTCGACATCGACGAGGCCAAGCGCCGAGCTGCCACACGCGGGATTCCGGACACGATGGCGGAGCTGTCCGTGTTCCGGATCGCCTTGCATCAGCCTGGCGTCGCCGCCGGCTTGAGCAGCATGTTGCACGAACTGCTGTGGAAGGGCGTGCTCGACGCCAGGCTGCGCGAGCTGATCATCATGCGGATCGGATGGTCGACCGGCTCGGTGTACGAGTGGACGCAACACTGGCGAGTCGCACGCCTGCTCGATGTGCCCGAACGAGATCTGCTCGCGGTACGCGACTGGCGTACCGCCGAGCACTTTGGCGACGCAGAGCGGGCTGTGCTCGCAGCCACCGATGACACGCTGCAGCACGGCACGATCACCGATGAGTCGTGGAGTGCCTGCCGTGCAGCGCTCGACGACGACGCCGTCCTCGTCGAACTGGTTGCTGCCATCGGTAACTGGCGGATGTTCTCTGCACTGCTCCGGTCCCTCGACGTGCCCCTCGAGGACGGCGTCGAGCCGTGGCCTCCGTCGGGTGAGGCACCTGCAGCTGTGCACGGAGGTGAGTGACGTGTCGGGGTGGACCTTCGCGGAGATCTGGGAGACGGCCGCGGCACAGCTCCCCGACGCGCCGTTCGCCAAGCAGGGCAGTCGCACAGTGACGTGGTCGGAGGCCGAACGGCGAGCCGAAGGCCTCGCCACGTTCCTCCTCGACCGGGAGGCTCAGCGACAGGACAAGGTGGCGCAGTACCTGTACAACTGCCCCGAGTACCTCGAGTCCGTGTTCGCTTGTTACAAGGCAGCGCTGGTCCCGGTGAACACCAACTACCGGTACGCAGCAGACGAACTGGTCTACCTGTGGGACAACGCCGACGCTGTCGCTGTGATCTTCCACGGCATCTTCGCCGACACGATCGAAGCCATCCGCGCGCGAGTGCCCCGCGTGGCGACGTGGTTGTGGGTCGACGACGGCTCGGGCGATTGTCCCGAGTGGGCCACCCCGTACGAGCAAGCCGCTGGCGCCGCGGGTCAGCCGGTGGTCGACCGGGTCGAGCGCAGTGGTGACGACCTGTACATGCTGTACACGGGCGGCACCACCGGGATGCCGAAAGGCGTGATGTGGCGACAGGACGACCTGATCGTGGTGTTGAGCAGCGGTCTCGGGCTCAGCGTCCCCGAGACCTATGACCCCGACTTCGTCGCTGACGCGCTCACGCGACCCGGCCCCGTCCAGATGCCGGCATGTCCGCTCATGCACGGCACCGGCGCGCTCACTGCGTTCGGTGCTCTCACATCCGGCGGCTCCATCGTGTGTCTCGAGTCCCGCCATTTCGATCCGGGCGAACTCCTCGACACGATCGACCGTGAGCGGGTCAATGTCATCGCCATCGTCGGCGATGCGTTCGCCAAACCGATCCTGGCCGCTCTCGACGCCGACCCGGATCGTTGGTCGCTCGACTCGGTGATGGCGTTCGTGTCGTCGGGGGTGATGTGGAGCGAGGAAACCAAGCAGGGCATGCTGGGCCATCAACCGAAGATGCTGTTGATGGACGCGTTCTCCTCGTCGGAGGCGTTGGGGATGGGGCAGTCGGTGTCGGGCGGTGGCGCGGCGGCGAAGACGGCTCGCTTCCAGGCGAGCGTCAACACGATCGTCGTCGACGACGACGGGCAACGTGTCGAGCCGGGCTCCGACACGATCGGTCGGTTGGCTGTCGGCGGCCGCCAGCCGATCGGGTACTACAAGGACCCGGAGAAGTCGGCGCGCACGTTCATCATCGTTGACGGCAAGCGTTACTCGTGCCCAGGTGACTATGCGACCATCGACGCTGACGGGACCGTGAAGGTTCTGGGTCGCGGGTCGGTGTGCATCAACAGTGGGGGCGAGAAGATCTTCCCGGAGGAGGTCGAGGAGGCCCTCAAGACCCACGGCTCGGTCGCCGACGCGGTTGTCGTCGGAGTACCACACGATCGGTTCGGCGAGATGGTCGTCGGCGTGGTGGAACGCCGGCCCGGCATGGTCGCGACCGAGACCGAGTTGATCGAGCACGTCCGTGCACGACTGGCTGCCTACAAGGCCCCGCGGCGAATCGTCGAGGTCGACACGATCGGCCGTGCGGCGAATGGCAAGGTCGACTACAAGCGGCTGCGAGACCAGGCGAGCGACGGACTGTGACTGGGTCGACTCATGGGTACTGAGCTCTGGGGCACCACGGCCATCGTCGGGGTCGGCGAGACCGACTACGTGCGAGGAAGCGACCGCCACGTCTGCGATCTCATCCTCGACGCGGCGATGGAGGCGATCACCGACGCCGGGCTGAAACCTGCGGACATCAACGGCATCATCCCTCCACCGGGCTACATGAGCGCCGAGGAGATCGCCGCGCACCTCGGCGTACCCGACGTCGCCTACCACGTGTCGGTGCTGATGGGAGGTGCCTCACCGACCGCATCGTTGCAAACCGCAACGATGGCGATCGCCGGCGGCCTCGCTGACAACGTGCTCGTGTGCATGGGCTGGAACGGGTACTCGGCCCTGCGTCCCAAGCCGGACGCACGCCCGACCAAACGCGTGATGAACCTCGGGCCGATGGGCGAGACCGTCAGAAACCACTATGCACCCTATGGGCTGATGTCGGCCGCGCAACACTACAGCCTGTATCTGCGCCGGTACGTGGAGACCTTCGACATTGCCGAGGACGCCGCTGCCGCAGTGGCGATCGCGTGCCGCAACCATGCGCAGCTCAACAGCAAGGCCTTGATGCGAGGCACCCCGCTCAGCCGCGCCGACTACGACGCCGCGCCGTTCATCGCCGAACCGTTACGGAAGTTCGACTGTTGCGTCGAGACCGATTGCGCCACCGCCGTCGTGATGACGAGCCTCGGGCGCGCCCGAGACCTCGTGCATCCGCCAATCGTCTACCTCGGCGGAGCCGAAGGCCATCCAGAGCCTGCCGACGAGATCGCCAACCGCGCCAACCTCCTCGAACTCGGCATCCACCGAGCGGCACCCCGCGCCTTCGCACGAGCCGGCGTGTCACCCCACGACATCGACGTGCTCGAGATCTACGACTGCTTCACCTATGTCGTGCTGCTCCAACTCGAAGCGCTCGGCTACGCCGAGCCCGGCGGGGCCCCTGCGTTCGTCGCCGACGGCAACATCGAGCTCGGCGGCAGGTTCCCGCTCAACACCCACGGTGGGCTGCTCTCCCAAGGGCACTGTTGGGGACTCAACCACGTCGTCGAGGCCACCCGCCAACTGCGTGGCACCGCCGACGCCCAGGTGACCGGCGCCGAACTGGCGTTGGTCACCGGGTACGGCGACCTCGGCGACGGCAGCATCGCGATTCTGGGGAGAGACCGATGAGCACCTACGTGCCAACACCCGAATGGGTCGTCCTGGACTGGCATCACGCATGCATCGCCGCCGAACTGCTCTGCATCCAACGGTGCGTCGGATGCGGGCGATGGCGTCACCCGCCACGCCGATTCTGCCCTGCCTGCCAATCCGACCAGACGACGTTCGAGCCGGTCACGGGGAGTGGCTCGGTGCTGTCCTTCGCCGTCAGCCATCGCAGCCTCGACCCCGGGTGGCAAGCGCACGCACCATATGCGACCCTGCTCGTCGAACTCGACGAAGGCCCGCGCCTGCTCGCCGCGACGACAACACCACCTGGCGAGATCCGGATCGGCCAACGCCTCGCCGTGCGCACCGAGGCGCTCAGCGAGCACTTCGTGCTCGTGTGGGCCGACCCGGCCTCGCACGACGAACCGACATCGATGGCACCACGAGCGAGAGGCAACCCTCATGACTGACAGCACAACATCGACCCGTCCCGACGGCCACGACGACTTCGATGTCGAATCGTGGCTCGACGAGCACTGGCATCCCGATCTCCCGGTCGGTGAATGGTGGTCACGCCTCGCCAACGCCGGACTCGCACACCCGATGCTGCCGGCCCCCTACGGGCGGGGATGGCAACGAACCAAGACCGGTGACCTCGCCCGAGCGATGATCGCCCGCGGGGTACTCGGGCCGCCCTCTGGCCTGGGCATGATGCTCGCCGCGCCGACCTTGTTGGCACATGGGTCACCGAAGTTGATCGAGATGTTCGTCCCCAAGATC
>CAZWCU010000136.1:0-11577 GCA_964632715.1 uncultured Bifidobacterium sp. | reverse complement strand
CGCGAAGGCGCAGGCCGACGGTGCCTTCGAGGAGGAGATCGCCCCGGTCACCACCCCCGAGGGCCTGGTCAGCGCCGACGAGGGCATCCGCCCCGGCGGCACGCTGGAGAAGCTGGGCTCCCTGAAGACGCCCTTCAAGGAGAACGGCGTCATCAGCGCCGGCAACGCCAGCCAGATCTCCGACGGCTCCGCGGCCCTGCTGGTCACCACCAGCGAGAAGGCCCGCGAGCTCGGACTCACCCCGCTGGTCCGCATCCACACCACGGTCATGGCCGGCGACGACCCGGTCATCATGCTCACCGCGCCCATCCCGGCCACGAAGAAGCTGCTGGACCGCTCGGGTCTGTCGATCGACGACATCGGCGTCTACGAGGTCAACGAGGCCTTCGCGCCGGTGCCCATGGCGTGGCTGGCCGAGACCGGGGCCGACCCGGACAAGCTGAACCCGCACGGCGGCGCGATCGCCCTGGGGCACCCCCTGGGTGGCTCGGGTGCCCGCCTGATGACGACGCTCATCCACCGGATGCGCAACACCGGCAGCCGCTACGGCCTGCAGACGATGTGCGAGGGCGGCGGCATGGCCAACGCCACCATCATCGAACGCCTGGGCTGACGGTCACACCCTGAGCTGCAGCTCGAGGCCTGCCCGGCGCAGGCTTCACGACACTCGGTAGCCTGACGGCATGCCCGCGTTCGCCACCATCATCTGGGTCGGATTCGGGGTGCTGTTCGGCGTCGTCCTGTGGAAAAGTGGCATTGGCATGCTGCGCAGCTTCACCACGCCGATGCCGGCGCCGCCACCGGCCGGCGAGATGCGCAAGATCAACGTCAAGTACCGGTGCACCGTCTGTGGGCTGGAACTGAAGATGTTGCTGGCCCCCGACGAGGACCCACCGCCGCCGCGCCACTGCCTCGACGACATGGTGATCGTGGCGCCGCTCTTCGAGTGAGTTCCCCACAGACTGTGGATAACTCTGTGATGTAATTACATCACTGTCACTCGTCGTCCACAGGCTGGAGAACCGGCCGGAGACAGGCCGAACCCGACTGGAACCGGCTGGAACGGGCTGGCTGCGAGCGCTATTTCCACTTCGTGGCGGTGAACAACCCGGCCAGCATGCACACCAGGCCGATGAGCACGGGCGTGTTGGTGTTCTCGAACGCCGGCACCACGTAGCGCAGGATGATGCTGATGGCACCGAGCCCGAGGAACGTGAACATCAGGATCGGCACCCAGCGCGGGCTCTCGTAGAACTCCTTCGGCGTCGGCGGCGTGTAGCGCGACGACTGTGCGATGGAGCTGTCGTGATGCGGCGCTTCCTTCGCCATCGCGGTGACCTGGCCGGGTTTGGTGCCCTTGGGTGTCACACGGCCGGTCGATTTGCGTTTCGGAGGAGCCACGGGCGAAGAGTCTAGGTGACGCAACCCATTCGACAACGGTCGCCTCCACCGGGCAGGCTGTACCGGTGCCGCGCGTTCTCGTGATCGACAGCTACGACAGCTTCGTGTACAACCTGGTGCAGTACCTGGGCGAGCTCGGCGCCGAACCGATCGTCGTGCGCAACGATCAGCTCACCGTGCAGGAGGCGCTGGCCACCGAACCCGACGCCGTGCTGCTGTCGCCCGGGCCGGGTCGCCCGGAGGACGCGGGCATCATCTGCGACGCGATCCCCGCCTTCGCCGCGGCCGGCGTGCCGCTGCTCGGCGTGTGCCTCGGCCATCAGGCGATCGGCCACGTGTACGGCGGCGCGGTGGTGCGCGCGCCGCAGCTGATGCACGGCAAGACCAGCCCCATCGAACATCAGGGCGTCGGCGTGTTCGCCGACCTGCCCTCCCCGCTGACGGCCACCCGCTACCACAGCCTGGTGATCGACCCGACCACGATGCCCGACTGCCTGGAGGTCACCGCCACCTGCGACGGCATCGTGATGGGCGTGCGCCACCGCGAGCTGCCGGTGGAAGGCGTGCAGTTCCATCCGGAGAGCATCCTCACCGGGGCAGGTCATCACCTGCTGCGCAACTTCCTGGCACGCACCGTCGCCGTCTGAGCACGCGACCCCGCGCCACCGGGCGCGACGCCGTCAGGGTGACGAGGGCGGCACCGTCGGCGTGGGGGTGGGAGTGGGCGTCGGGGTGGGCGTCGGAGTGGGTGTCGGCGTGGGTGTCGGCGTCGGTGTGGGCGCCGGCGACTGGCCGACCCGCAGCCGGACCGTGGTGCCCGGCGCCACGTCGGTACCCGACGGCACGCTCTGCGAGATGACGCGACCGTCCTTCGAATCGCCGATCGGCACCGCCTGATAGCTGACGTCTGGCACCAGGCCGAGCTCGAGCAACTTCGCGCGAGCCGATGCCTCGGTGAGGCCCTCGAGTGGCGGTACCTTCACCGGCTCCGGGCCACTCGACACGAACAACGTGACCGGGCTGCCCTTCTCGACCAGCTCACCCGCTGCCGGGTCGGTGCGGATGGCGACACCGGCCTGCACGTCGGGGCTGGCTTCGAGCTCGACGGTGACCACGAACTCATAGGCGGCGGTGGTGAGCGTCGCGTTCGCGTCGGCCTGCGACAGACCGGCCACCGGCGGAACGCTGACCTCATTGGCAGCGGCCGACACGACCACGACGATCTCGTCGCCCTGCTGCACCATCGTGCCGGCGGGCGGCTCGGTGCGGATGACGACACCGGCCTCGACGTCGGGGTTGTCCTCGGTGACGACCTTCGGCACCAGGCCCTGGCCCTGCAACAGCAGCACCGCGTCTTCCTGGGTCTTGCCGGCCATCTCCTCCAGGGCGAACGGGGTGAGCACCGGGTTGTAGTAGATGGTGACGGCCTGGCCGCGCTGCACGGTGGTGCCCGCGGCCGGCTCGGTGAGCACGATCGCCCCCGGAGGGAACGCAGGGTCGTTGGCGATGACCGGCGGGTTCACCTGCAGGCCCGCTTCGTCGAGCACCCTGGTGCCCTCTTCGAGCAAGGCACCGACCACGGGCGGCATGGGGAACGAGCTGGGCTGGTCGTCCTTCGACAGTGCGTTGAACAGCACGATGCCGCCCACCACCAATGCGATGAGCGCGAGGAACCCGATGACGGCATACATGCCGCCGCGGCCACCGGCGTCGTACTGCTGCGGCTGGTACTGCTGCGGTTGCGCGCCGGTGCGCGGCATCGCGCCGGTGCCGGCCATGCCCGGCTGAGCGGTGGTGCGCGGCAAACCGACGGTGGCTCCGACCGCCGCACCGGCGACGACTGCTCCACCAGCAGCACGCGGCACCGCGGTGGTGGCCGGTGCGGCGCCCATCGCGGAGGTGAGTGCCTGCACCGGTTCGCCGTTGCGGTAGCGGCGCAGGTCGTCGCGCACGGCCTCGGCCGTGGAGTAGCGCACGTCGGCCTTCTTGGCGAGCAGCTTGGCGACGATGGCCTCGAACGGCTTGGGCACGTCGGCGACCAGTTGGTTGAGTGGTTGCGGCTGCTCGTGCACCTGCTTGTAGGCGATGCTGACCGGGTTCTCGCCGCTGAACGGCGGGCGGCCGGCCACCATCTCGTAGAGCACGATGCCCAGCGAGTAGAGGTCGCTGCGCGGATCGGGCTGGGCACCCTGGGCCTGCTCGGGCGAGAAGTAGGTGGCGGTGCCCATCACCGAACCGGCTTGCGTGAGGTTGCTCTCGGTGGGCGCGTTCATCGCACGGGCGATGCCGAAGTCGGCCACCTTCACCTGGCCGTTGGCGCCGATCAGGATGTTGGCGGGCTTGATGTCGCGGTGCACGACACCGTTGCGGTGCGCGAAGCCGAGGGCGGCGGCGACCTCGCTGGCGATCTCGGCAGCCTGCATGCTGTTGACGTGCCCGTTGGCGCGCAGGATGTCGGCGAGCGTGCGGCCCTGCACGTACTCCATGGCCATGAAGTAGGTGTTCGCGTACTGGCCCCAGTCGTACACGCCGACGATGTTGGGGTGGTTGAGGTTGGCGGCGCTCTGCGCCTCGCGCCGGAAGCGCTCGACGAAGTTGGGGTCGACGGCGAACTCGGGGAACAGCACCTTGATGGCAACGGGCCGATCGAGCAACAGGTCGCGCGCGAGGAACACGTCGGCCATGCCGCCGCGCCCGATGCGTTGCTGGATCTCGTAGCGCTCGTTCAAGACGGTGCGCTCGTTGTTGCCGGTCACTGATGCCTTTCCTGGCCAAATCGCCAACCGAGGATACCGATGCTCATGGGTGAAGTGGGTTCACCGGACATGAGCGTGTGGCGGACGACACCTGTCAACTTTCACTGGCGAACAGGTAGTCGAACACTTGCTTGGCGATGGGACCGGCCAACTTGCCGCCGGTGCTGGCACTGACCTCGGCGTTGGTGCCCTTCAGGATGACCGCCACGGCGTAGCGCGGCGCCTCGGCGGGAGCGAACCCGACGATCCAGGCGTGCGACGCTTCCGGCTCGCCGGCGGCGTTGAGCTGGGCGGTGCCGGTCTTGGCCGCCGCCTGCACGCCGTTGGCCAACTGCATGGCCGTGCCGGTGCCCTGGTTGACGACGTTCACCATCAGGTCGGTGAGCGTGGAGGCCGTGGTCGGGGAGATCGGCTGGCGCCACACGCTCGGCGCAGTGCGCTCGATGACCGTGCCGTCGTTCTTCAACGTCGCGTCGACGACGTAGGGCGCCATCATCTCGCCACCGTTGGCGACAGTGGAGGCGACCATGCACATGTGCAGCGGCACCATCAGGTCGTTGCCCTGCCCGAAGCCACCGATGGCGAGCAGTGGCAGCTGGTTCTCGAAGAACGCCGCATCGCACGGCAGCACGTTGCCGCAGAAGCTGCTCGACGCGGGCCGGGGGAGATCGATCGGCAGCGGCGAGCCGATGCCCCAGGCGACAACGCCGTCGGTCATCCGTTGCGGGCCGAGCTCGACGGCCATCTGCGCGAACGGGATGTTGCAGCTGCGGTAGAAGACCTGCGCCATCGAGCCACCGCAGCTGCTGCCGCCGTAGTTCTGGATGGGGTCCTGGGTTTGTGGCGGCAGCCACTCGCGCTCGCTCGGCCACGTGCGGTCGAGGCTGGTGACGCCGTTCTCGAGGGCAATGCCGGTGGTGATGATCTTGAAGCTCGACCCCGGCATGTAGTTCTCCTGGTACGCGTTGGCCAGGAGCGGCTTGCCGGGAGTGTTGTTGAGGAAGTCGAGCACGTCCTCGGCCTTCTCGGTGTCGTGCGTGGCCACCTGGTTGGGGTTGAACCACGGGAAGCTCACCATCGCGATGACGGCGCCGGTGTTGGGGTCCATCACCACCACCGAGCCTTCACGCCCACCCAGTGCCTGCGCAGCGATGCGTTGCACGTCGGCGCGCATGGTGAGCTGCACGCTGCCGGTGTTGTCGGCACCGCCGAACACGCTGTCGACCTTCTGCTGCGTGGTGTCGCCCATCAGCACGTCGTTCTGGGTCTTCTCCAGCTGCGTGCTGCCGAAGCTGTACGTGTAGTAGCCGGTGACGTTGCTGAACAGTTCGCCGGTGGGGTACTCGCGCTGGAACCGGAACTCGGAGCCGGGATCGGTGGGCACGCTGCGCGCCACCACCTCTCCGTCCGCGGTGACGATGGCGCCGCGCGGACGGTTGAAGTCGCGGATGGTCTGGCGGTTGTTCTGCGGGTGCGCGTTGAGGGTCTCCTTCTTGCTGACCTGGATGACGTTGAGCGCGGCGAACAAGGCGAGGTACAGCACGAGCAGCCCGGCTGCGAGCTTGCGGATCTGCGGGTTCATGCGACCACTCCCTTGCGTTCGGCTCGACGCAGCCGGCGCGCTTCCCAGCGCTCGCCGATGGTGAGGGCATTGGGCAGCTCGCCACGACGACGCGCACCCGAGTCGCTGATGCGCAGCAGCAGCGCCAGCAGGATGTAGTTGGCGAGCAGGCTGCTGCCGCCGTAGCTGACGAACGGCAGCGTGATGCCGGTGAGCGGCACCAGGCGGATGACACCACCGATGATGATGAACGCCTGCATGGTGATGATGGTGGTGAGGCCGGTGGCGAGCAGCTTCTCGAACGGGCGGTCCGCGCGGATGGCCACCCGCAGCCCGGCGCCGAGCAGCAGCAGGAACGCGATGATGATGGCGGTGGCGCCGATGAGGCCCATCTCCTCACCGATGGCGGCGAACACGTAGTCGGTGCTGGCGGCGGGGATCTTGGTGGGGTTGCCCATGCCCAGGCCGGTGCCGGCGGTGCCGCCGTTGGCGAACGCGAACATCGCCTGCGCGGGTTGGTAGCCCTTGCCCTCGTACTGGCTCCACGGGTCGAGCCAGATGTCGACGCGGGTCTGCACCACCTCGAACATCCGCCAGGCCACGTAGGCGGCACCGGAGAAGATGACGAGCCCGAGGATGAGGTAGATGGCGCGTTCGGTGGCCACCCACATCATCACGGTGAACAACGTGAAGAACAGCAGCGCCGACCCGAGGTCCTTCTCGGCCACCATGATCGCGACGGCGAACGCCCAGGCGAGCGTGACCGGCAGCAGGAACCGGAGCTCGGGAATGCGCAGCGGTCCGATGCGCCGCGTGCCGGCGGCGATCAGTTCGCGGTTGTCGGCCAGGTAGGCGGCGAAGAAGAGCGCCAACGCGATCTTGGCGAACTCACCCGGCTGGAAGTTGACCGGCCCGATGCTCACCCAGATCTTGGCTCCGCCGACGCTGCTGCCGATGCCGGGCACCAACGGCATCATCAGCAGACCGGCACCGACGATGAGGAACGTCCACTTGTAGCGCGCGAGGTCGGGCGGCCGTTGGACGATGAGCAGTGTCAGCACGAACGCGACAATGGCGATGAACGACCAGGTGGTCTGCAGCGCTGCCCGGCGCTCGCTGAGGCGAGCGATGACCACGTAGCCGATGCCGTGCAGCAGGATGGCCAGCGGCAGCAGCGTGCCGTCGGCGCCGGCAGCGAGCACGCGAGTGGCGATGTGCGCAGCCACCAACATGCCCAGCAGTGCGATGAGGAACGGCACGATGGTGGCCGGCATCGTGGAGTTCTTGCCCAGCGAGGCCAGCACGTACGCCACCGCCGAGATGCCCGCCGCCATGATGACCAGGCCCAGTTCGCTGTTGCGACGAGCGGACGCGATGGGCGACGACTGAGCCAAGGTTTACGGCCCCGTGGTGGTGGTGATGGGAGTCGTGGTGGTCGACGCCGTCGTGGTGGTGGTGACTCGCGTGGTCGTGGTGGTGACCACCGTCGTGGACGGAACGGTGGTGGGTGTGGGCTCGTTGTTCGCGTTGTTGCGCACGACGAGCACGAGCACGATGGTGAGCATCGCGATGACTCCGAACGCGATGCCGAACAGCAGCCCGCCCAGACCGAACCGCCGGCGCGACGGCGCGGCCGACGTCGGCGCGACCGCCGGCAGCACGGCGGTGGCCGGTCCACCGGGCGTGACGGTGTTGCGCGGCGGGAGCCCGACGGCCACCACCGGCGCCGAGCCGGCTTCTGCGTCGACGAGACTGCTGCGGTCCACGTCGTCCCACGCGATGTCGACGTCGAGGTCGTCGTCGAGCGATGCGGCGTCGCCGTCGAGCACATCGACCACCACGACGGTGACGTTGTCGCGACCGCCGTGCTCGTTGGCCAGCTCCACCAACGCATCGGCCACGGCCTGCGGCGACGACAGGCCACCGACGATGGCAGCGATCTCGTCGTCGTCGACCTCGTCGACGAGGCCGTCGCTGCACAGCACGTAGCGGTCGCCGAGCACGAACGGCATCACCCAGGTGTCGACACGCACGTGGGGCTCGATGCCCAGCGCGCGGGTGACGATGTTGCGCCGCGGGTGGCTGCGCGCCTCGTACTCGGTGATGTGTCCGGTGGAGACCAGCTCCTGCACGTAGCTGTGGTCGATGGTGACGCGGCGCAGGCGGCCGCCGCGCATCACGTACGTGCGGCTGTCGCCGACGTTGACGAGCGCGAGGCGGCGCGGCGACGACGAATCGGCCAGCACGACCATCGCGGTGAGCGTGGTGCCCATGCCGCGGTGCTCGGCGTTGCCGTGCGCACCTTGGAAGATGGCGGCGTTGGCCTCGACCACCGCAGCGACCGCCACGTCGACCGATTGCGCCCCGTTGGACAGACGATCGCGCAGGATGCCGGCGGCGATGGCGCTGGCCACTTCGCCCGCCTGGTGGCCGCCCATGCCGTCGGCGACGCCGAACACCATCGGCTCGACGACGTAAGAGTCCTCGTTCTCGGTGCGCACGCGGCCCTCGTGGGTGGCGGCACCCCAGTCGAGTGCGGGTGTGGTGGGGGCGTCGAGCGCCAACTCGTCGGGTGCATCGACGGGCACCGGGGCACCCTCGTCGGGCGGGTCGACCGAGTCGACTGGGTCGACCGGGTCTGGGGAGTCGGGGGGAAGGTCGGTCATCGGGTGCTCACTGTGCCTCGAAGATCGTGCTGCCGATCTGCACGCGGTCGCCGATGGCGAGCTGCGTGGGCGCCGAGAGACGGCGGCCGTTGACGTGCGTGCCGTTGGTGCTGCCCAGGTCTTCCACCCACACGGCTGCGTCGTGCAGGAACACGCGAGTGTGCAGCTGCGACGCGAACGTGTCGTCGGGCAGCCCGATGGCGCAACTGGGCGCGCGACCGAGCGTGATCTCGCCGGCGATCGGGTACGCCGAACCCTTGCGCACCTTCGGCTCCAGCACGACCAACCGGTTCGGCGTGCCTCGCTTGGCTCGCAGGCCCTTGCTCGGCTTGGGCTGCTTCACCGGTGCCGCGGGTCGCTGGGCCGGCGCAGTGGCGTCGCGTGCGTGGCCCTGTGGGGCCTGCACACCGAGCCGAGGACCGCGCACCTCGCTCCAGACAGCCCACAGCACACGGGCGAAGAACAGGTAGAGGAGCGCGAGGAGCGCGTAGTTGAGGATGTTGAGTTGCGCTTCGCTCACGACGCCTCGAAGCGCAGGTGCGTGGTGCCCACGCTGACGATGTCGCCATCGTCGAGCGTGCGCTGGCCATCGATGCGCACACCGTTCACCTTGCTGCCGTTGGTGCTGCCGAGGTCGATCAGGACGAACGACGACCCCGCGGCGCGGACCTCGGCGTGGCGGCGGCTGACGTTGGCGTCGTTGACGGGCACCGTGCAGTCGGGTAGGCGGCCGATGGTGATGGGCTGCTGGCCGAGCGGGATGCGCTCGCCGCTGGGCAGCACGAGCGACCCGGCGCCGGCGCCCCCACCGGTCTCCTTCATGCGGCAGGCAACGGTGAATCGGCCGGGCTTCAGCGAGTTGTCGACCGCCATCTCCACCATCACCGCGCCCATGAAGTGGTAGCCCTCGGCGCGGGCGTACTCGCGCGCGGTTTCGCACAGCTCGGCGTTGAGTGCTTCGTCGATGTCGGCGAACGCCGCATGGTCGCGGGCGCTCAGGCTGATGGAGAAGACGTTGGGCACGATGCGTCGGCCCTTGACGTCGACACTGCGGTGATCGTCCATCTCGCGCAGCACTCGGCGGCCGAGTTCGACGGGACGGATGCTGGAACGGGAGCCGCGGGAAAACACGCCCTCGACCATACGCTCCAAACCGTGCTCGAACGACTGCAAACCCATGACAGGGTGCAGGCTAGTCGCTCCACCAGGCACTGTCCCTGCGCCATCGGCGCTGCCCCCGAGCCTCGCGGTGCTCGCCGGAAGTGATGAAATGGCCGGCATGTCGGGCCATGTGACGGGAGCGTTCAGCGACGTGTTCACCGCGCAGTGTGCCGAACGGTTCACTCAGCGGCAGGTGACGCCACCGCCCAGTCGTTGGCAGCTGCCCTCGCCCGCCGACGCCGACGCGCACGGTCTGGTCGGTGTCGGCGCCGATCTCGCGCCGGGCACGCTGCTCGCGGCTTACCGAGGTGGGCTGTTCCCGATGCCGCTGCGCAAGAAGCTGATCGGGTGGTGGTCGCCCGACCCGCGCGGCGTGCTACCGATCGACGGCATGGTGGTGTCGAGGTCGCTGCGGCAGAGCGCGAGCCGTTTCGAACTGCGAGTCGACACCGAGTTCACCGACGTGATGCGGCGGTGCGGCGACCCACGCCGGCCGCACGGCTGGATCAACGACGCGTTCGTCGGGGCCTACACCGCGCTGCACGAGCTGGGGTGGGCACACAGCCTGGAGACGTGGCGCGACGGCGAACTGGTCGGCGGCCTGTACGGCGTGCGCATCGGGCGCTTCTTCGCCGGCGAGAGCATGTTCCACACAGCCACCGATGCGTCGAAGGTGGCGATGATGGCCATGGTGCACGCGATGCAGGTCTCCGGCGGACTGCTCATCGACGTGCAGTGGAGCACGCCGCACCTGGCATCGCTGGGCGTGGTGGAAGTGCCGCGCGTCGACTACCTGCGGCGCCTCGCGGTGGCCACGTACTGAGCGCTCGCCGTCCGACCCGGTCGACGGCACGGTGCGCAGTGCCGGGGTCTCCCCCGGCACTGGCCTTCCCGTCCGTTCGTCGGATTCCCGCTCGGATCCGACACACGATGGCTTCCGCCAGCCAGAAGCTCCGCCCGCTCCCCGCACCGTTGCGAGAAGTATCGGAGTGCAGATTCGGGAACTTGAGACGTTCTTGAGGAAGTTTCCTCGATCGTCAGCTCTGGTGGCGGCTCCTCCGGCAGCAGCGAGGTAGCGCCGGCCACCGCCCACCGGTCACACTGTGCACATGGCCGAGCCAATCCGTCGTGACGAACCCTGGTTGATGCGGACGTACTCGGGCCACTCGTCGGCCGCGGCGTCGAACGAGCTGTACCGCACGAACCTCGCCAAGGGCCAGACCGGCCTGTCCATCGCGTTCGATCTGCCCACGCAGACCGGCTACGACCCGGATCACGTGCTTGCCCGCGGAGAGGTGGGCAAGGTGGGCGTGCCGGTGGTGCACCTCGGCCACATGCGCACGCTGCTGCACGACATCCCGCCCGGCAAGATGAACACGTCGATGACCATCAACGCCACTGCCGCGTGGCTGCTCGCGTTGTACGTCGCGAACGCTGAGGAGCAGGGCGTGGAGAGCACCGCGCTGCGCGGCACCACGCAGAACGACATCGTCAAGGAGTACCTGTCGCGCGGCACGTACATCTTCCCGCCCGAGCCCAGCAAGCGGCTCATCGTCGACATGGTGGCCTGGTGCGCACAGCACGCACCGAAGTGGAACCCGATGAACGTGTGCAGCTACCACCTGCAGGAGGCCGGCGCGACGCCGGTGCAGGAGATCGCGTTCTCACTCGCCACCGCCATCGACGTGCTCGACGCCGTGCGCGACAGCGGGCAGGTGGAGCCCGAGCAGTTCGCGCAGGTGTTCGGCAGCATCTCGTTCTTCGTCAATGCCGGCATCCGCTTCGTGGAGGAGATCTGCAAGCTGCGCGCGTTCACCGAGCTGTGGGACCGCATCGGCCTCGAGCGCTACGGCGTCACCGATGCCAAGGCGCGCCGCTTCCGCTACGGCGTGCAGGTCAACAGCCTGGGCCTCACCGAAGCGCAGCCGGAGAACAACATCCAACGCATCGTTCTGGAGATGCTGGCCGTCACGCTCTCCAAGAACGCCCGTGCGCGCAGCGTGCAGCTGCCCGCGTGGAACGAGGCACTCGG
>CAZWCU010000135.1:7088-11596 GCA_964632715.1 uncultured Bifidobacterium sp. | reverse complement strand
CCGACGGGACACACGTCGGGCTGGTAGCACGCGGTGCACGACGTGCACTCGTCGACGTTGACGTAGAGCAGGCTGTCGCCGAAGATCGATACGGCGTCGGCGTTCGGAGCATGACTGTTCTCGACGACCCCGCTGCCGGCCATCTGCTCCGACACGAGCACGTTCTGCGCGGCGTCGAACTCGTAGATGCACTGCACGGGGCACACGTCGACACACGCCCGGTCCTTCACGCCGATGCATGCCTCCGTGATGATCGCAACACCTGCCATGGCGAACCTCCATTTGTCGCCGAGGAGTACCCGAGACGTGGCTAGCTCAGACACGATGCTGAATCGTCCACTGGCGCACCCGTGCTGCGATCGAGGGCAGTTCACGAAGCTTTTCATCACGGCAGCCGTGATGAAAAGCTTCCCGAATGGTCGGGTTGCTTCGGGCCCGGCGGCAGAGCTAAGGCCCATCGATGTGCGTCTGATCGCGCAGAAACCGCCGACCTGCGCGATTGACTGCGGTTGATCGTGGAGGACACGTGATGGCGCACATTGAACTTCGAACGACGATCGCGGCTCCTGTCGAGGCCGTCTTCGACCTTGCCCGAAGCATCGACGTCCACCTGGGCTCGATGAGCAAGTCGCGGGAACGGGCCGTTGCCGGCGTCACGACTGGTTTGATAGGCCTCGGCCAACAGGTGACCTGGAGGGCTACTCACTTCGGTGTCCCGTTCACGATGACCAGCAAGGTGACGGAGATGACGCCTCCGGACCGGTTCGTCGATGAGCAGGTCAGAGGACCGTTCCGCCGGTTCCATCACGAACACCGCTTCGAGGGTGTTGCCGACGGGACGCTGATGACCGATGTCATCGACTTCGCATCGCCGCTGGGGCCCCTCGGCCGAGTCGTCGACCGCATCGGCCTGGAGCGATACATGATGAAGCTCATCCGCGTGCGCAATCAGTTCCTCAAGGCACAGGCAGAGTCCCCGACGCACGCTGGCTGACCCCACGCCGCGAGGTGTCGCTCGGCACGCAGAGGTGTCAGAGGCGTTCGTCGAGGACGACGTCGAAGCGCTGCAGTTCGCGCAACTCGGCGGCGGCGGGGTGCAGCGGGTTGAGCAGCACGTTGCGTTCGCCGCTGCGGGCATCGACCAGCGCGCTCGGCACGGTGAGCGCGACCGAACGGCGGGAGTCGAGCCAGGCCTCACCCACTCGGCGGGTGGCGGTCTCGTTGGTCGCCCACGTGCGCTTCAGGCCGTCGACCTCGAGCGCGTCGACGAGCGCGTCGGGCAGCTCGAACTGGATGGCGACGTACTTCACCCGACCACCGGTGATGTGCACCGACATCTCCAGCGTCGCCAACGCCAGCGAGTCGGCGGTGTAGACCATGCGCCGGCCGGGCGGGTTCCACCGTCCGCCGAAGGCCGCGGCGCCGTCGCCGGTCATCGCCGTTGGTGCGTGCCGCGCCGCGACCATGCGCCACAGGTGCATGGCTCAGCTGAACACGCCGTGCTCGATGCGACCGAGCAACTGGAAGACGGCCTCTGCGCCCACTTCCGTGGCCGCGACGTCGAGCGGTGTGCGGTGCTGCAGCGCCCGCTGCGAGGTGGTGAGCCAGGTGCGACCTTCCTCCGCACCACCCAGCACTCGGGTGGCGCGGCGCACCAGGCGATGCAGGCGCGCGAGGCGATCGCTCTCCAGCACGTCGAGCGTGCCCTGCTGCTTGCGGCGCACCCACGTGCGCGGGGAGATGCTGAGCCACTCGAGGACGGCGGGGACGGGGAGCTGCAACGTGTCGGCGGCGGCGGTGACCATCGTGACCGGGAGACCGCGGCGCACATCGTGCTCGCTGAGCGCGGCGGCGGGTGCAAGCTGTGCCATGTGGCGTACGCTACCACGCCATCTGGCCGCCACCGCCCCGCCATCCGTGCGAGCGTCGGCCCGTCGTCAGAGTGTCACCGGCTCATCCGAGTGCCACCGTCCCGACGGGGTGCACGCTGCCACTCGGATGGTCCGCTGGCACTCCGATGGTCGTGTGGCACTCGGATGGTCGTGTGGCACTCGGATGGTCGGGGTCAGAAGACGGTGAACGACCAGGTGAAGGAGCGAGCGCGGCCGCGGCCGTCGATGGTCTTCCAGTAGACGACCTGCACCAGGTGCTCGCCCTGGCTGAACTCCTCGATGCTGGAGGCGGGAGAAGGGTCGAACGTGAGAGTGGCGTTGCCCGGTTCGAAGATGACGGTGGGCGGCAGCACGATCTGCTGGCCGGGGGGCGCGTCGCCACGTACCTGATCGAGGTTGACGGTCTCGAACTCGAGACCATCGATGATGAGCACGCCTTCGTAGCCGGGGAGCAGGTCGACGAACACCTGGGTCTGCGCCGGCACCTGCGTGGCGCCACGAGCGGGCGAGATGGCCTCGATGGTGGCGGGCAGCGCCTGGCGCTCGTCGCCGGTGACGGCGATGGAGAGGCCGACACCGATGCCGACGACGCAGGCGGCAATGGCAAGGCTGACCAGTGTCAGCGTGAGCTGCGGCCGCCGGAAGGGATTTCGCACTCCGCCATTCTGGCGCCCACGTGTGAATTCGCACACTCGCGCTGTGCGGATCGTCGCACGCAGCTAGGTTCATGGCTCGCCATGGTGGCCAACGACCCGCATTCTCCGCCGCGCATCATCGCCGGCCGCTACCGCCTCGGGTCACGCCTGGGCAGCGGTCTGGAAGCCGCCGTCTTCGAAGCGTTCGACGAGCAGCTGCAGCGCACGGTCGTCCTCAAGCTGGTGCACCCGGACCTCAGCGACGTGCCGCACCTGCAGGCCGAGTTCCGCATCAAGATGGCCATCGCCGGCGCCCTGCAGCACCCGCACGTGGCCGCGGTGCTGGACTGGGGCCAGGCCCGCTGGAACGACCGCGACGTGCTCTACGTGGTCGGCGAGCGGTTCACCGGTGGCAGCCTGCGCGACATCCTCGACCGCGGCCGTCTGCTGTCGCCGTCGCAGGTGCTGGTGGTCGGTCTCGATGCCTGCAAGGCCCTCGACGCCATCCACCGCCAAGGGCTGGTGCACACCGACGTACGACCGTCCACCCTGGTGTTCGGCGACGATCGCCGACTGCGGGTCGTGGAGGTCGGGCTCGCGCAGGTGCTGCACGACTCGGCGGGCGACGTCACCGGGCGCAGCATGGACCGCGCCAAGTACAGCTCGCCGGAGGAAGCGCAGGGCAAGCCGCTGCAGCCGAAGAGCGACGTCTACTCGCTGTGCCTCGCGCTGCTGGAAGCCGTCACCGGTCACGTGCCCTTCGTCGGCGATTCCACGGTCGCGACGTTGGCCAACCGCGTTGACAAGCTGATGCCCGTGTCGGCCGACCTCGGCCCGCTCGCCGCAGTGTTCGAGCGCGCCGGGCGGCCGCTCGCCGACGATCGATACTCGGCCGCGGAGTTCGGCCGTGCGCTGGTGCAGGCGGCGGAGAAGATGCCGCGCCCGGCGCCGCTGCCCATCTTGACCAACACGTTGTTCGCTCCCGAACGCGTCACACCCGGTCAACCGGTCGATCCCACCGGTCCGCTGGTGCGCCCCGTCGTGCCACCGGTCGTGCCTGCTGCGGTCGCCGTGCCCGTGCCGGTCGAGCCGGCGCCCGCCGATGTCGCCGCGGTCGCGTCCGAGACCGTCGACACGGCTGCCGTCGAGCTGATCCCCGACGAGCCGATGGAGGAGCTGCCGACCGAAGCGCTGCCGGTCGCCGCACCGCCGGTCGAGGACCCGCGCATCGACGACCCGAGTGAGCCGGTCGACGAGGAAGCTGCCGACGACCTGCCCGACGACGATCTGTCCGACGACGATCTGTCCGACGACGGAGCGCCTGCGGACGAGCTGCCCGGCGCGGCGAACACGGACCTGGACCCGACGCAGGCCGTGCCCGCCGTGCTCGCTGGAGCCGTGGTCGCGCCCGAGGCCGATGTGGCGCCCGCCCCGCTGCCGCCGCCCGCCCCAACGGTCGTGCCACCCCCGCCGTCCACCGAGCGCTCCGACGCACTGCCCACCATCGTGCAGGCCACCGAGCACGAAGCGCCCGCCACGGCCGTCGTGCCCGCCACGTCCGTCACCGAGACGATCACCGGGGCCACCGCCGAGACCGACGACGACTTCGACCCCGCCGACGAGTTCCCCGATCACCCACCGGTTCGTTCCGGCGGGCGCCGCTGGGTGCTGGCACTGCTCGTGGTCATGGCCGTGGTCGGCGGCGTGCTCGCCTGGTACAGCGCGCAACCGGAGTCGATCGAGGTGCCCGACGTGTCCGGCCTTCGGCAAGGTGAAGCCATCAACCAACTCGGCTCGTTCGAGTGGACCGTCGCCGAAGAGGCCAGCGAGACCGTCGACGTCGGCGCCGTCATCCGCACCGAGCCCGGCGCGGGAACGATGCTGGAGAAGGGCGACGCGATCACCATCTACGTGAGCACCGGTCCGGCACCGCGGCCACTGCCGGAGCTGGTCGGGCTCACCGTGGCCGAGGCCACCACCG
>CAZWCU010000135.1:0-6988 GCA_964632715.1 uncultured Bifidobacterium sp. | reverse complement strand
GCACCGCGGCCACTGCCGGAGCTGGTCGGGCTCACCGTGGCCGAGGCCACCACCGAGCTCTCCGACCTCGGTCTCGTGCTCATCGAGGGTGCACCCGTGTTCGACGAGACGGTGGCGCCGGGCGTGGTGCTGTCGTGGGTGGTCCCTGCCTCGCCCACGCTCACCGCGGGGGCCACTGTCACCAAGGGCACCACCGTGCAGGTGGTGGCCTCGGCCGGCCCGGCACCGCGCACCGTGCCCGACCTCGCCGGCGCCACGCTGGCCGACGCCACAGCGACACTCGAGGTGCTCGGCCTGCTGATCGTGCAGGGCGGTCCGGAGGAGTTCAACAACACCGTGCCCGCTGGGCAGATCATCCGGCAGAGCCCCGCGCCGGGGGCCACCGTCGAGCGCGGTGCCACCATCACGATCGTGATCTCCAAGGGGCAGGACCTCGTCACGTTGCCCAACATCATCGGGCAGACGTTCGAGCCGGCCACCGCCGCACTCGCTGCCGCCGGCCTCGGTGTCAACTCGGTCACCGGCGACGGCACGCAACCGCTGCAGAGCGTCTCGGTGAACGGCGCACCGGCCACCGCCGGCCAGCAGTTCCTCCGCGGCACGAAGGTCGACCTGGCCTTCGCTCCCACACCGCCACCGCCCACCGCCCCACCCGTGCCCTGACGCCGCGCCGAGGGTCCGGGTTCTGCACGCGCGCCCCCACATCGGTAACGTGCTCACCGCTACGGCGAAACATGGAGGTTTCAGGCATGGGTACTCTCGAGGGGCGCGTTGCCATCATCACCGGAGCGGGCCGCGGCATCGGCCGCGAGCACGCGCTGTACTTCGCAGCAGAAGGCGCGAAGGTGGTCGTCAACGACCTCGGTGGGGCCAACGACGGTTCCGGGAGCGACCTCACGCCGGCGCAGCAGGTGGCCGAGGAGATCGTCGCGATGGGCGGCGAAGCCGTGGTCAACGGCGACAACGTGGCCGACTGGGAAGGCGCGCAGCGGATGATCAACCAGGCCGTCGACACCTTCGGCGACCTCGACATCCTCGTCAACAACGCCGGCATCCTGCGCGACCGCGTGCTCGTCAACATGACCGAAGCGGAGTGGGACGCCGTCATCGCGGTGCACCTCAAGGGTCACTTCGCCCCCAGCCGCTGGGCCGCCACCTACTGGCGCGAGCAGTTCAAGTCGGGCGTCGACAAGCCGCGTCACATCGTGCACACCTCCAGCACGTCGGGCCTGTTCTCCAACCCCGGCCAGAGCAACTACGGCGCCGCCAAGACCGGCATCGCGACCTTCTCCCAGATCATCGCCAAGGAGCTCTCTCGCTACAACGTGAAGAGCAACTGCATCGCCCCCGGTGCGCGCACGCGTCTCACGCTCGCGACGCCCGGTCTGGAAGACATCATGAAGCCGCGCGAGGGCTCGTTCGACCCGTGGGATCCCGCCAACATCTCGCCGCTCGTCGCGTACCTCGCGTCGGAGTCGTGCGCGTTCACCGGTGAAACGTTCCTGGTGCAGGGCGGCAGCGTCACCATGGTGGAGAGCTGGGCTCGCGGGGCGGGCGTGGAGCGCGACTCGAAGTGGACCGTCACGGAGCTGGCCGACGCGCTGGCCCCGCTCGCTCGCCCGTGACCTTCCGTCTCCCGCAACGGGAGAACGTGCATGAACGCGTCGACGACAGCACGATGTCGTTCGACAGCGGTGGCGTCGACGAGCTCGGCGTCATCCCGTGGCCGATCCTGCTGCGCCGCCGTCTGGCCCGGCGGGTGGGCATCGACCATCGCTGGGCGGTGCTGTGGGTGGTGCTGTCGGGCCTGTTCACCGTCGGCTTCACCATCACCCTGCTGGTGGTGTCGCTCGAACGCATCGCCGGCGAGCTGAACAGCACCACCACGGTGCTCACCTGGGCCATCACCGGGCCGATGCTCGCGTTCGGTGTGGTCGGCCCCGCGTTCGGCAAGGCGGGCGACCTGTGGGGGCACAAGCGCATCTTCGTCGGCGGTCTGTTCTTCGCCGGCGTGTTCTCGGTGGCCTCCGCCCTCGCGTGGAGCGCGCCGACGCTCATCCTGTTCCGCACGCTCGCGGCCACGGCCGGCTCTGCCTGCGGCCCGTCGGCGATGGCCTACATCAACCGCATGTTCGAGCCCGGCGAGCGGGTCAAGCCGCTCAGCTACTGGAGCTTCGTCACCGCGGGTGGACCGGTGATCGGCGTCGTCATCGGCGCACCGCTGGTCGACAGCATCGGGTGGCGTGCCATCTTCGCCATCCAGGCGCCGCTGTGCTTCGTCGGATTCGTGGTCGCACTGTGGTTGCTGCCCGGCACCGACCGGTTGAAGGGCGTGCGGTTCGACGTGTGGGGTTCGGTCACCCTCGGCGTCGGCGCGTCGTCGCTGCTGATGGCCATCAGCCAGGGGCGAGCATGGGGATGGACCAGTCCGGCCACCCTCGGCTGCCTGGCGTTGTCCGCGGCGTCGTTGGTGCTGTTCGTGCGAGTGGAGCAACGAGCCGCCGCGCCGTTGGTGGTGCTGGCGTGGTTCCGCACGCGCAACATCGCGTTCCCGGTGCTCAGCCAGATGCTCACCAACTTCGCCTACATGGGTGGCTTCTTCCTGATCCCGCAGGTGCTCGGCAAGCCGCGTGGCCTGCTGCTGCCCACGTCCACGGTCGGCAACCTGGTCATCTCGCGGCCGCTCGCGTTCTCGCTGGTCGCTCCGCTGGCCGCGCTGGTCACCATCCGCGTGGGCGAGCGTGTCGCCGGCGTGGTCGGTGCACTCGGCGTGATGGCGTCGATGCTGCTGTGGGCCACCGTCGGGCTCGACACGTCGTACGCGTTCATCATCGGTGCCACCGCACTGTCGGGCATCGGGCTCGGCATCGCCTTCCCCGCGCTCACCTCGCTCATGGCCAACTCGGTGGCCGAGACCGAGATGGGCGTCGCCGGCGCGATGCAGCAGCTGATGACCCAGCTCGGCGCCGTGCTCGGCTCGGCGGTGCTGGCCACCGTCAGCGTCAGCGCCACGCACGACAACTTCACGCCGTTCCACATCGCGTTCCTGGTCGGTGCCGTCGCCGCGGCCGGCGGCTGCGTGGCCGCGGCCTTCGTGCACAGCACGCCACGTCAGCAGTAGCTCAGCGTCTGCGCACTCCCGCCCGGCGAGCGAGCGGGAGCGCACGAACGCGAACTCGGCGGATCAGGCGGTGATGTCCTTGATCTCGTCGGCGATCTTCTTCGCCACGTCGTCCTGCGGCATCGAGGTCTGCATGGCCATCATCTTCATCATGTCGCCCTGCACCTTGATCTTGCCCGACATGAACGCCTGCATGCCGGCGGCCTGATCCTGGTCGACGAAGATCTTGCGAGCGGTCTCCCAGTCGGTGGTCATGGTGAGGTCGGGGGTGTCGAGTGCGCCGCTCTCCATCACCACGTCGCCCGACGAGGTGTCGAGGAACAGGTTGACGGTGCCTTCGCCGAACGGCACCTCGGTGATGACCTGGTTCATGCGGATGCTGCTGGTGACCTTGGTGGCCTGGTCGGCGTACTTCTCACGGATGGCCTTGGCGGCGGCCATCCACTCGTCGGAGAGGAACTGATGGGTCATGACGTGCTCCAGTGGGGTCGGTTCGAGGCGAACGGTGACGGCGGGAACTTACTCGCTCTGCGACGTGTGCCTGTAGGCGAGCCGCACCGCGAGTGCCTGGCGGATCTGCGGCGCCGCGTCCTCCGCGAACTCGCCGCGATACGTGGCGTCGACGCCGAGCACGACCGTGAAGTACATGCCGATGAACGCGCCGAGGAAGCCGGACACGCGCAGCAGTGACTCGCTGAGCACCAACGATCGGCCGCCCACGTCGAATCGCGCCAGCACGTGCACCTCGGCGAGCTGCGTCCATGACGCGGTGGTGGCCTCCGGGATGGCCAGCAGTCCGAACAGCATGAAGAACATCGCCAGCACCACGGCCACGAACGAGATGAGGATGGCCTGACTGAACACGCTGACCAGCCCGATGTTCACCCGCTGGCGAGCCGACAGCGGCATCTCGCGCGGGTCGCCGTGGGTGGGGAGTGCGAGGCCTTCGGCGGGCGTGCCCTTCACCAGTTCTGTGACCTCGTGCCAGTCCTGGAAGTCGTTGACCGCGCGGATGCTCTCCGGGATGCGCGAGAGCACGAACGCGCTCCCGAGCAGGAAGAACAACGCCAGCGTGACCACGTACACGGGTCCCTGCAGCGTGCCGGCGACCTGCCACACCTCCGCGTTGATGAACAGGAAGGTGGTGAACAGCAGCAGCAGCGGCAGCGCGCGGGTGAGCATGCGCCCCACGGAACCCAGCCGGGAGAACGTCTGCACCGCCGCCCAGCGCATGAGCGGGATGGCGCCGTAACTGGTGACGAGGTAGATGACGGCCAGCACCACCGCCCCCTCGATGACGGCCTGCAGCGCGTCGCCCCACTGCTCGAACACGAGCGACGGCAGCGCCGGCCCGATGAGGAAGGCGGCCAGCTCGGGCACACCCAGCTCTCGCGGGCGCGACAGTGCCGGTCGGTGGCGCAGGCGGTTGGTGAGCATCCAGGTGGCGAACAGCAGCGCCACCACCACGGCACCGGCGGCGACGTTGCGCTGCCACGACCAGTGCTGCAGATCCAGGCCGTGCAGGCCGCCCGCCACGTAGGCCACGAGCAGCACCGGCGCGGCCCTGCTCCACACGTCGGGGCCTGCGCTGTACGGCTCGATGAAGTGCGGCAGCCCACGGCGGATGAACCACTGCTCCATCTCCGTGCGCCGCGACTGCATCGCCGGAGTGTACGAAACCGGACGGCTCGCCGCGTGCTGTGCGGTACGACACGTGAACAGAACGTTCAATGGAGTTCCCTTCGCGGGTCGCGCCGGGTAACGATGGGCGAATGGCACGAATCCTGGTCACGGAAGAAATCGCCGAAGGTGGCCTCGATCGTCTGCGGCACGCGGGTCACGAGGTGGTGGTCGAGCTCGACCTCGGCAAGCTGCTGCAGGTGGTGCCCGGTGCGCACGCGCTCATCGTCCGCTCCGCCACGCAGGTCACCGCCGAGGTGCTGGAGGCGGGCAGCGAGCTGATCGTGGTCGGTCGCGCCGGCATCGGCCTCGACAACGTCGACGTGCCGGAAGCCACCCGTCGCGGTGTCATGGTGGTGAACGCGCCGCAGAGCAACATCATCTCGGCCGCCGAGCACACGATGGCGCTGCTGCTCGCGCAGGCCCGCAACGTGCCCCAGGCGCACGCCGCGCTCGTCGCCGGCCGCTGGGAGCGCAGCCGTTGGGAAGGTGTCGAGCTCTCCGACAAGACGCTGGCCATCATCGGTCTCGGTCGCATCGGCAAGCTGGTGGCCGATCGTGCGAAGGCGTTCGGCATGCACCTCGTGGCCTACGACCCGTTCGTGTCGGCCGACCGTGCCCGCCAGATGGGTGTCGAGCTGCTGCCGCTCGACCAGGCGGTGGCCGCAGCCGACTTCCTCACCATCCACCTGCCCAAGACCAAGGAGACCACCGGTCTCATCAACCGCGACCTGCTGCTGAAGGCGAAGCCGTCGCTGCGGGTCATCAACGTCGCGCGCGGTGGCATCGTCGACGAGCAGGCGCTGGCCGACTGCGTGCGCGACGGCATCATCGCCGGCGCGGCGATCGACGTGTTCGTCACCGAGCCCACCACCTCGTCGCCGCTGTTCGAGCAGCCGAGCATCGTGGTCACCCCGCACCTCGGCGCCAGCACGCGTGAAGCGCAGGACAAGGCGGGCGACACCATCGCCGACATGGTGCAACTCGCGCTCGCCGGCGAGTTCGTGCCCTACGCGGTCAACGTCGACGCCGCCGAGGCGAACGAGACGCTGCGTCCGTTCCTGCCACTCGCCGAGCGCCTGGGCCGCCTGTTCGCGTCGCTCACCGGGCAGCTGCCCGAGTCGATCGAGGTGTGCACCGAGGGCGACATCGCCGGTTACGACACTCGCATCCTCAGCCTCGCTGTGCTGAAGGGTTTCTTCGGCGCCATCGTCGACGACCAGGTGACGTTCGTCAACGCGCCGCAGCTGGCGAAGGAGAAGGGCGTCGAGATGCGCGAGATCACCTGCGCCACCTCGCCCGACTTCGTCAACCTCCTCACCGTCAAGAGCGCCGGCCACAGCCTGGCCGGCACGCTGGTGGGTCGGCGCAGCGAGCAGCGGATCGTGATGGTCGACGACCACCACTTCGATGTGCCGCCCGCAGAGCACATGCTGGTCGTGAAGAACGACGACCGTCCCGGTGTCATCGGCACGGTCGGCACGCTGCTCGGCAGCGCCGGCATCAACATCGCCGACATGGACGTCGGCCGCGCCGACACGCCGGGCACCGCCGTCATGCTCATCGCGCCCACCACCGAAGTGAGCGACGAAGTGCTCGCCGAGCTGCGCACCGCCCCCGGCATCATCTCCGTCATCCAGCTCGCCGGCTGACCGGCTCGGCTATCGCAGCGAGTGGCTGCGGATCTCGTCGCGACTGGCTTCGGCGACCGCTCGTGCAGCGTCGGCGAAGTCGGCATCGTTCGACGCGTAGAGCACCGCTCGCGAGGAGTTGATGACCATGCCGAAGCCGGCGGAGTCGTGCCCGGCCGTGACCGTCGCCTGCACGTCGCCGCCCTGCGCGCCGATGCCGGGCACGAGCAGCGGCAGGTCGCCGACGATGGCACGCACCTCGCGCAGCTCGTCGGGATAGGTGGCGCCGACGACCAGCCCGCACTCACCGATCTCGCTCCACTCGGTGGCGACCCGCCGAGCCACGTGGAGGTACAGCGGTTCGCCGTCGACCAGCAGGCTCTGGAAGTCGCCGCTGCCGGGGTTGCTGGTGCGGCAGAGCACGAACACGGCGCCGTTCGGGTGGCGGAGGAACGGCTCCACGGAGTCGGTACCGAGGTACGGGTTCACCGTGACCATGTGGGCGCCGTAGCGATCGAACGCCTCGCGCGCGTACTGCTCGGCCGTGCTGCCGATG
>CAZWCU010000134.1:6715-11824 GCA_964632715.1 uncultured Bifidobacterium sp. | reverse complement strand
ACGACATCGTCGAGATCGAGATCATCGAGCACGACCCTGCGGCGTTCGGGCTGCCTCGCGTGGCATCGCCCGCACGCCGTCCGAGGGATCAGCGGCCCTCGTGGCAGCTGCCGGTCGCGGTCACCGTCGCCATCGCGGTGGCGGTGGTCACCGTGGCGCTCTGGCACCCGTGGGGAACGGAGCCGCGGTGGCGAACGTTCCCGGTGGCCCTGCGGTTCCCGCCCACGCTGTCGGCACGGCAGGTGCTCGCCGCACCACCCGGTGATGCGTTCGAGGTCCAGGCTCCTGAGGCGCCGCTGGCGACTGCCGTCACTCGTTCGACGCTGGTCGGCCACGTGTTCGCCGAGCCCGGGGCCAACGAGGACCGCGGGCGATGGGCGGCCTTCGCCGCGCTGCCGTCGTGGAACCCGGCCGCGCCCGCCGGCACGTCGACCACGCGGGTGCGCGGCATCGACGCCGTGGTCAGCCGGGTCGGCGTCCGCACGAGCGTCGTGTGGGGTCCGCTCGACCGATACGGGTGGACCGCGGAGGCGAGTCGTCTCACCGACGACGAGCTGCTGCAGTTCGCCGAGCACACCGCGGTGGTCGACGACCAACCGGCGCTGCGCGAGTCGTACGACATGGGCGGGCTGCAGCCGATCGGCGGCATTGCCGGGTTCCGCACGGTGAAGGCGGTGGAACGAGTGCTCGACGATCGGCCGGCCGAGCATGCGCAGGCTCCCACCGTGGTGCGCTACCGCGACGGCTTCGACGTGCTCACGTTGCTCTCCATCGCCGCCCCGCCCGACACGTTGCCCTTCGTGCCGTTCGTGTTCGGACGCGGTGACGAGACCACGGTGCACGGGCAGCCGGCGGTGTCGATCCGCACCGGCGGCAGTGGCGGCCTCGTCGCCTGGATGGAGGGCGGCCGCCTCGTGGTCGTGTCCGGTTCCGGCGACGCCGCCCGGCTGACCACGCTCGCGGAGTCTGCACGCACGGCCACCGACGCGGAGTGGGACGACCTGCTGGGCATGAGGGATCAGCAGTACATCGACCTGGCGTCGGCGCCGCAGATCGAGATCGGTGCCGGCACCACGCCCAACGGCAACGAGTGGCGCGCATGGAGCTCGGTGCTCGACGACGCCACCGCGTTCTGCCTCACCACCGGCCTCGGCGAGCAGTGCACCATCGTCACCGGCGGCGACCGGCCGATCGACGACTTCTTCGTGCAGGGCGGCCGCATCAGTCTGCGAGTCGGCGACGCACTCACACCGACCCGCGCGGTGGTCACCTGGCCCGACGGAGCGGTGATCGTCACCGAGTTCGTCCCACTCGACGACGCACGCTCGGCGGTGGCCGTGTTCGTGCCCGCTCGCGGGACGTTGGAGATCGTGGAAGGCGACTGATCCGCCGCCCGTCGTCGCGGGCCGCGTGACAGACTCGTGACCATGCGGGACGAGTTCGGCGAGATCGATCCAGACGAGATCGACATCCTCGACGCCGATCCCGATGCGTTCGCGGCGTTGCCACAACCCCCGGACGACCCCGACGCGCCGCCCGGCGCGGTGGCTCGGCGTCGGCCCCGGTGGCTCGTTCCTGTGCTCGTCGCGAGCTCGATCAGTCTCGTCGCGGCCGGCGTGCTGGTGTGGCAACCGTGGGCCGACGACACCGACACCGGCGGCGTGTCGTTCCCGTCGGGCACCACCGCCGATGCCGAGACGCTCACCGAGCAACTGGTGTTCGGCGACCCGCCGGGTGTCCTCGCCGATGCCTCCATCGGGAGCGACGACGACCAGTTCATCGGCTTCGGCGCCGACGCGGTCGGCTACTTCTTCGCCGAGCCGAGTGCCAAGTTCCAGTTCGGGGAAGGTGGCGCGGGTCGCTGGGCGGCGTTCTTCGCACTGCCGGCGGACAGCGACGACGCGCCCGACGTGGACGTGGACATCGAAGGGGCGACGGCCGGAACGGTGCAGGGCAGTCCGGCGTCCATCACGGTCGAGGCCCAGCTGCTGAGCGTGTCGTTCGGCCCGGTCGGCGGTCGGATGTTCTCGGTCGCGACGTCCGACCTGTCGCGGGCGGAGACCCTCGCGTTCGCCGAGGCCGTGAGCGTCGACGGTGAGACGGCGGTCATCGACGACAGCACCGTGCTCGGCGAGATGCTGCCACTCGGCGACGTCGACGACTACTTCGGTGCGCTGCAACTGGTGCTGCAGCTGAGCGCGTTCGGTCAGCTCGGCGGCGACGCGGTGTCGGTGCGCTACGACAGTGACGGCAACGGCGACGGCGACGGCGACGGCAACGAGGGCTTCACGGTCGGTTCCGTCGCTGCCGGCGAACACAGCCTGGAGATGCTCCAGTTCGTGTTCGGCGAAGGGGCCGGCGCCGCCTCCACGATCAGTGTGCACGGCCTCCCGGCCATCGCTGCGACGGCCGACGAGCAGTTCATGGGCGACGGCTCGATCGCGTTCGTCGCATGGGTGGAAGGTGGGCGGCTGGTGATGGTGAGCGGGCCCGACGATCCCGACGCGTTGGCCACGTTGGCGGAGACGGTGCGACCGGCCACCGGGGAGGAGTGGGCCGAGATCGTGGTGCTCGCCGCACAACCCGACGAGTTCGACGGCGAGTTCTTCGGTGAGGACGGTGTCGACGAGCCCGGCCGCACCCTGCTGGCCGTCGGCGCGATGCCGGACGGCGGCTCGTTCGAGTTCTCCGTCGGATACTCCGGCGACACGTTGACGACGTGTCTCGATCAGCAGACCGACAACGGTGGCAGCGGGTCGTGCAGCGAGACACCGCGGGAGCTGCCGCTGCTGTCGGTCGAGCGCATCGACGACCTCGTGTTCCTGGTGGCGATGACCACCGACGACGTCGGCGAGGTGGAGGTGCTGCTCACCCTCGAGGACGACAGCATCGAGACCTACACCGTGGAGTGGCAGTCATCGGATCTTCCGGGTCCGGCCGGCGCGTGGCTGCTGCCCGACGGCTGGCAGCAGGCCGAGTTGCTCATCGACGGCGAGCTGGTGATCGTCACCGAGCCGTGAGCAGGTCGACGCCGAGCTCGGCGGCGAGGCGCGCCACCGCGTGCACCGGCAGGCCGATGATGCCGCTGACGCTGCCGCGCACGCGCTGCACCAGCACCGCGCCGGCGCCCTGGATGGCGTAGCCGCCGGCCTTGTCGAACGGCTCACCGGTGGTCAGGTACCACTCGACGATCTCGGGCGAGAGCGGTGCGAACGTGACGAGCGAGGTGCTCACCTCGCTGAGGGTGCGATCACCTCGGCACAGTGCGATGCCGGTGTGCACGCGGTGCGTGCGTGCCGACAGGCGGCTGAGCATGTCGCGGGCCTCGCCGAGGCTCTCCGGCTTGCCGAGGATCTCGCCGCCGAGATCCACCGTGGTGTCGGCCGCGATGACGAGCGTGTCGCCGGCCGTGGCCGCGCGCACCGCATGCGCCTTCTCCACGGCCAGGCGATGCACGTAGGAGACGGGAGCTTCGCCGGCGCGCACTGACTCGTCGATGTCGGGTGCGACGACGTGGAACTCGAGGCCGAGCTGCATGAGCAGCTCACGCCGGCGCGGCGAACCGGATCCGAGGACGATGGGCACCGGCACTGGTCAGCCGCCGCTGAGCGCCATCACGTCGGCGTCGTCGGGCACCGTCAGGTCGTCGAGGTGATCGAGGTAGCCGGCCGGCAGCGCGACACGGATGGGGCCGTTGGTGTGACCACGACGGATGCGTTCGCCGCCCTCGACCAGGGTGACGGTGGGATCGAGCTCGGCGATCAGGTCGTCGAGCTCGGCCAGCGTCGACACGCCGCTGAACCGACGCCGCGTCTCGCCGCCCACCGGGTAGCCGGTGAAGTACCACGACGTGTGCTTGCGGAAGTCGCGCATCGCAATCGGTTCGGTCATGTGCGGCACCAGCCGTCGGGCGTGCTGCGCCATCACCTCGCACACCTCACCGAGCGTGGGCGCGGCCGGCACCGGGCGCCCGTTGAGCGCCTCGACCAGGTCGCGGAACAACCACGGGCGGCCGAGGCAGCCACGACCCACCACCACACCGTCGCAGCCGGTCTCGCGCATCATCCGGACCGCATCGGCGGCCTCCCAGATGTCGCCGTTGCCGAGCACGGGGATCTCGGGCACCGCCGCCTTCAACTCCCCGATGGCGTTCCAGTCGGCGAGCCCCGCGTAGTGCTGCTCAGCCGTCCGCGCGTGCAACGCGATGGCGGCGATGCCCTCCTCGGCGGCGATGCGACCGGTGGCGACGTGCGTGAGCAGCGTGGGGAACAGACCCATGCGGAACTTGATGGTGACCGGCACCTGGTACGGCGTGGCGGCCGCGACCGCGCTGCGCAGGATGGCGCGCAACAGGTTGGGCTTCGCCGGCACCGCCGCGCCACCACCCTTGCGGGTGACCTTGGCCGCCGGACACCCGAAGTTGATGTCGACGTGGTCGACGCGACCCTCGGCGCACACCTTGCGGATGGCCTCGCCGAGCATCACCGGGTCGCTGCCGTAGACCTGCAGGCTGCGCGGCAGTTCGTCGGCGGTGAAGGTCATCATCCGCTCGGTCTTCAGGTTGCCGTGCACCACCGCGGTGGCCATCACCATCTCGTTCACGTACACCAGACCGGGAGCGAACTGCCGGCACATCGTGCGGAACGGCGCGTTGGTGACACCGGCCATGGGCGCCAGCACGACGGGCGCCACAGGGGTGAAGGAACCGATCTGCACGGACGTTCACGGTAGCGCTCGCCCCAGCGGAACCCATCTCGGGTAGCTGTTGCGCCGTGCGGCAGCGATGCGCCAGTGCAGGCATCGACGAATCGTCGCCTCGCTGAAGCACTGCACGAGCAGCCGGTAGGTGCCGCGCGCGACGACCTCGGCGCGCCCTGCACGGACCTGGTGGCGGAGCATGTCGCTGACCCGTTGGCGAGGATCGACACCCGGCAACTGCGAGAGATCGACGCCCTCGTCCTCACGGGTGCGGCGCACCACCTCGCTGATCGTCAACGGCCCACCGCCGGCCCGGATCAAGACCGCCAGCACCGCCCGGCGGATGTCGATCGGTCTGAGCGGCGGGAGTTCGGGACCGGTGGGTGCTGTCGCCATCACCTCCTGGGCACC
>CAZWCU010000134.1:0-6615 GCA_964632715.1 uncultured Bifidobacterium sp. | reverse complement strand
ATCGGTCGCAACGGCAGCTTCATGCGCGCCACCGGAGTGTCGCGAGCGGCGAGCAGTGCCACGTGCCAGCCCGCGGCGCGCTCGCGCAGCACGGCACCGAAGCGGTCGTAGAGGTTGCGCAGGTCGGTCGCCCCGCCGGGGCCGCCGACACGATGGCCGTACGGCGGGTTGCTGACGATCCAGCCGGCGCGGGTGGGCAGCACGAGGTCGCTGACGGTGCGCTGCATCGCAGTGATGTTGTCGCCGACGCCAGCACGCATCGCGTTCTCGCTCACCGAGGCGACCGCGCCGGCATCGCGATCGGCGGCGATGATCGGCGGGCACTTCTGCACCACGTCGCCGTCGGCGCCGCGCAGCAGGCGTTCCCAGCCGTCGGGCTCGAACGACGGCCACCGCTCGAACGCGAACGAGCGGTTGCGGCCGGGCGCCATCCGCCGCGCGATCATCGCGGCCTCGATGGCGATGGTGCCGGAACCGCAGAACGGGTCGACGAGCGGCGTGCGCACGTCCCACCCGCTGGCCAGCACCAGGGCAGCTGCCAACGACTCGCGCATCGGCGCCTTGCCCGCCGGGCCGCGCCAGCCTCGGTGGTGCAGCGGCGCGCCCGACGCGTCGAGGCTGACGGTGACCGCGTCGCGCAGCACGCGCACCTGCACCACCTGACCACCGAGCGGACGGCCGAGCACCTCGTTCACCCGTTCTTCGACCGCACCGGAGTGGTACAGCTTCGACTCCTTGTCGGTGGACACCGCGACGGTGACGCCGCCGTCGGGCAGCCACGCCGACCAGTCGACGGCGCGCAGGCCCACCTGCAGCGAGTGGAACCCGTCGGCGTGGAAGCGAGCGACGCGCACGACCACTCGAGTGGCGATGCGCGAGCGGAGGTTGATCGCCCACAGCTGCGGCCAGGTGAGGTTGCACTCCACCCCGCCGCGCACCGCGCGCGCCGGGCGCACGCCCAGCTTCTGCACTTCGTCGAGCAGCAGCGGTTCCAAACCGGGAACGGCCACCACGAACGCATCGACACGTGTACTCATCGGGTCATCCTCATCACATGAACTGCAGACGCATGTTGGGGTACGCCCCCGCGTCGAGGGCCGTCGGCCCGTCGCTGCGCAACCGATGCCAGCCGACCGCAGCGATCATCGCTGCGTTGTCGGTGCACATCCCCCGACTGGGCAGGAAGCCCTGGATGCCGGCGTCGGTGCACACCGACAGGAAGCGCTCGCGCAACAACGAGTTGGCGGCGACACCCCCGCCCAGCACCAGCCCGCGAGCACCCACCTGCTCGGCAGCTCGGCGAGCCTTCGTGACCAACACATCGACCACCGCCGCCTGGAAGCTGGCCGCGACGTCGGCGGTCGACACGTCGGGGTGCTTGCGCACGTAGTTCATCACCGAGGTCTTCAGGCCACTGAAGCTGAAGTCGAGGCCCTCCTGCAGCATCGCGCGCGGGAAGTTGATGGCGTCCGGGTCGCCGTGCACGGCTTCCCGGTCGATCGCCGGGCCACCCGGATAGTCGAGTCCGAGGAACCGCGCCACCTTGTCGAACGCTTCGCCCGCCGCGTCGTCGATGGTCTGTCCGAGCAGGCGGTAGCGGCCGTGGCCCTGCATCTCGATGAGCATCGTGTGACCGCCCGACACCAGCAGCACGACCATCGGGAACTCGAGCGTCGGGTCCTCCAGGAACGCAGCGTAGAGGTGCGCCTCCATGTGGTTGACGCCGACGAACGGCACGTCCCACGTCAGTGCGAGCGCCTTCGCCGCCGACACGCCCACGAGCAACGCGCCGATGAGACCCGGCCCGACCGTGCACGCGACGGCGTCGATGCGATCGTCGGTGATGCCCGCCTCGACGATCACGCGGGCGACCATCGGGTTGAGCAGATCGAGGTGGGCGCGGCTCGCGATCTCGGGCACCACACCGCCGAACTGCGCGTGCA
Source organism: uncultured Bifidobacterium sp. (assembly GCA_964632715.1). Classification (GTDB taxonomy): domain Bacteria; phylum Actinomycetota; class Acidimicrobiia; order Acidimicrobiales; family Ilumatobacteraceae; genus UBA668. Next base: position 4,672 of record CAZWCU010000134.1, on the reverse strand, counting down.
GGTCGACCTGCGTGCTGACCGCGCTGGCGACGACGTCGTAGCCGCCCATCACGAGCGCGGCAGCGGTCTCGTCGCAGCTGGTCTCGATGCCGAGCACGAGGGTGGAGTCGGTGACGGCGAGCGGTTCGTCGACGGTGGCGCTCATCGGTCGACCACCGGACACAGCTCGCGCAGCAGATCGCGATACTCGGGCAACGCCAGGTCGTTGCACCACATGACGATCGCGTCCTCCACGTTCTCGTAGTAGTTCTTGCGCACGCCGGCCGGCACGAAGCCGAACGCGCGGTAGAGCGCCTGCGCGCCGACGTTGCTCACGCGCACCTCGAGCGTGAGGGCCGTGCAGTCGCGGTCGATCGCTGCCCAGGCCAGCTCGGCCAGCAACCGAGTGGCGATGCCCTGCCGCTGACGCTCGGGCGCAACCGCGATGTTGGTGACGTGCGCGTCGCCGACGACGAACATCAGCCCGCCGTAGCCCACCACCTCGGTGCCGTCGCGGGCGACCAGGTAGTGGCGCTCACCGCGGCGCATCGTCTCGATCTCGCTGTGGAACACGCCGACCGTCCACGGCCGCGGGTACGACACGCGCTCGATGGGCAGCACGTGCGCCATGTGCCGGCGGCGCAACGGTTCCACCACGAGACCGCCACCGTCGGCGCGGCCGAGCAACCGGGCGAGCACGCTCATGTCGCACCGCCGGCGCGGCCCGCCGCGCGAGTGGCCCAGTTGATCTGTGCATCGGGTGCGCGCAGGTACATCGGTTGGATGTCGCGCGGGTTCACCCAGTCCTCGCGCAGCGCTCTCGCGTGCGCCAACTGCACCAGCGGGGCGGCCGAAGGGTGCGAGAGGAACTGCTCGGCGAAGTCGCACATCGTGCCGGAGGAGATCTCGTCGCGATAGCGCAGCGCACCGTCGCCGACGCACACGACGTTCTGCCCGCGGGCCATCAGATCGGCCACCAGGTCGTCGACCGAGCTCACCTGCGGGTCGGTGACCCGCTGCACACCGCCCGGCACCGGACGGTAGAACGCGTAGAACAGCTCACCCTTGCGCGCGTCGATGACCGCGGCGATGGTGCGATCCGCGTGCCGCAGCGGGAACGCCAGCAGGTCGAGCGAACTGATGCCGATCATCGGCACGCGCAGCGCCTGGGCGATGGCCTTGCCCGCGGCCAGGCCGACGCGCATGCCGGTGAACAGCCCGGGCCCGATGTCGACCGCGATGGCGCCGAACTCGCAGATCTCGATGTCGGCCTGACGACAGAGGAACTCGATGGCGGGCACGAGCGTCTCGGCGTGGCGCCGGCCGCGCGACACCTCGAACATGCCGAGCACACCTTCGTGTCCGCCGATGGCGACGCTCACCTGCTGGGTGGCGGTCTCGATGCCCAGGATCAGCATGCGAACGCCTGCAACGCGGCTTCCACGCGGTCCCAGCGCGCCGCCCAGGAGCGGCCGACGCCGCCGACGGTGACGAGACGCGCATCTTCGTCGTCGGGCACCGGGTCGAGCTGCACGAGCAGGTGCTCGCCCAACGAACCCGCCACGACGTCGCCCCACTCGATCAGCACGATGCCGTCGTACTCCAGCAGCTCCGCCAGCGCCAGATCGGCCACCTCGTTGTGCGTGCTGAGCCGATAGATGTCGGCATGGTGCAGGGTGAGCTTGCCCGCTTCGTAGCTGTGCACCAGCGTGAAGGTGGGCGACGTGATCGGCTCGGCGACGCCGAGTGCGGCGCCGAAACCTTTCGCGAACGCGGTCTTGCCGGCGCCCATCTCGCCCGCGAGCACGATGAGATCGCCCGATCGCGCCAAGCCTGCCAGCGCGGCGGCGATGGCGTTGGTGTCGGCGAGGGTCGACGCGCGGAGGTGCAACATGACTGGGACATGCTAGAGGGCCGGGGATGCAGCACTGCGTCGCCGCCGTCGCTCGCACCGGCGTGCGTCAGACCGGCCGGCGCTCCACTCGCGCCGACAACCCGCACACGATCTCGTACGCGATGGTGTCGAGTGCCTCGGCCCAGTCGTCGGCGGTGATCTCGTTGGCACCCTGGCGACCGATGAGCACGACGTCGTCGCCGGGCTGCACGGGATGATCCCCGCAATCGACCATCAGCTGGTCCATCGTCACCACACCGACGATCGGGTGATGGTGGCCGCCGACGAGCACGGTGCCACCCACCGCGTGCAGCCGTCGGGGCACGCCGTCGGCATAGCCGAGCGGCACGGTCGCCACCGTGGTGTCGCGCTCGAAGGTGTGCCGCAGTCCGTACGAGATGCGCTCGCCGGCCGCGACCTGCTTCACGTGCGACACTCTGGCCCGCAGCGACAACGCCGCATGCAACTCGGCGCAACACGCCTGCACCCCGGGCCCGGGTGCGATCCCGTAGAGCGCAATGCCTGCGCGCACCATCGAGTAGCGCGCACGGGGATGCGCCAACGCGCCGGCCGAGTTGGCCGCGTGCACGAGCGGCGGGTGATGCCCCGCCGCCGCGAGCGCGGCGAGCACCTCGTCGAAGCGGTCGAGCTGCAGATCGGTGAACGGGTTCTCCGGTTCGTCGGCCACCGCGAGGTGTGTCGACACACCGGCCAGGTGCACCGCGGGCGAGGTCGCGATGGCGTCGGCGAGGGCCACCGCCTGGTTTGCGGCGACGCCCACCCGACGCATGCCGGTGTCGACCTTCAGGTGCACCGGATGATCGACCGCACCGGCAGCCGCGAGCGCCGCCAGTTGTGCCTCGCCGTACACGGTGAGTGCAAGCGAGTGCTGCACCGCGGCCGCCAACGTCTCCGCTGGTTGCTCGCTGAGCACGAGGATCGGGCAGTCGAGCCCGGCCTCGCGCAGCACGACCCCTTCCTGCACCAACGCGACGCACAACCCCTGCGCGCCGCCGGCCAACGCGGCGCGGGCGGCGAGCAGCGAGCCATGGCCGTAGCCGTCTGCCTTCACCACGGCCCACAGTTGCGCCGGCGCGACTGCGGTGGCAATGGTGCGCGCATTGTGCTCGATCGCCGCCGCCGACACCTCCGCCCACGCCCAGCGGCTCATCGCCCGCCGTCCAGCGCGTCGGAGTCGTCGGGCACGCCGGTGGCGAGGTGATGCAGCACGGTGGGCAGATGGTCGGCGATGTCGCCGGCGATCATGCCGTGCTCCGGCGCCAGCGCCGCTGCGCTGCCGTGCAACCACGCACCGGCAGCTGCTGCATGCATCGCGGGCATCCCTCCGGCGAGCAGTGCACCGATGATGCCGCTGAGCACGTCGCCGGTGCCGGCGGTGGCAAGACGTGCGTCCCCGGTGGTGACGACCAGTACGTCGCCGTGAGGATCGGCGACCAGTGTCGCCGGACCCTTGAGCAGCACCACGCAGCCGGTGTCGGCGGCCAACCGTCGCACCGCCACCATGCGATCGTGACCGGGTGCGGCGCCGGTGAGCAACGAGTACTCGCCGTCGTGGGGGGTGAGCACCGTTGGCAGGTTGCGCCGCCGCAACAGGGCAGTGGCACCATCGGCGTTCCACGCCATCGCGAACAGGCCGTCGCCGTCGATGACCGTGGGCACGGGCGCGTCGACGGCGAGCGTGCGCACCTGTTCCGTGGTGTCGTCGTCGCGGCCCAGCCCGGGTCCGACCACCAACGCGTGGAACCGGTCGAGGCTGGCCAACGCTTCGCGCGCCCAGCCCTTCAGCGGCAGCGGTCGCTGCACCACCTCGGCCGGCGACTGCGCCACCAGCGTGCCCGGCGCCGACAGGTGCACCATGCCTGCACCGCAGCGCATCGCGGCGGCCGCGGCCAACCGCGCGGCGCCGGTCATGCCGGTGCTGCCGGCGACGATGCGCAGCGCTGCCCGCCACTTGTGCGCGTCGGCGCCCCGCAGGGGGAGCCACTGCGCCACGTCGCCCGCAGTCACCAGGTGTGCACGCGTGTGCAACTCGACGATGTCGCCGAGACCGATGCCGGCCAGCTCGACCGCGCCGGCCAGTTCGCTGCCGGGCGACACGAGCTGACCCGGCTTCAACGCGGCGAACGTGACCGTGCGCGTGGCAGCCAGCACGTCGCCCGACGCCTCACCGGTGAGCGCGTTCACACCGCTGGGCACGTCGACCGCCAGCACCGCCGAACCGTTCACCTCCGGCGGGTTCCACGTCCCGCGGAAGCCGGTGCCGTAGGCGGCGTCGATCACCAGGCTGGCGGTGGGCAGCGAGCGCGGACAATCGGCCACGTCGAACACCTGCACGCGCACGCCCCTGGCGGCGAGCAAGGAGGCGGCCACTCGCCCGTCGGCGCCGTTGTTCCCCGGCCCCGCGATCACGTGCACGGTGCGGCCGTACGTGCCACCCATCATCCGCACCGCCGCGCGGGCCACGGCCGCGCCCGCCCGGTCGATGAGCACGCTCTGACTCTCCGCCGCCGCGGCATCGATGGCACGCATCTCGTCCGGTGTCACGACGGGGATCACGACTCGACTCTACGCCCGCCACCTGGCCCGCCGCCTGCCCGGCCCGCGGTGAGGGTCAGTGCGCGACGACGTACGCGATGGCGACGAGGTCGGTGTGCGTGATGCTCAGGTGCCAGCCGGTGATGCCGCGCTCGGTGGCCAGCTCGGCCGCGCCGCCGGTGCCCCGCAGCGACGGCCCACCCGACTGCGCGCGAGCCACCCCCACCCCCGGGAACCCCGAAG
>CAZWCU010000133.1:0-11996 GCA_964632715.1 uncultured Bifidobacterium sp. | reverse complement strand
GACAACCGCCTGCTCTGATTCTGGACAGGAATCGTCCCACTCGGGGTTCTGGACAGGAATCGTCCCGGCGTCCGAGACGATCCATGCCCAGTCCACTAGGGATCGGGCGACCAGCCGGAGAGCACGATGGCCATCGCGACGCCGTTGAGGATGGCGTGCGCGAGCATGCTCGGGGCGAGGCGGCGGAACAGGTAGGCCGCGCCGCCGAGCACCCCGCCGACCGCGCTCAGCACGAGCACGAGCCCAAGGTTGCGCACACCACGTGCCGGGTCGACGTGGGCGGCCCCGAAGAGCAGGGCCTGCGTCGTGATCGCCATCAGCGGAGCGACCCGTGAGAGCAGTCCGCGCAGGATGAGCCCGCGGAACACGATCTCCTCCACGATCGGTGCGGCCACCACTGCGACGATGAGGATCGGGATGACGTACCCCGGCTCGTCGCGTGCCGCACGGACCTGATCGGTGTTGTTCTGGAAAGGCACCTTCAACGAGATGACCAGGATGCCGACGACGATCTGTGCGCCGAGGCACGCCAACCAGGTGACCGGGCCCCACCCCGCGTCGACCGGGCGGATCGTGAGGCCGATGTCGTCTCGCGCCGAGCCACTGCCCCAGCGATTGCTGGCGTAGCGCCAGAACACCAGCGGTGGACCGTAGGCCACCACCGCGAGCACGATCACGTAGACCGCGATGGGCCAGCGCAGCTCGGCGAGCGCACGCAGCACGAACCGGCTGGCCACCAGCGGCACGGCCATCGAGGCGAGTGCACCCCAGGCCACCTGGATGGGCAACGTCGGGAGCGGCCCACGCGGGGCAGGAGCCGCGTGCGCTGCCGCGGAGGTCCATTGCGCGCCGTCCCAGTACCGCATGTCGGCGGGTTGCCAGGGGTCGGGGTACCACCCCGGCGGCTGCGCGCTCATCGATCCACACCCGTCACGCCAGGCACCATAGGCTGCCGCGGTGCACGAACTGTCGAACCTCTCGCTCTGGCACTCCACCATGTCGGCCGACGAGTGGGGGCCCGGACGCACGGCACTCGGTGCCGACCTGCAGGTCGACGTGGCCATCGTCGGCGCCGGCTACACCGGTCTCTGGACCGCCTACTACCTGCTGCAGCGGGACCCGTCGCTGCGCATCGCGATCCTCGAGGCGCAGGTGGTCGGCTTCGGTGCCAGCGGCCGCAACGGCGGCTGGTGTTCGGCACTGTTGCCGATGAGCCTCGACGCGATGGCAGCCGAGTCCAGCCGGTCGCAGGCGGCGCGGTTGCAGACCGTGATGCACGAGACCGTCGCCGAAGTGGGTCGCGTGGTGGCGCAGGAGGGAATCGAGTGCGACTTCGCGCACGGCGGCTACCTCAGCCTGGCGCGCAGCCAGGTGCAACTGCAGCGCGAGCGCGACCATGTCGCTCACCTGCACTCCTACGGCTTCACCGACGACGACTACCGCGTGCTGTCCGCCGACGAGACGGTCGAGCGTTGTGGTGCCACCAAGGTGGTGGGCGGCGCGTTCACGCCGCACTGCGCCGCCATCCACCCCGCACGACTCGCGCGTGGGCTGGCGCGCACCGTCGAGCGGATGGGCGCCACCATCTACGAGCACACGCCGGTGGTCGAGCTGTCGCCGCGATCGGTGCGCACGCACCTCGGGACGGTGACGGCCGACGTGGTCGTGCGCGCCACGGAAGCGTTCACGCCCGCGCTGCCCGGCCTGCGCCGCGCCATCGCACCGGTGTTCTCGTTGATGATCGCCACCGAGCCGCTGCCCGAGTCGTTCTGGCAGGGGGCCGGTCTGCGCGATCGCTCCACGTTCAACGACGGCCGACACATGATCGTCTACGGCCAGCGCACCGCCGACGACCGGTTCGCGTTCGGTGGGCGCGGCGCCTGGTACCACTGGGGCAGTCGCATCAAGCCCGAGTACGACCGCGACGAGCGGGTGCACGGGCTCATCCACCGCACGTTGCGCGAGATGTTCCCGGCCATCGGCGATGCCGAGATCACGCATCGTTGGGGTGGCGCGGTCGGCGCGCCGCGCGACTGGTGGTGCAGTGCGCACTTCGATCGCAGCACCGGCATGGCGTCGGCCGGCGGCTACGTGGGCGACGGTGTCGGCACCACCAACCTCAGCGGCCGCACACTGGCCGACCTCATCACCGACACGCCCAGCGAGCTGGTGTCGCTGCCGTGGGTGGGTCACCGGTCGCCGAAGTGGGAACCCGAGCCCCTGCGCTTCCTGGGCATCAACACCATGGCCTACCTGCCGATCGGCGCCGACCGCCACGAGGAGCGCACCGGCTCGCCGTCGAAGTGGCGCGAAGCCATCATGAACAAGTTGATCCGCTGAGCGTCAGCCCGCCGCGCCCGGGAAGTCGCTCGGCGGTTGCTCGGCGAACAGCCACGTGTCGAAGAACTCGGTGAGCGACTGCCCGGTGGCCTCTTCCGCGAACGCGATGAACTGCTGCGTGGTGCGCGACTCGCCGTTGTTCTCCGCGGCCCAGCGCTGCAGCATCTCGAAGAACGCGTCGTCGCCCACCGTCAACCGCAACGCGTGCAGCACGATGGCGCCGCCCATGTAGCTGTTGAAGCCGAACATCTCCTGCACGCTCGGGTCGGCCGAGCTGCCGGGTGGCCGCTGTGCCAGCACCAGGTTCGCCTGGTCGTCGACGGTGAAGTAGCCGGCGTGCTCCATCCACAACCATTCACCGTAGGTGGCGAACGACTCGTTGAGCCAGATGTCCTGCCATCGCGCCGGCGACACCGCGTTGCCGTAGTACTGGTGCACGAGCTCGTGCGCGAGGAAGGTCTCCTGGTACTCCCCCATCTCGCCGCTGAAGTCGTCGCGGCTGAACAGCGAGCGTTCCTGCGTCTCCATCGCCAGGCCGCCGAAGCTGTCGGAGAACGCGAGGCCATAGCGGTCGAGCGGGTACGGGCCGAACACGCCGTCGAAGAACTCGATCATCTCGGGGGTGATGTCGAGGTAGGGCTGCATCTGCTCGACATCGGAGCGCAGCACCGTGTGGATGAGCGGGAGTCCGTCAGGTCCGGTGTCGGTGATGATCTCGTAGTCGCCGGTGAGCAGCAGGATGAGGTACGTGGTCATCGGGCGGTCTTCCTGCCACACCCACACGTCGAGCGCGCCCTCGTTGCGTTGCTCGACCAGCTCGCCGTTGGCGACGGCCGTGGTGCCCGCCGGCACGCGAACGGTGAACGTGTAGCTGGCCTTGTCGCTCGGGTGGTCGTTGCACGGCATCCAGCCGCGTGCTCCGTCGGGCTCGTTCAGCACGTACGAGCCGCCCTCGGTGTTGAACCAGCTGTTCGGGAAGCCGATCGGCGAATCCATCGGGGACGGCTCCACGGAGTACGTGACCTCCACGCGCAGCTGATCGCCGGCGGCACCGGGCGCGGGCAGTGGGATGCGCAGCTCGGGCGAGTCGTCCTCAGCTGCGACGGCCTCCCCGTTCACCGTGACCTCCCACGTCTTCAGGTTCACCGCGTCGAGCGTGATCTCCGAACGCGCCTCGGTGAGCAGCAGGTCGAGCCCGACCACGCCGTCGATGGCATCGCGATCCGGGTCGTAGCTGATGTCGACGTCGTAGTGGAGCACGTCGATGCCCGGGTTGCCGAGCGAGGGGAACAGCAGATCGCCGACGCCGTCGTCGGTGGGCACCATCCCCGGCAGGGTGGAGGCCGGCATCGGAGCGGTGGACGGGGCGGACGGCGTCGTGGTGCCCGGTGGCGCAGGCGTGGTGTCGGTGGGCGACACCGTGGCGGGTCCGGAGGAGAGCGGGTCCGCGCTGCTGGACCGGACTCCGGGATCGCTGGTGCACGCGACCATCGCCGTCGACACCACGAACACCACCGAGAGCACCGTCAACCCGCGAGCACGCACCGGCGAACCATAACCGAGTGGCTGCGCGGCCGGACGGCGGCGTCACCAGGCCCGATGCCACCTCCGATCGCCACGCCCGATCGTCAAGATCCCGTCAAACCTTGTTCTGGTTCCTTCAGACTTGCGCACACCACGCCGAAGAAGAACACGAAGTCAGCCGGACTTTTCTCGGTGGTGGGGCATGAAGCGGATTCGACAACTGAGCGCAGTGTTGCTGACAGGAGCGCTCCTGGCCTTCTCGCACGCCGCCTCCACCGCAGCTGCCGATCCGGTTCCGCCATTCATCACCCCCGATGCGCCCTGGCTGACCACGGTCAACTACTACCGCTCGATGGCCGGCCTGGCACCCGTGGTGGAGAACACGACGCTCTCCGCCGGCGCCGCCAACCACTCGTGCTACATGCTCTACAACGGCATCTCCCACGACGAGACCCCTGGTCGCCAGGGCTACACCGCCTCCGGCGACACTGCCGGCAACAACGGCAACGTCGCCGTCAGTTCCGCGTACGGCACCTCCGCTCGCAGCCACATCGAACTGTGGATGACCGGTCCGTTCCACGCGATCGGGGTGCTCCGGTACAACCTGCAGCAGGTGGGTTTCGGCAAGTGCGATCTCACCAACACGCCGCAGTGGCACTCGGGTGCCACGCTCAACGTCCTCAGTGGCCTGGTCGCCACGCCGCGACCGTCGACGCCCATCCTGTTCCCGGGCAACGGCAGCACCACCAATCTCAACCAGTTCATCACCGAGTCGCCCAACCCGCTCACGTTCTGCGGGTGGACCGGCAGCGCCGGCCTTCCCGTGATCGCGATGATGCCCGAACCGATCACGACGGTGTCGGCCAGCATGACCGGACCCAACGGTCCGGTGCAGACGTGCCGCATCTTCTCCGGCAACACCACCGGGACCGCACAGTCGATCCTCGGTGGCGACAACGCCGTCAGCGTCATCCCGCGTGCACCGCTCACCCCCGGGCTGTACACGGTGACCGTCACGACGCAGGCTCGTACCGTCACCTGGTCGTTCACCGTCGATCCCACGGCAGCCACCGGCATCATGCCGATCCCCACCGTCACCACCGCCGGCGCACCCTCCGGCTACACGCCCGTCACGCCGTTCCGCCTCGCCGATTCCCGAAGCTCGATGCGCATCACCAAGCTCCTCGCCGGCGTCCCGAAGCGCATCAAGGTGGCCGGCGTCGCCGGGCTGCCGAGCAACGTGACGGCCGTCAGCGCGAACTTCACCGTCGTCAACCCCACAGGCGGCAGTTGGCTGACGGTCTACAACTGTGCGGCCGTCGCGCCCACCGCGTCGACCCTCAACTTCACGCCCAGCGAGACCGTGGCCAACGCGGGCGTCTTCCCGCTGAGCGCTGAAGGCGACATCTGTGTGACGTCGCCGCGCCAGACGGACCTCGTGATCGACATCACCGGCCACTTCCGTTCGACGGTCTCGAACAGCTATCACGCGGTCGCGCCGACGCCGCTCATCGACACCGTCACCCGACTGAACTCCTCGGGCCGGATGGCCGCCGACCAGATCATCGAGATCGATGTCGTCGACGCCAACATCGGCGTGCCGGCCAACGCCACCGCGGTCGCCATCAACATCACCGGCATCTCGTCGCCGGTGCGCAGCTTCATCACGTCGTACTCGTGCGACATCACCCGGCCGAACGTGTCGAGCGTCAACCCGATGCCGAACTCCGTGCGCCAGAACTTCGCGATCGTGCCGATGTCGGCGAGCGGCGAGCTGTGCTTCTACGCGTTCACCGACTTGCACATGAAGGTCGACGTGCTCGGCTACTTCACTGACGGCGGTACGGGCACGATCGTGCCGACCAGCCCAACCCGTGTGACCGACACGCGAGACCCGTACCGGCCGCAGATGAACCTCGGCACGCAGGGTTCCACGCTGCGTCCGAACACCGTCTACTCGCTGCAGCTCGGTGGCCAGCGTGGCATCCCCTCCTCGGCCAAGGCGGTGTCGTTGAACGTCACGCTCGCGAACCCGGGCGGCAACGGCACCATCACGGTCTGGGGTTGCGGCAGCGAGCCCAACGTCGACTCGGTGACCTACACGACCTCCAAGACCGTGGCCAACGGCGCCCAGGTGAAGCTGTCGCCGAATGGCGAGATCTGCATGAGCGTCACCAAGGAGACGCACCTGGTGATCGACGTGACCGGCTGGTGGAACTGACGCCCTCGCGGCGTCGCGCTCGATCAGCGGTGCAGGTGCGGGTCGGCGACCGTCGCCCGCAGGCGCACGGTGTAGACGGAGTCGCCTGACAGCACTCCCCCGCGGCCGAACAGGCGACCACCCTGCCAGTTCGACAGGCCGAGCTCGGGTTGCGACAGCGCGAACTGTCCGTCGACCCAGCGGGTGAACCCGTCGCCGACGAACGGCGCGTCGACGGTGCGGTAGAACTCGTCGTGCTCCGCGGGATGGGCGCTGATCAGCGAGGCGACGAAGTGTGGGCTGTAGCGGTTGCACTGCTCGGCCGCCTCTGCGACGTCGTCGACGATGAGCAGCGCCACCTCCGGCACGGTGTCCCACTCCCACTCGTGCGCGAGGCACGCGTGATCGAGCGACAGGTCGTGGATGATCGGCTCCACTCCTCGTGCAGCCGCCGCGGCGTGCACCGCGGCACGGAACACCGCCTCGAGGTCGTGCGCACGCGACCGCACGATGCAGCAGACGTTGAGCGTGTTGCACACCTTGCGGTCGAGCGAGTGCTGCACCGCGAGCGGGAAGCGCTCGGTGTCGGCCGAATGCGCGGCAACCAGCCATGCGCCGCCGGTGCCGTGCAGGCTGGCCGGCACGCCGTGCTGCCGCGCCACGGCACCCAACTGGGCCACCGCGGCTCCCGACCCGCGGGCGACGGCCAACGACAGGCGCTGGTCGGCGAACAGCGCCCAGCCGGCCGCGTGGGCCGCACTGTCGACGAGCTGCACTGCACCCTCCGGGAGGCCGGCCGTGGCGAGTGCGGGCACGACCGCCGACGACATGATGGCGCGAGCGGTGCCCAGCGCATCGCTGCCGATGCGGAACACCACCGTGTTCCCGGTGCGCAGCACGCCGGTGGCGTCGGCGAACACGTTGGGGCGGCCCTCGAACACGAACCCGACCACACCGAGCGGGTCGCGCCACTGCTGCACGGTCCACTGCGCGTGACGCACTTCGCCGATCAGCTGCGAGCGAACGGTGTCGATGTCGCGCCACGTGCGCAGGCCGGCGATCATGTCGGCGCGCATCGTGGGCGAGAGCGTGAGCCGACCGGTGGCACGCCCGCGAGCCTCGGCGCCCGCAACGTCGTCGGCGTTGGCCGCGGCGATGGCGGCGAAGACCGTGTCGTCGGCCAGGCGGTTCGCGAAGTGGTCGAAGAACTGCGAGATCTGATCGTCGCTGACGGCCGCCATCTCTGCGAACGCGCGGGCAGCCGCCTCCACCGCCGCCGACGCGACCGCGTGCTCCGCGCTCGGCAGGTGCAGCAGGTCGCCCGTCTCGTGCACCACGACCAGCCGATCACCGGGTCGGAACGCTGCCGCGAGCTCGGCGCCGACATGGGTGACCTTGTCGCCCCCGTAGACGATCCGTTCCCCGGCGACGAGCTCGTGCAGTGTGCTGGACATCGGCCCCAGCGTACGGCGAGCGACCGCGCTCACCGTCACCTGCGCAGCGAGGCTGCGACCGCGAACACGTATCGTGGCTGCATGAGTGACGACATGAGTGCCGACCGCTTCTACTTCCGTCAGCTGCTCTCCGGCCGCGACTTCGCCATGCACGATCCCATCGCGCAGCAGATGGTCAACTTCGTCTACGCAATCGGCGACCGGGAGAAGGGCGAGTGCGTGCTCATCGATCCTGCGTACGACGTCAACGCGCTCATCGACATGGTGGAGGCCGACGGCATGACCGTCACTGGCGTGCTCGCCACGCACTTCCACGCCGATCACATCGGCGGCAACCTGATGGGTCACCAACTCGAAGGTGTCGCGACGCTGCTCGAGCGGTGCAGCTGCCCTGTGCACGTGCAGCGCGACGAGACGCCGTGGGTCACCCGCACCAGTGGACTCACCAGCGATCAACTGGTCGAGCACGACGGCGGCGACATCGTGAAGGTCGGCGACATCGAGATCACGCTGGTGCACACGCCCGGCCACACGCCCGGCAGCCAGTGCTTCCACGTCGACGGCCGGCTGGTCAGCGGCGACACCCTGTTCCTCGACGGCTGCGGCCGCACCGACTTCCCCGGCAGCGACCCGGCCGCGATGTACGACAGTCTGCAGACGCTGGGCGCGATGCCGGAGGGCACCGTCGTCTACCCCGGGCACCGCTACTCGCAACCGTCGAGCGCCACCATCGACGCCATTCGCGAGAGCAACTACGTGTACCGCCCGAAGAACAAGGACCAGTGGCTCGCGATGTTCGCCCACTGACCCAGTCCCCTTCCGAGGCTTTCCTCCAGCTGCGGCCCTTCCGAGGCTCACGTCCAGGATCTGCCCGCGCAAAGCCTCGGAAGAAGCCGCGCTGGAGGAAAGCCTCGGACAGGTGTTGGCGTCGTCAGAGGCCGAGGCGTTGGAGTTGCTCGGCGGGGGCTTCGAGGTCGTGGAGCGCAGCTCGGAGGAGCTCCTGCAGACTCCGCTCGGCGGCTTCGCCGACGCGGTTCTCGCGTTCGTCGGGGTCGACCGACACGTCGTAGAGGTGGTGCTTTCCGACGTTGGCGCCGCCGCTCACCCAGAACGGCAGCGCATCGCCCGCCTGGAACGGTTGGCGGATCACCGGCACGGTGCTGCCGGGCATGCGGTCGAGCCAGGCGCGGTGGTCGGGCGGCGGCAGTTCGGTGATGCCCTTCACGTGCACCGGCATCGTGCTCCAGCGATTGCTCCACATGCTGAGCGGAAGGTTCTCGACCTCCGGCGCGCGGGCGTACTTCCAGCGACCATCGGTGACCTGCACCCAGTTGCCGAACACGCCACCGATGGCGTAGTCGCGCACGGAGGTGGCCTCGCCGCGCAGCAACGGCGCGAGCGAGTGCCCGTGCGTGCGGTGTGACGGGGTGACCTGGAAGATGTCGGCGAGCGTCGCGTGCAGGTCGACGGCCGTGGTGAGCGCATCGCACACTCCCCCGCCCTGCACGCCCGGCCAGTGGATCATCAGTGGGATGTGACCGAGCGGCTCGAACTGCGGCACCATCGGCTTGCCCCACACGTCGACCGCGCCGCCACCGTTGTCGCGTTGCTCGCCGAGGTAGTGGCCGTGGTCGGTGCACACGATGAGCGCCGTGTCGCGCCACAGGTCGTGCTGGTCGAACTGGGCCACGATGCGACCGAACCAGTGGTCGATCATCGTCAGCTTGCTGCCGTAGTTGGCACGGATGTGACGAGCTTCGGCGTCGGTGAGATGTCCGCCACTGACGCCGCCGACGACGTACGGCGGCCAGATCAGCCGCTCGCCGGTCCACGGTTCGTCCTCGTACATGCCCTGCCAGGGCTCGGGCGTGTCGAACGGTTCGTGCGGGTCGAACTCGTCGACGAACAGCATCCAGCGCGTGTCGGTGTGGTGCTGCGCGGCGCCCGCCACCCACTCGGCGGCGGCGGCCATCGTGCGCGGACCGGGGTAGTCGTGCTCGTCGCGGAAGTGCGTGCGCGTGCGGTCGTACGCGCGGTCGATCCTCGGCGCGTGGTCGCCGTAGCGGCGCTGCAGGAACCAGTCGCCCTTCGCCGCCGGCGGCGCGGGTACCCCGATCCACGACGGGTCGAGCCACGTCTTCCACGGGTCGCCCTCGTGGCCGCGCACGTAGTCCCACCCGCCGAAGTCGGTGTGGTAGTTCTCGCCGCCGGTCTCGAACAGGTGCGGGTGATCGGTGACCAGCATCGTGGTCACGCCCTGGTGGCGCAGGTCGGCGGTGATCGGCTGCTCCCACAGCTCGATCGAGCCCCACGGCCGCCAGAGGAAGTCGAGCGCGCCGCACAGGATGTCGTGGCGGGCGGGCATGCACGGCAGCGATCCGGTGACGTGGCGGGTGAAGCGAGTGGCTCGCTCAGCGGCGAAGCGGTCGAGGTACGGCGTGGCGAACTCACTGCCGCCGTAGCTGCCGAGCATGTGGCGGTTGAGCGAGTCGAGCATCACCACCACGGCGTTGCGGGGGTGTGCGGGGCCGTCGGTCACGTCCCGCAGCTTGTCACGTCAGCGCGAACACGATCGTGCTGGTGCCCGCCGCGAACAACAGCACCAGCACCATCCAGCGGAAGCGTTCGCCGTGCACGTGCTTGCGCACGGGCCAGCCCAATGCGAGGCCCAGCGCCCATGCCGGTAGCGCGATCAGCGCGGCCTGCAACCCGTCGGCGGTGACCTTGCCGTCGAGCAGGAACAGCGAGAGGCCGACGGTGTTGCTGAGCGCGAAGACCATCGTGATGGTGGCCCGGAACTCGTCGGGCGCGAGGTGACGGGCCTGCAGGTCGAACACCAGCGGCGGACCGTTGGTCGACAGCGAGGTGTTGAGCACGCCGGACAGGAAACCGGCGCCGTAGTCGAGCTTGGAGCCGACGTGCGAGAGGTTGATGCGCCGCACGAGCATCGCGGTCGCGATGAGCACTGCGACTCCGAGCACCACCTTGAGGGTGCGGTCGTCGACCACGTTGAGGATGACGAGTCCGAGGGGCATGCCGACGAACGCGGCCAGCGTCAGCCGCTTGACGAGCGGCCGCCGCGCGTCGGCGCGGAAGCGCCAGCCCTGCCAGGTGGTGGACACCATGCCGAGCAGGGTGCTCACCACGACCGCCTGCTCCACCGGCACCGCGAGCGTCATGATCGGCATGCACAGCAACGCGAACCCGAAGCCGGCGATGACCTGCACGAACGCGGCCGCGAACACGGCCACCGCGACGACGATGAGCTGCGCGGTGGTCACGACCGACGAGTCTGCCACCTACGCTGGACGGCGATGAAGACGCTGCCGATCGTCGACCCGGCCGACCCCGATGCGTCGTCGCGCATCGACGCCGCGTGCCGCGACGTCGGATTCTTCGCAGTGCCACTCGGTGACACGCTCGGCGCGCATCGAGACGAACTGATCGGTCTGGCCGCCGAGTTCTTCGCGCTGCCGGAAGCGGAGAAGGCGACGGTGTCGATGGCGGTCGGCGGGCCCGCGTGGCGTGGCTGGTTCCCCCTCGGCGGCGAGCTCACGTCGGGCGTACCCGACCGCAAGGAGGGCTACTACTTCGGCGCCGAGCTGCCACCCGACCCGCGGCCGATGCACGGGGCCAACATCTGGCCCACCCGGCCGGCGGGCTTCGAGCGCGCCGTCACCGACTGGATGACCGCGATGGAGCAGCTCGGACAGCAGCTGCTGCGGTTGATGGCCGAGGGGCTCGGGCTGGGGCCGAGCTTCTTCGCCGACGGCCTCACCGCTGCGCCCACTCCCCTGTTCCGCATCTTCCGCTACCCGCCGCACCCCACTGGCGACACGTCCACGTGGGGCGTCGGCGAGCACACCGACTACGGGCTGCTCACCCTGCTCGCAACCGACGGCACGCCCGGCTTGCAGGTGCACTCGCACGGCGAGTGGATCGGGGCGCCGGCATCCGCTGATCTCGTCATCTGCAACCTGGGCGACATGCTGGATCGGCTCACCGGCGGGCGCTATCGCAGCACGCCGCACCGAGTGCGCAACCACGGCGGGCACGACCGCTACTCGCTGCCGTTCTTCCTCGACCCGGGCTGGGATGCGTCGGTCGAGCCGATCGCGTTCGCCGACGAGTGGGACGTGCCACTCGACCAGCAGGCACGCTGGGACAAGGCGAACCTGCGCGACATCGACGGCACCTACGGCGAGTGGCTGAGTGCGAAGGTGGCCAAGGTCTTCCCCACCCTCGCCACCACCGTCGCGCTCGATCCGAGTGCCAACTGACCATCCGAGTGCCAGCCGACCATCCGAGTGCCAGGCGACCATCCGAGTGCCAGGCAACCATCCGAGTGCCAGGCGACCATCCGAGTGGCACCGTGCACCCCGGTGGGACGCTGACACTCGGATGTCAGCGGCCGAGGGTGTATGTGCGCTCGGCGCGGTCGACGGCGATCACCTTCCAGCCGTCGGCCAGGTGCGGCG
>CAZWCU010000132.1:0-12108 GCA_964632715.1 uncultured Bifidobacterium sp. | reverse complement strand
ATGAAGGAACAGGGTCTCGATACATAACAGCCAGTGGGCGGTTCAGCTGACCGCTTAAGCAGATCGCGAGTAGCGCAGACATGCCGCTGCGCTCGCTCGCCATCGGCGGAGCCTACGGGGCGTCGAACATGCGCCGAGCCTCGGCGATCGAGTTGGCCTCCAGCATGTCCTTGGAGTACCTCTGGATCATCGCTGTGCTCTTCCAGCCGGAGTTGGCCATCAGACCGGTTTCGCTGCCTCCACGCGACATCCACTGGCCTGAGTGACGGCGGCGGAGGGCATGCGCCCTCACATCGACTCCAGCGGCCCGGCCACGTCGATCGACCATCTGGCCAACCCCGCCCGGAGTCATCGCGGCCATCGGGCGGCTGGTGATGCTGAGCCACAACGCTCGCTCGTCGGGTGGCCGATCCTTCGAGCTGGATCGGAGGTAGCGCTGGATCGCTCCTGCGGCGTCGGGATGCAGAGCGATGCGGCGCGGTTGCTTGGCCTTGGTGACGGGGATCGTGATCACCTCGCCGACGAGATCCACATCATCGATCGACATCGACGCAACCTCGCCGCGTCTCATGCCGGTGTGGGCCAGCACGAGGAGGATCGCCTTGTCCCTGAGGTGGTCCCACGCGGCGAACTGGTGAGCGTTACGACCTGTCGCTGGTTTGCACGTGGCGAGTAGGCGCGCCAGGTCGTCATCGGTCGCCATCGGTGCCCTGAGGGGCGCAGGCTCGACGGGAAGCTGGAGACGGTGGAACGGCCCCGAGTCGCGGCCCTGCTTCGCTCCTGGGGTCGGTGGAACCTGCTCATCGGACACCAAGAACCTGCCGTAGGCGCGCAGTGCACGAGCTGCCGTGCGTGCCGTTTGACCGTGCTGCTCCGTCATCCAATCGATGAAATCGTCGGCGGCCCTCAGGGAAGCGCTGTCCACCCCCCTCTCGGCACACCATCGGAGGTAGGCGCGGACCTGCCGGGCGTACTCATCGAGCGTGGTCTTAGCGTGACCTGACCTGGTCCATTGTCTCTTCCAGCGGACGAGGTCGGCGTCAAACACGTCTGTGGTCACGACTCCTACTATGTGCTCCGGGAAGCGCTGTAGTCAACCTTTCAGCACTTCCGGATGGCGCCAGATCCGTCCGTTCTGGTGTCTGACCTGGTATTAAGTGGGCGCAGAGGGACTCGAACCCCCGACATCTTCCTTGTAAGGGAAGCGCTCTAACCAACTGAGCTATGCGCCCGTGGAACGGGACCTTCAGCGTATCCGCACGCTTCGCAACAGATCAGCTGTTCATTCCCGATCGTGCGGCGACGAGTTGTTCCAGCAGCTCGGGGGTGCCAGCTGCGATCGGCGTCCGGCGAGCCTCCTGATCGAGCACGATCAGCTCGCGACCGAGCAGATCCACTACCTGCGCGCCGGCCTCGCGCAGGATCATCACCGACGCGGCGTAGTCCCACACCCCGTGCGCCTCCTGCACGCAGTCGACGTAGCCGTCGAACACGCCCGCGGCCACGTGACAGAGGTCGAGCGCGACCGCGCCGAGCACCCGGCTCTGGCGGTAGCCGAGCGGGTAGGGCGGTAGCCCATTCATCCCGATGATGCTGTCGCTCACGTCTACACAGCGGGTGGGCCCGATGCGCACCCCGTCACACCACGCACCGCCACCACGCACCGCCCAGTAGCGCTCGCCGGTTGCCTGGTTGGCGACCATCGCGACCGACGGGCCATCGGCGTCGACGATGCACATCGCCGTGGCGAAGTAACGAACGCCGATGCTGGCGTTGGTGCTGCCATCGATCGGGTCGATGATCACCACCTCACCGGTGCTGCCCGGCTCGAAGTCGCTCTCCTCCGACAGCACCCCGAGACCGGCGCGGCGCAGCACCGACAGGGCCGCATCGTTGGCGGTCACGTCGAGCGCGTACTGCCCCTCGCGAACACCGGACGGCCCGAAATCGAGCTGCTCGGCGAAGGCCTGAGCGACGGCATCGGCAACCTCGTGGAGCAGGCTCAAACGATCAGGGTTCATCGGCTCCGCACGGTAGTGTCGCTGGCAGTCGCCCCGCTGCACTCGGAAAGGAACCTCGTGGCCGTCATCGATGTTGCCGGTTTCGTGGCCGACCTGAAGGGCCACGCGGTCGACCACGGTTTTCACGTGCACGACGAGCGGCACTTCGTCGAGACCTACTCGCTGCGCCAGCTGTGGGAGGTCGACCTGCACCCCGAGGAAGCGTGCAGCGGCCCCATCGACCTGCACCTCTCGCTGGAGGTCGACCCCCGCGCACTGCTCGGGTTCGAGGACGAAGTGGTGAAGCTCGACGACCCCGACGGCGACCCGCCCACCGGCTTCACCTTCCCGCTCATCTTCACCTGGACCCTGCCGCCACTGCCCCACCCTCCGGACCTGCTGGTGCTCGCCACCGAGATGGCGGGCGTCGGCGGCATCTCTCTGCCACTGGAGGTGTCGGCCATCGACTCGTTCGCCAGCGTCACCGACGCCCCCGAGCGCAGCCTGTCCATTCTCGCTCGCATCCCCATCGACCTCGCCGATGTGTACCTGGCCGACGACAAGGCGTTCTGCGACACGCTCGACAAGTGCCGCGACGTCAGCCTCTACCTGCTCGACTGTGCCGGCCGCTGGCTCGGCGACGACTGATCCCCACCCGTTGAACCACCACACAGCCCGGACGAAAGGCACATCATGCGAGTGAGCGAACTGATCGACATGCTGAAGGATCAGCCACCCGACGCCGAGGTCGAGCTGGCCATCGTCGCTCCCGTGGGCGACGACGACGACGAGGACATCACCGTCGACCGCTACAGCGTGGAGGGCATGCTGCCGTGGCGCGACGAGGATGAGGAAGGCAACGACGAAGACCTCGTCATCTGGCTCGTCGGTGGCGAGGACGAAGACGTCGAGGCGTTCCTCGACGCCATCGAGCACCAGGACGACTGACCGAACTCCATGGCACGCCAGACGTCGCGGCGGCGCACCTGGATCGGCCTCGCGCTCGTCGTCGGCATCGTCGCCCTGAGCGCGGGCGCATGGGGTTTGCACCGGTGGGCCCCGTTCGCCGACGAATCGGCCGAGATCAGCTGGCCCGAGAACGTCGCGCCCGTCGCCGAGTTCGTGGAGCGCACCACGGGACTCGAGTTCGAACATGAGGTCGACATCCTCTTCGTGCCCAACGACGCGAAGTACACCACGCTCGCCAACGGCGAACCGTCCGAGCTCACGCAGACGGAGCTCGACGATGCCGCGGTGCGGGCAGCGTCCGGGCGTGCGTTGGGTCTCTGGGCGGGCGACGTGTCGCTGGTCGAGGCGAACGCTGCACTGAACGGCAGCGTGCCCTACCCGGTCACCTGGCTCGGCACCGACAACGCCATTGCCATCAACGCCAGCAGCGAGAAGACCACCCTCGGGCCGTCGTTGCGCACGGAACTGGCGGTCGCCCTGACGCAGGCGCTCGACGACCAGCACTTCCACGTCATCGAGTCGATGAACGCTGCCACGTCCGCGCAGGACGTGCAGGTGCTGCAGGCCGTCAGCGTCGGGCACGCGTTGTGGGTGCGCACGCAGTACATCGACGACCTCGACGCCGACGAGGCGATCGACTACCGCCTCGAGTCCGCGGAGCTCACCGACA
Source organism: uncultured Bifidobacterium sp. (assembly GCA_964632715.1). Lineage (GTDB taxonomy): Bacteria > Actinomycetota > Acidimicrobiia > Acidimicrobiales > Ilumatobacteraceae > UBA668. The sequence continues at coordinate 8,469 of CAZWCU010000132.1, read as the reverse complement.
CCTTCGTGACGCAGGTGGCCGAGGTGCCCCTCGCCTACCGAGCACTGCGCAGCTCGGGTCAACTGCTCGGTGGCGCGTTCGTCGCCGCGCTCGACGGAGACCCGGAGCGACTGACCGCCGCGTTCACCTCGGCCCGCCCGGCCGCCCTCGACCAGGTGAGCCTGCCGACCGGCAAGTACGAGCGACCGGATCCGCTGGAACCGGTCAGCGATCCGCCGGCGCCGAGCGAGGCCGACGTGCACTTCTCCAGCCAGTTGGGCCCGGCCGGCCTGTTCATGCTGGCCGCCACCGCGTCGACCGTGTTCGATGCCCTCGCGGCAGCCGACGGGTGGGGCAACGACCGGTACACCGTGTACACGCTCGACGAGCGCGTGTGCGCCGACCTCCACGTGGTGGCCGACAGCCGCGACGACGCCGACCGGCTCGAGGCCGCCTTGCAGGGGTGGGCACTGGCCCGCCCGGCTGCATCGAACGCCCTGTTCGCCCGCGAGGGCGTGCACCTCTACGTCTCGGTGTGCGACCCCGGCCCGAACGCTCGCCAGCCGGTGCCCAGCGCCGGCGCCATCGACCACTTCTTCGGTCGGTCCGGCGAGCTGGAGAGCCGCATCGAGCTGAGCGGCAAGCCGGCGTTGGCCGAGTGCATCGCCGTCGAGACGTTCGCACGGTTCACCATCGAACAGCTCAACGGATTCGATCGCACGGGCGATGTGCTGGCCGACGTCACCGACATCGAGGACGAGTGCCTCGACCGCGTGGGCTGAACCCGGCAGCGCGAGATCAGCTCAGCACGCGGCTCTTGATCTGATCGAACGAGTCAGGGCCACCACGAGGGCGAGCCGCTCTCGCCGCTCACTCGGTGGAGCACCGCGATCTCGCCGGCGACGCCCTGCATCAGACCCGGTGCCCAGCCGCCGCCGTTCACACCCGACGGCCACTCGTCGCTGCCGATCTCGTCGATCGCCATCGTCACCAGCAACTCGGCGGCGTCCGCGTGCGCCGGTTCGCGCAGCACACCGGCCGCCTCCATCAGCAGGTCGACCGTGCCCCCAAGACCGTGGCAGACCGTCACACCCCGCGCCGCGCCACGGCCACTCGCGAACGCCCGCTGCGCGTCGGCGACGGCCTGACGCACCGCGGCGCCCGCCTCGGCGCGGCACGCGTCGTCGCCGAGGAGCTCGGTCATCCGCAAGCGGACCAGTCCGCACCCGACGGCGCCGTGGCACCACATCGAGGCCGCGTGGTCTCGAGCCTCCGTGCGTGTGGCGTGCGGGTGCCGTAGATCCGGCCACACGCCCACCTCCTCGAACCATGCGCGCTCGAAGCGCACCGCGTCGAGTGCTGCGTCGGCGAAGCGGTCGTGCCGGGTCACCGACCACAGCTCCACAAGCGCAAGCGCCGCGCCGGACGCGCCGTGCGCGAGACCACAGAGCGCTTCCTCCCCCGGCTCGGTCCACGACAGCCCCGCAGGCGTGCGGTGGCCGGCGCCGATGACCAGGTCGCCCAACGCAACTGCGTCGCGAGTGAGCCACGCGGCACCGTCGGAGATGGCGGCGCTCAGTGCCAGCAGCGTGCCGGCAGCACCGGCGACGAGGTCGCCGGCGAGCGACACGTCCGCACGCGGCGCCAGCTGCTCCAGGGCCGCCATGCTCGCCGCGACCAGTTGGGTGTCGCCGAGGCGCGCGCCCACGCGGCTGACCGCCAGCGCGGCGCCGGCGCGACCGGCGAACGCTCCGTCGGCCGGCAGCCGGTGCCAGTCGGCCACCGCCTGCCTCGCGGCCCAGCGAGCCAGCTCGCCATACCGGTCGGCGTCCACCCGCGACAGCACCGCGGCGATTCCCGCGGTGCCCGAGTAGAGCGACGCGTCGATCGGCGCGTGCACGACCTCCCACCGCTCGTCGTTGCCGCGGACTTCCGCGCCCACCCACTGGGCACATCCGTCCTCGAGCACTGCGGTGCGCGTCAGTTCGTCGCAACGCTCGCGGATGCGGATGGTCGACGGCTTCACGGCGATGGTGTCCACTCGGGCTCCTCCATGTCTCGGGATCGGTGCGGTGCGGCCGGGTCGATGATGTCGGCTGCCTCGAGGTGCGAAGCGAATCGCTCCGCCACTTGGCTCGGGTCGCCGCCCTCGAGTGCGGCGCGGGCGAGCAGCCCGCAGCGGTGTTCGCCGAAGCTGTCGCCGTTCGGCGGCTGCGCTGCCCACGCCACCCCGCGCCCGAGCGGTCGCGTGAGTGCCGGCGTACCGACCGCCAGCCCGTTTTGCAACGACCGATGAACGTCGCTCAGGACGCCCGCGAGAGTGCACAGGTCGCCGTGCAGGAGGTACAGCACCGTGCTGTCCGGTCGCGCGTAGAGGTCGGGTGTGCTGAGGCACTTCAGCTGCCACCCCACATCCGAGTCGACGAGCAGTTCGGTCAACGCGGCGACCACGCTCACCGCCGAGGCGGGCGTGGTGTTCCAGTACACGCGGGAGAGCCGACCACTCATGTCGAGCGCGGCGCGGTCCGAGAACGTGTGCCAGAAGCCGCCCGGTGTCGGCACGTCGTCGACCAGCCGACGGACCCTGACGACATCGCCTGCTCGCGGCAGCAACCCACCCGACGCGATCAGCGACGAGGAGCGCGCCAGTCGCTGCCGATCGCCAAGCCGCACCACCGACGTGCCGTCGCGTCCGACGTCGGCCACGGTCCAGCCCGACTCGAACGCGCGACTGCCCGCGTGGGCTGCTCGGAAGCTGCCGGCGAGGCTCTCGACCATCGGCGGCACCTCGACAGGTGCGGAGTCGAACGCAGCAGTGCCGAGGTACCAGTCGTGGTACAACGCCCGGCTCAGCTCGACGTGGCCGAGGCCCTGCGCAGCGAGCTGCGACGCGTGCGCCGCGCCGCGCTCGATGTCGGCCGACGGACCTGCAATGGCGGCGGCGACGGTCACCATGGCTCCGACCCTCCGGCCAGTCGGCGAGCGAGCGCGATCAGCAGCTCGGGCGCCTCGGCGTACTGAGGACGAGTCACTGCCAGCAGCACTGCGTGCTCCACGAGGCGTGCGCTCACCCACGGGCGCAGATCGTCGGCGTTCCAGGGGTCGCCGCCGTGGAACTCGTAGGCGCCGGCGATCAGCGCCAGCAGGTGGCGCATGGCCGACGGGTCGCAGTACTGCGCGTCGAGCGCCCCCGCCGTGCGGTGCGCGGCGCAAAGGGCAGCGATGTCCCACCGCGGGTCACCCGTGGCGGCGAGCTCCCAGTCCACCAGCACGACCTCGCCGGAGTGGCGAACCATCACGTTGTCCCACTTCAGATCGCCATGGATCACACAGGTCGCTCGCCAGTCGTCGCGCACCTGGTGCAGCGCGGGCAGCAGCACGTCGTCGGCGAACACCTCTGCCTGAATCCGATCGATCGCATCGTGCTCCACTCCCAGCGACCACCCGTGGTCCACGTCGATGACCCACGGCATGCGCTGTGGCAGGCACCAGTCGGTGGTGCTGCGGTGCAATCGTGCGATGGCGACGCCGAGCTGACGGGCGCTGTGCACGGAACGGGCCGACAGCATCGCCTCGCCGTATCCGATCGCCGGTGCAACGGCTTCGCTGACCAACACGCCGGTCGGCAGCAAGCGCATCGCTCGCGGCGCGAGCGACGAGGTGGCGGGGTCGGCGGTGAGCATCCGCTGCACCACGGTCTCGTGCGCCAGCGTCGACTTCGCGTCGCCGTAGATCGAGGCGGTCTGCGACTTCACGAACAGTGTCGGCGCACCGTCGACCGTCACGAGGAACGACGGGTTCGAACGCGAGGTGTCGACGCAGTGCACCCGTCCCGCCGTGCTGGTTGCCGCGGGCACGAGGCCCGCGGCAACCAGTTCGTCCAGCAGGTGCTGTCGAGCGACAGCCCTGCCGTCCGCAACCTGTGGTTCAGGAGTCCGAGTCATCGTCGGTGAGCTCGGCGAGCGCCGTCAGGTAGCCCTGCAGGTACGCCTCGCTCAACTGATCGTCGTTGCTCTGCGCACCTCCTCCATAGCGCTCGAACGGGTTGCGGTCCTGGGGCCAGGTCGTGGGGTCGCAGCCGGGGCCGGTCGCCACTCCCTCGCAGACGATGCGCACCTTCGTGGTGAGATCGCACGCCACTGCGGTGGTGACGAGGTCGCACACGATCAGCTTGCTGGGCTGCACGCACTTGTACTTCGGTCGCGACACCACGTCGCACGCGATCAGCCGGCTCTGGATGTCGAGGCAGCTGATCAACGGCTTGGTGACCACGTCGCAGGCGATCAGCTTGCTCTTCCAGTCGTAGCAGCTCACCTTCAGCTTGGTCACGAAGTCGCAGGCGATGATCCGGCTCTGCACGCCGCCGCAGACGATGAAGGGCTTCGAGAAGACCGGCGTCGGGCCTGCTGTGCACATGTCGACGTTGAGCGTGTCGAGCACCACCTGGATCGGGTTCGCGTAGCCGAACTTGCCCTCCGGCACCGTGGCCGTGGCCCGGTTGCCGGCGAAGTACAGCCCCATCACGCGACGTTGGTCGTCGACGATCACCGAGCCGGAGTCGCCGCCCTTGCCGAACGACACGTTGTGCGCAGGGTCGGCTTCGATGCGGATCTGGTGCCTGAGGGTGCGGGTGCCGATCCCGTCGCCGTAGTCGAGCGACAGCGTCACGTCGGTGGAGATGACGGTGCCGTAGGTGAGCTCGGTGGTGCGGCCGCGCTTGCGGATCGGACCCTGCGTGGGAGCCACCGTGCCGGCCACGTCGCCGATCTGCAGGATCGAGCACTCCGTGGCCTTGCCGGCGTTGATCGAGATCACGGCACCGTCCACCTGGTCGGTGAGCTGTGCACGCGTGAGCGTGCCGAAGTCGCCGGCGGGACACGCCCCACCGTCGACCAGCGACGGCTGGGTCATCGTGTTGCCCACGGCCCAGCCGGTGTCGACGGCAGCCACGTGGAAGTTGGTGAGCGCCATGTGTGCGCCAGTGACACGATCCGTGACCATCACCCCGAGGGTGCCGACGAACACGTAGTAGCCGGCTGCCGGCACCTCCGGCGGCGTCTTGTAGATCGAGCGACAGGGCCCGATGCTCATGCCGCCGGACAGCGTGGCGTACGCCGCAGCATCGATGAACGGAGCGAGGTCGGCCACCGCCATCATCTGCGGGAACGGGACGATGTCCTCCTCGATGACGTCGGTGGGGATGCCGTCGATCTCCGCCGGAATCGTCTCACCTGCCTTCAGGGCTCGCTTCGGCTTCTTCTCACGGACGTGCACGACGATGGCCATCTGGTCGGTCTTCTTGCCGTCGGTCTCCTTGAACGCGATGTCGACGGCAGTGACGCCAGGGATCTTCAGCAGTTCGTCCTCGATCCGTTCCTTGACGGGCCGGACGGTTGCTTTGGCCTGCATCTCTTCATGATTCATGTGGGGACCCCTCCTTCCGAGGTTGCTTGGGGTACCCCACAGAGCCGTCCGCCGCGGACGAGATACCGCTCACCCGTCCCCGTTCGTCAAGCCTTCGTCAAGCCCCTCCGCGCCCGCCTCTCCCCTTTGTGTCATGCCCTGAGCGAGGAATCGTCGGCAACGGCATGACTCACAGGGCAGATCGCGGCTGTGACCTGCGACCCTGGCCGCCGGGGACTCGTCGGCGCACGATGAACTCGAACGAAGGAGCTTCCCGTGATCGTGATCGAGGGAGGGCCGCTCGACCCGTTGCCGAGGGAGGCGCATCTGCTGCGCCCGCTGCTGCGACTGGCCGGGAACGACCCCACGTACCCAATCGCCGCCGTACGCGACGGCGACCAGTTCGTCGACGTGCCGGTGGGCGACTTCGCCGCGCGAGTACGGCGGCTGGCCAAGGGCCTGGTCGCCGCGGGAGTGGTGCCCGGCGACCGCGTGGCGCTGATGTCGCACACTCGGTTCGAGTGGCTGCTCGTCGACTACGCGATCCTGCACGCCGGCGGTGTGACCGTGCCGATCTACGACACGTCGTCGGCCGAACAGGTGCAATGGATCATCAGCGACAGCGGCTCGGTGGTGTTCGTCGTCGAGACACCCGCGATGCGCGAGATGTACGAGCAGATGTCGTCGCTCCTCCCCGACTGTCGGCGGCTGGTGACGATCGACGAGGGCGGACTCGACCAGCTCGAGCACGACGGCCCGGACATCGGCGACGAGGCGATCGACGAACGGCTGGCGGCGCTCGACATCGATGCGTTGGCCACGATCGTCTACACGTCGGGCACCACCGGCAGGCCGAAGGGATGCATGCTCACGCATCGCAACCTGCGGACGAACGTGGTGCAGAGCCTCGACGCCATCGGCTCCGCGCTGCGACCCGACGACAGCGCTTTGCTGTTCCTGCCGCTGGCTCACACACTCACCAAGACCACCGCGCTGTTCGTGATGGAGGCGGGCTGCCAGGAGGCGTTCGCCACCGACATCCAGCACCTGCCGGAGGAGTTCGCGTTGACACAGCCGACGGTCATCTGCGCGGTGCCGCGGATCTTCGAGAAGGTGTTCAACTCCGCGCGTCACCACGCACATGCCGAGCACAAGGGGTGGATCTTCGACCGCGCCGCCGACGTCGCCATTCGCTGGTCGCACGAACGAGCAGCCGGTCGGGTGATGCCGTGGACGGGTGCGGGCCACGCGGTGTTCGACCGGCTCGTGTACGGCAAGGTGCGTGCCGCCCTGGGCGGCAACCTGCGATTGGCGTTCAGCGGTGGCGCGCCGCTCGGTGAGCGGTTGACCCACTTCTTCGCCGGCATCGGCCTCGATGTGTACGAGGGGTACGGCCTCACCGAGACCGGACCCACGCTCACCGTCAATCGGCCGGGCGCGTGGAAGCCGGGCACGGTCGGTCGACCGGTGGCCGGCACGTCCATCCGCATCGCTGCCGATGGCGAGATCCTCGCCAAGGGTCCGCAGGTGTTCAAGGGCTACTGGCACAACGACGACGCGACCGCCAGCGCGTTCGATGCCGACGGCTGGTTCATGACCGGCGACATCGGCGAGATCGACGCAGAGGGCTACCTGCGGATCACCGGACGCAAGAAGGAGCTGCTCGTCACGGCTGCCGGCAAGAACGTGGCGCCCGCGCCGCTGGAGGACCGCTTGCGCAGTCACGAGCTGATCAGCCAGGCCGTCGTCGTCGGCGATCAGCAGCCGTTCATCGCCGCGCTCATCACGATCGACGAGGCAGCCTTCGAGCTGTGGTCGAAGGAGCACGGTCACGACGGCGAGTCGATCGCCGACCTCCGTGAGGCCGAGGGGCTGAGGTCGGTCATCCAACTGGCCGTCGACGACGCCAATCGATCGGTCTCGCATGCCGAGTCGATCCGCAAGTTCGTCATCCTGCCCAACGATCTGAGCATCGAGGCCGACGAGCTGACGCCGACGATGAAGGTGCGGCGGGCGATCGTCGCCAAGACCTACGCCGGCTTCATCGACGCGATCTACACGGAGTGATCGGCGATGCCTCGGCGGCGGCGGCTCATCGAGCCCGCGAAGATGCACGTCCTGCGCAACGGCCAACGGATCCTCGTGCGGCCGCTGCTGGCGACCGACCGTGAGCAGCTGGAGGCCGGCTACTCGAAGGTGTCGCCGGCGTCGCGTCGGTCGCGCTTCGGTGCGGCGCCGGACCGGCTGTCACCGCACCAGCTCGACCAGCTGATGGACCTCGACTACGACGACCGATTCGCGCTCGCCGCGTTCGCGCTCGACGAACCCGGCGAGCCCGGCGTCGGTGTCGCCAGGTACGCACGGAGCCGCGACGAGCCGAGCGCCGCCGAAGCTGCGGTGTTGGTGCTCGACGACTACCAGAACCGCGGGATCGGTTCCCTGCTGTTGTGGGACCTCGTGGCCGTCGCGCGCGAACACCGCATCACCACGTTTACGGCGACGGTCATGTGGGAGAGCGTGCCGCTGCTCGGCGCCATCCGAGCGGCGGGCGCGACGGTGGAACCCGCCGAACCCGGCGTGGCTTCAGTCCGGTTCCGGCTGCCCGACGAGCTCGCGGCCGATGTGCATCAGGGGTGGTAGACGGTGGACGAACCGGCGCCGGTGATGAGCGTCGAGACCAAGATGCCCAGCGGCAGTGCACCCCAGTAGCTGAGGCCGATGCCCGGTGCGATGTTGCCGACGAACAACATCAGCAGCCACGTCGCGGGGAACGTGGAGATCAGGAAGATCGCAGCGATGGCGAGCAGACCACGAATCATGATCGGACCTTTCGACTCCAGCCGCGAGCGACTCGCAGCGGTCTGGTTGCCCGAAGTGTAGAACCACCCTCCGCCGCAGTTCAGGGACCATCCCGGCCGCAATCCCCCGTTCGCGTCATGTCTCCACCACGAACGATGGTGGTGAAGGGCATGACACAAAGCTCGATCAGCGAACGCGTCGTAGGCGCGCCGGCTCGGGGGTTGAGAGGTTCGGTGGGGCGGGTGGGTGTCGAACCCACGACCGAGGGATTATGAGTCCCGTGCTCTA
>CAZWCU010000131.1:3772-12193 GCA_964632715.1 uncultured Bifidobacterium sp. | reverse complement strand
CTGGAGGCGATCGACCACTACTTCGAGACGATGGAGTGGGAGCACTCGGTGGTCTGCGAACACGACGACGAGCTGGTGGCCATGTCGCTCGTGGTGGTCGTCGACGGTCGGCACTACATCGACCCGGTGGCGACCGCCGCATCCCACAAGGGCCAAGGGCTCGGAACGGCCATCGTCACCGTGTCGCTCCGGTCGCTCGCCGACGCCGGCGTCACAGAGGTCGGGGCGACCATCACCGACGGCAACGCTCCCTCCGAGCGCCTCTTCGCCGGACTCGGATTCGTGCGCGTCGGAACCTGGGGTTGACCCGCCGACCTACACGACGAGCAGGGAATCGATCATGTGGTACTCGTCGTGTTCGACGGTGTCGGTCTCGGGGTCGCAGAACCACGCGCCGTCGGCCGTGAGGTACTTGAACCGCATCGACTGGCCGGCGGCGACCTCGACGGTGGCGCTGACGGTTCCGTTGCGGCGCTTCTTGAGCGGGTGGGCCGCCGGGTCCCAGTCGTTGAAGTCGCCGAGCACGGAGACCGGCTGGTCGACCTCGTCAGCCGTCAACGCGAACGTCACCTTCACCGTGTTGTTGCGGCGGACGTTGGTGCACTTGAGCATGATGTCCTCCTCCTGAAGTGGTCTCGCACGAACGAGACGCGGGTGGATGCACACAATGCTGGTCGCCCACGCGATCGACCATCTGCGATCGAACCGAACGTTCACCCTGCCGACATACACCCACTCAGGCGGCGGGCGGGCGGTGACTACGGCTTGGACGTTCGACCAGGCGGTGGAAGACCACCGAGACCACGAGGATGATCGGCCACGAGACCAGTGCGATGAGCGCGAAGGTGGCGGGCACTCCCAGGTCGAGGTCGCCGACGAACAGGATGGTGACCGCGGCGACGATGGGGTAGTGCAGCAGGTAGGTGCTGTACGAGATGGCGCCCAGGAAGCGGACCGGTCGCAGGGTGAGGGCGCTGCCGACGAGCGAAGGTGACGACGGTTCTGCGAGGTGTCGGTGCGACAGCCACACCAGGCACAGCATCGTGGCCACTCCGATGGCGACGTCGCCGATCATCGATGCCGCATCGCCGGTGGTCACCTTGTGCGCGCCGGCCACGGCCACCGGCACAGCCAGCGCGGCCACGAGTGCCGCCGGCCCCCAGCCGACACCGAAGATGCGCTCCGGGCGCGGAGTGCTCACCGACAGCGCGGCGCCCAGCATGCCGACCGCGAACAGCCCGAGCATCCACGGCGCGGCGAAGCCGTAGCCCAGACCGAACAGCAGCAGCGCGATCGCAAACCCGAGGCCGACCGATGCGCTGCGCCCGTACCGACGCCACACCGGCAGCAGCAACAGGGCGAAGACGAAGTAGATCTGGAACTCGAGCGCCACGCTCCAGTGCGGCGGGTTGATGCCCCACCGCCAGTCCTCCGACCAGTTGTGGATCATGAACACGTGCGCCAGCGACTTCGACCACGTGAAGGTCGGCAGCGTGATGTCCTGCGGCGTACCCGACGGCGCTCGCAGATCTCCGAACGACAACAGCAGCACGCTCGTCGCCACGAGCGCGGCGTAGTACGGCGGCACGATCCGCAACGTCCGACGGGTCGCGAACCTGCGCACACCACCCGGCAACTGCTCGCCCGGTTGCGCCATCACCGGCAGCATCAGGCAGTAACCGGAGACCACCACGAACACGGCCACACCGAGCGCGCCGAACTCGAACACGTTGACCACCTTGAACCAGGAGGGCGGTGGGCTCGCCGGGTTGGAGATGGCGAACTGCCAGATGTGGTGGAAGACCACGTAGGTGGCACTCAGCGCGCGGATGCCCTCGACGAACGGCATGTCGTGCCGCGCTGGTGAAGCCACCGGTCGGCGAACGTCAGTGTCCCGCATGACACCGTCTCCCTCAGCACGTGCGAATGCCGAACAGTAGCCGTGTTGGCAGCCGGCTTCGAACGGCGAGTGCCTACTGCTGGGAGATGTCGCTGCGCATGCGATCGATCGGCACCGGACGCCCGACGAAGTAGCCCTGGCCGAGGTGCACGCCCGCGTCGCGCAACGCATCGCGCTCGGCTTCGGTCTCCACGCCCTCGGCGATGATCTTGCAGCCGTACTCGTCGGCGAACGTGACGAGCGTCTTCACGAACGTGCGGCGCGCCGGGTCGTTCTCGATGCCGGTGACCGCGTCGCGGTGCAGCTTCATGAACGATGGCTTCACCTTCTCGATGCGCGCCAGGCTCTCGTAGCCGGCGCCGGCGTCGTCGATCGCGATCATCACGCCGGGCAGGTTCCCCAACGGGCCGTCGACCAGCGTGGCCAGGTCGACCGAGCTGTCGACCTCGATCACCAGCGGGCACGGCGCCTGTGCGGCGATCCCGGCCAACAGCTCTGCCTGCGCGGCCAGTCCGGCCGACGCGTTGATGGCCAGCCATGTGCCCGACGGCAGCGCCTGCGCCGACACGAGCGCCGCATGCGCGATCGCAGCATCGAGCTCGACGCCGATGCCGGCCTTGTCGGCTGCGGCAAGGCTCTGCTGCGGCGACTGGCCGTCGGCGAAGCGGGTGAGGGCTTCGTACCCGACGGTGCGTTCCGTGGAGAGGTCGATGATCGGCTGGAAGACGGTGAAGAACGTGTACTCCTCGTACACCTCGGAGCGCTGGTTCGAGCCGGCCGCGGGACGGCGACGGTACATCGGCGCACTCGGCTCCACGGTCGCCTCCGGTGAGGCTGTGCGCAGAGGAGTGGCGGTGACTCGCGTGCTGCCCCCGACCGTGCCGGTGTGCAGCACCGACGCCCAGTCGCCCAGCGCTCCCGACGGAGTCTGGATGGCAGCGGCGCCCTTGGCGACCGGCACCGCCTTCGGTGCAGTCGGCTTGTAGAGCCAACCGCGCAGCTGCAGCCACAGGTCGACGATGCTGTTGCCGATGCCCACGAACGCCACCATCGCGTAGAGCGCGAGCGACGCGTTGAGCGCGGCGAAGAACAGGTGGCCCCACTGGTGGCGCTGCACGTCGAGCACCGCGTTGTACGCGGAGTAGACGATCAACGCCCACGGCGTGAGGATGAACAGCGCGCGCGCCGACGTGCGGTTGCGCACCTTCGGCGTGCGCTTGAACGAGCTCTTCTCGCCGGTGATCAGCTGCAGCACCGACGCGAACGTGCCCGACAGGTTCACCGGCAGCAGGATCAGGTTGAACCCGTAGATGCGCAGCACGTCGAGCCGCTTGTAGCCGCAGTACCGCAGATCGCTCGCCATCATGAGGAAGTAGGGGAGCGCGATCAACGGCAGCACCGGCTTCAACAGCCCACTGTTGAACGGGTAGATCAACAGGATCAGCAGGCACAGCGACGACCAGAAGATCGACGCCATGTAGTTGACACGCAGGAACACCTCGCCGAAGCGGTTGCGCTCGCCGCGCTCGCGCCGTGCCCGCGACTGCTCACGCAGCTTGGACAGGATGAGCAGGCCGCCGTTGGCCCACCGCTGACGCTGGATGGCGAGCGACCCGAAGTCCGGGGGAGTGGCGCTGTAGGCCAACCGCTCCGGATAGTTGTACAGCGACCAACCGTGCACACCGAGGTCGATGGTGGACTCGGTGTCCTCGATCACGGTGCGGTCCTGGATGTAGCGCTTGATCTCCCAGTTGCCCTCGTGATCGATCTCGACGATGTCGTCGAGCGCACGCTTGCGCAGCAGCGCGTTGGCACCCACCCAGAAGGTGGCGTCGTAATGGGTCATGCCCTGGTGGACGATGTGCTGCAGGTCGGTGGTGGCACCGGAGATGCGCTCGATGCGCGTGGCGGAACCCGGGTACGAGCTGTACGGCGTCTGCGCGACACCGACCTTCGCGTGACCGCTCTGCTCGAGCAGGTACAGGATGCGCACGCAGTACTCGGGCAGCAGCACGCTGTCGGCGTCGAGCGTGAGCACGTAGTCGGGGTCGGGCACCGTGAGGTCGGCATGGCGCGGCGAGCACGGCACCAGTGCGCGACCGAGCGGCGTCGCGATCTCCTGGTAGCTGCCACCCATCAGCGCGATGTAGCTGTTCAGGTTCATCGCCTTGTTGGCGGCGTGCGACGACGACACGTACTGCTTGCGTTCGAAGCTCGTCAGCTCGGCGCGGAACGTGGCGACCAGGCGGCGGTAGAGCTCGAGCAGTCGATCGGTGGTGAGGCTGGCACCCTCGTCGGCGCCGGCGCCCAGCGCCACCGCGATGGTCTCGAGGTCGACGGCGAGGTCGCCCAACACGTGCTCCACGAAGAACGAATCGGCGTGGTCGATGATCTCCTGACGCGACCCCAGCTCGCGCAGCCACTCCGCGGAGAACGCGTAGTGCGACGCCAGTTCACGCATGTCGTCAGCGGTCGACTGGCGGTCGCCCATCTGCAGGTTCTCGAAGTGCTCCAGCGCCTCGACCACGCGAGTGAACGGCACCGACAGCTCGGCCTCGATCTTGCCCGGCAGGGCGCGAGCGTTGTCGAGGAGCTGCTTGGCGCCGGCGGACGTGGGGTTCGGCGGATCGTCGATCAGCAGCACGACGCGCAGGTGTGGGTGCTCCTGCAGCGCTGCCGACAGCAGCGTGGTGCGGATGACCCGCTCGTCCTCCTGGTAGGACGGCACCAGCACCGTCACCGTGGGGACGGACTGGGTGAAGAAGTGGTCGATCTCGGCACGCGGCTCACGACGATGCGCACGAGCTCGGTAGAAGAAGCCGATGCGAGTGATGAGGTAGGCCATCGCCGATGCCGTCAGCGCGGTGACCACCACGATGTACACGATCGCCTCGATCACCAGGCGGGCGCTGGACGCGTCGCCCTCGACGAACTGCTGGATGATCGTGAGGAACAGGTACGCGAACCACGCCGACACCGTCAGCACGATCGCCATTCGGCCGAACATGATCCTGCGATCGGAGATCGGTGGCGCCACGGCCGGGATCGGCTGATCCCGATGGTCGCTGCCCCACTGACGACGCGCCCCGCCGTGCGCCCGTCGCGTCCGCTTGCTCGACATCGTCCGTCTCTCTTCCGCCGCCTACCGACAGCACTCACACGCCGTCACCCCAACGTCGGGTGACTCGGCTCTCCAACATCGGCAGGTGCCGCGCGCGAAATGAGGGAAATTCAAGAAACTCTCAGGTTTCCCGCGCGGTCCGCCGATGATCCAGGTGGCATCGCGCGGCCTCGCGCAGCGTCCGGAAGCAGGAGTTCGGTGGGTCTGAAGCGCAACAAGCACACGAGTGAAACCGCGGAGCGCGGCGGCAAGTCGGCTGCGGTGGCAGGCAGTGACGACGGAGTGGAGCACTTCGAGGAGTTGCCGGCAGAGCCGACGGAACGCCTCTCGTGGTCGCGGGTGGCCGCCGCAGTGGGCATCGTCGCCATCGTCGGCGGCGGCGTCGCGTACGGCGCTCGTGAACTGCAGGCGACCGACCCGATCCTCGACACGTCGTGGAGCGTCCCCTACATCGACGTGACGCTCACTCCGACCTATCAGTTCCAGAACCCGCAATCGAACCCCGCTCGCGACATCGCGCTCGCGTTCGTGGTGGCCGACCCCGACGATGCGTGCACACCCAGCTGGGGTGGCGCCTACACACTCGACCAGGCGGCCGCCGACCTCGAGCTCGACCGCCGCATCACGCAGTTGCGCGCCGCCGGCGGCGAGATCATGGTCTCGTTCGGCGGGCAGGCCAACGAAGAGCTCGCCTACGCGTGCACCGACCAGGCAGACCTCGAAGATGCATACCGCTCCGTGGTCGAGCGCTACGACCTCCACGCGATCGATCTCGACATCGAGAACGCCGACATCGCCGACGCAGCGTCGATCGAGCGTCGTGCACTGGCCATCGCAGCGGTGCAGGAAGAGCGTGCCGCAGCAGACGAGCAGCTCGACGTCTGGATCACGCTGCCCGTCTCCACCGGCGGCCTCACCGCGGACGGCATCGAGCTCGTCAGCAAAACCCTCGAAGGCGGTGTCGTGCTCACCGGCGTGAACGCGATGACGATGAACTTCGGCAGCGCCGAGTCCCCGACCGGCGACATGCTGGCGGCGACCAAGTCGGCCCTCGAGGCCGCGTCGGCACAGCTCGTCGACATCTACCGCGGTCAGGGCGTCACGCTCGACGAGTCGCAGCGCTGGGCGATGCTCGGGGCCACCCCGATGATCGGTCAGAACGACATCGTCGGCGAAGTGTTCACACTCGACGACGCCAAGGGTCTCGCCGACTTCGCGATGACCAAAGGTCTCGGCCGAGTGTCGATCTGGTCGCTGAACCGCGACGCACAGTGCAGCCCGTCGTTCGCCGACGTGATGGTGCTCTCCAACACCTGCAGCAGCGTGGAGCAGGACCCGCTCGCGTTCGCCGGCGTGTTCACCGTGCTCGTCGGCCGCACCTCGTCGTTGCCGCAGGGCAACTCGGTCACCGTCACCGACCCGCCCAACATCATCGACGACCCGGCCGCCAGCCCGTACCCGATCTGGCGCCCCGACGCGCAGTACCCGGACGGCTTCAAGATCGTCCGACGCGGCATGGTCTACGAGGCGAAGTGGTACACCCAGGGCTTCGACCCGTCGACCGTGACACCGAATCCGTGGGACAGTCCGTGGGCGCTGCTCGGCCCCGTCAGCCCCGATGACGAGCCGTTCTCCCCGACCACCGTCGCCCCTGGCACACACCCCGACTGGACGCCGCAGCCGCTCTACATGACCGGTGACAAGGTGCTCTTCGACGGGCTGCCGTACGAGGCGCGCTGGCCCAACCAGGGCGAGGCGCCGTCGACGCTGTTCCCCGTGGGACCCGACTCCGCGTGGCGTCCGCTGTTCGCCATCGCGGGCGAACCGACCTCCCCGTGACCCCCTGAGCTGGACCGTTCCAGAGCGTGCTGCCACTGGCAGCGATGTTCCAACCCAGGAAGACACGACACGCTATGGTGGCCCGATTCACCCCCGCCGTTCAGACGGGGGCCATGGAAGGGGAGGTCCACATGCGACAAGGAAAGAAATGGGTAGCACTTGCACTCGTCTCGGCATTGGCCGTAGCCGCGTGCGGTGGCGACGACGAGAGCACTGACGACACGACGGCACCCGGTGAGACCACCGGTGGCGGCGAAGCCGGCGGCACGCTCGTCTTCGGCACTTCGTCCGATCCGGTCGTGCTCGACGGCGCCTACGTGAGCGACGGCGAGTCGCTGCGCGTCATCGACCAGCTGTTCGAGACCCTGGTCACCACCGAGGCCGGCGGCACCGCCGTCGAGCCGCTGCTGGCCAAGTCGTGGACCGCCAGCGACGACGGTCTCGTGTGGACCTTCGACCTGCAGACCGGCGTCAAGTTCCACGACGGCACCGACTTCAACGCCGAGGCCGTCTGCTTCAACTTCAACCGCTGGTACAACTTCACCGGCGTCGCGCAGAGCGCTGCCGTGTCGTACTACTGGAGCACCGTCTTCGGCGGCTTCTCCGACGGTGCAGTCCCCAGCCTCTACGAGAGCTGCGACGCACCCGACCCGGCCACCGCTGTCATCACGCTCACCGCTCCGTCGGCCGCGTTCCTCAGTGGTCTCGCCGTGTCGGCATTCGTCATCGCCAGCCCCGAGGCCCTCACCACCTATGAGGCCGACAAGGTCGGCGGCACCGACGACGCACCCACGTTCGACGGCACGTTCGGCACCGAGCACCCCGTGGGCACCGGCCCGTTCGTGTTCGAGAGCTGGACCCCCGGCGACAAGCTCACCATCGCCCGCAACGACAACTACTGGGGCACCAAGGCGATGCTCGACAAGGTGATCTTCAAGCCGATCGCCGACGGCCCCGCCCGCCGTACCGCACTCGAGACCGGCGAGATCCAGGGCTACGACCTGGTCGATCCGGCCGACGTGGCCGCACTCGAAGAGGGTGGCTACCAGATCCTGCTGCGCCCGGCGTTCAACGTCGGCTACGTGGGCTTCAACCAGGCGAAGGCACCGCTCGACAACCCGAAGATCCGCGAAGCCATCGCGTATGCCCTCAACCGTGAGGCGCTCGTGACGGCCAAGTACCCCGAAGGTGCCGAAGTGGCCACCCAGTTCATGCCGCCGGAACTGTTCGGCTGGAGCGCCGACGTGCCGCAGTACGGCTACGACCCGGAGAAGGCCAAGGCCCTCATCGCGGAGAGCGGCGTCACCGACCTCACCATCGAGTTCTACTACCCGAGTGACGTCAGCCGTCCGTACATGCCGGACCCCACCGCCAACTTCGAAGCCTTCCGCGCCGACCTCGAAGCCGTCGGCTTCACCATCGAGCCGAAGACCGCACCGTGGCGTTCGGGTTACCTCGACGACGTCGACGCCGGCAACGCCGAGATCTACCTGCTCGGCTGGACCGGTGACTACGGCGATCCCGACAACTTCATCGGCACGTTCTTCCGGAGCGAGCAGGC
>CAZWCU010000131.1:0-3672 GCA_964632715.1 uncultured Bifidobacterium sp. | reverse complement strand
GCCGGCGGCCCACACCGCACGGAGCTCCGCTCCTCATGCTGAAGTTCATCCTCCGCCGCTTGCTGCTGCTCATCCCGATCCTCATCGGGTTGAGCTTCTTGCTGTTCGTGTGGGTGCGCGCGCTGCCCGGCGGGCCGGCCACCGCGCTGCTGGGTGAACGTGCCACTCCCGAACGGGTGGCACAGGTCAACGCCGCATACGGCTTCGACAAGCCGGTGCTCGAGCAATACGTGAAGTACCTCGGTCGCGTGGCGCGGCTCGAGTTCGGTCAGTCGATCACGCTGCGCAAGGACGTCACCGACGAGCTCTTCCGCCGCTTCCCTGCCACCATCGAACTCGCGATGGCCGCGATGACTTTCGCCATCTGCGTCGGTGTGCCGCTCGGCTTCGCGGCCGCCAAGCGCGAGCGCTCCTGGGTCGACAACACCGCCGTCATCGCCTCGCTGGCCGGCGTGTCGATCCCCGTGTTCTTCCTCGCGCAGATCCTGAAGTGGATCTTCGCGCTGCAGCTCAACTGGTTCCCGACCATCGGACGATTGCAACCCACCCGAGAGCTCGAACACGTCACCAACTTCAACACCATCGACTCGATCCTCGCGATGGACATGGGTGCGCTCGGCGACACCCTGAAACATCTCGTGCTGCCCGGCATCGCTCTGGGCACCATCCCGCTCGCCATCATCGCCCGCATCACTCGCGCCTCCGTGCTGGAGGTGCTCAACGAGGACTACGTGCGCACCGCGCGCGCCAAAGGCATGTCGCGGCGCATCATCGACCGCCGGCACGTGCTGCGCAACGCGCTGCTGCCCATCGTCACCGTCGTGGGTCTGCAGACCGGTCTGCTGCTCTCCGGCGCGGTGCTCACCGAGACCGTGTTCGCGTGGGGTGGCATCGGCCAGCTCATCAGCGGCGCCGTGCTCGACAAGGACTACCCGGTCATCCAAGGCGGCGTGCTGTTCCTGGCCGTCGTGTTCGTGCTCGTCAGCCTCACCGTCGACGTGCTCTACGCCGTCATCGACCCACGCATCAGAGTGCACTGACCATGGCCACCGTGCAGGACCACCTGCAATCGCTGATGGGCAACCGGGTCGTCGAGACCTCCGGCTCCAGCCTCTCGCGCGAAACCTGGAACCGGCTGCGCCACAACCGCGTCGCACTCGTCGGTCTCGGCGTCATCGTCTTCTTCGTGCTCATCGCCATCTTCGCCCCGTGGCTCGCGCCCTACGACCCGCGTGCCACCACCTGGTTCGACCAGATCCGGCCGTCGTCGGTGCCCGGCCCGTCGCGCGAGCACTGGCTCGGCCTCGACGAGAGTGGGCGCGACATGCTCTCGCGCATCCTCTACGGCGCCCGCGCCTCGCTGGTCATCGGCGTGGTCTCGCTGGCCATCGGCGCCTCCATCGGTGCCGCGTTGGGCCTGCTCGCCGGCGCGTTCGGCGGCTGGGTCGACTCCGTCATCATGCGCATCACCGACGTGATGCTCGCGGTGCCCGGCCTGCTGCTCGCACTGTCCATCGCCGCCGTCATGGGGCAGAGCCAAGTGGCGGTGATGGTGGCCGTGGCCGTGCCCAACATCCCGCTGTTCGCCCGGTTGTTGCGCAGCTCGATGATGGCCGAGCGGCAGAAGGACTACGTGAGCGCGGCCACCTCCGTCGGGCTCAGTCGGCGCCCGCTGGTGATGTCGCACATCGTGCCCAACTCGCTCGGGCCGATGATCGTGCAGGGCACCCTCGCGCTCGCCACCGCCGTCATCGACGCTGCCGCACTCAGCTTCCTCGGCCTCGGCTCCGCCGACCCGGGCGTACCCGAGTGGGGCCGCATGCTGGCCAATGCGCAGCGCTACCTCAACGTGGCGCCGCACCTGAGCATCATCCCCGGCGTGGTCATCTTCATCACCGTGCTCGGCTTCAACCTGTTCGGTGAAGCACTGCGCGAAGCCCTCGACCCGAAGTTGCGCCGATGAGCAGGATCTCGAACACCAACGAACCACTGCTCGTGGTCGACGACCTGAAGGTCACCTTCAACACGCGCGGCACTGCGCCCGTTCGCGCCGTCGACGGTGTCTCGTTCTCCGTGCGTGCCGGCGAGACCCTCGGCGTGGTGGGCGAGAGCGGCAGCGGCAAGAGCGTCACCTCGCTGGCCATCCTCGGCCTGCTTCCCGAACGGGGTGTGCAGGTGGAAGGCGCCATCACGCTCGACGGCACCGACCTCCTCAAGGCCAGCGAACGCGAACTGCAGGCAGTGCGCGGCCGCCGGGTGGCGATGGTGTTCCAGGACCCGATGAGCTCGCTCAACCCGGTGCTCACCATCGGACGCCAGCTCACGGAAGTGCTGCGCCGGCACAACGTGTGCAACAAGACCGAGGCGCCCGGCCGCGCTGCCGCGCTGCTGGATCGAGTGGGCATCCCCGAAGCGCGGCGCCGTCTCGACAACTACCCGCACCAGTTGTCGGGCGGCATGCGCCAGCGCGTCATGATCGCGATGGCCCTGGCCTGCGAGCCGGCGGTGCTCATCGCCGACGAACCCACCACCGCGCTCGACGTCACCATCCAGGCGCAGGTGCTCGAACTGCTGCGCGAGCTCGTCTCCGAGAGCAACACCGCGCTCATCCTCATCACCCACGACCTCGGTGTGGTCGCCGGCATGTGCGACCGGGTGCACGTGATGTACAGCGGCCGCATCGTGGAGAGCGGCGAGCGCCACGCGCTGTTCGCACAGCCCCGCCACCACTACACCCGCGGCCTGCTCGCCTCGGTGCCCCGCCTCGACCTTGTGGGCGGCAAGCTCACGCCCATCCCCGGTTCGCCCCGCGACGTCATCGACTGGTCCGACGGTTGTGCGTTCGCGCCACGTTGCCCGGCCGTCACCGAGGCCTGCCTCGGCGGCCCACCGGCACTGGCAGCGCTCGACGACACCTTCGTGCGCTGCGTCAACCCGGCGCCCCTGGGCGAATCCATGTGGAAGGTCGGCTGATGCTCACCGTTCGCGACCTCCGCGTGCACTTCCCCATCTACGAAGGGGTCATCTTCGACCGCAAGGTGGGCGCCGTCCGCGCGGTCGACGGCGTCGATCTCGACATCGCCGACGGCGAGACGCTCGGCCTGGTGGGGGAGAGCGGGTGCGGCAAGAGCACCGTCGGCAAGGCCATCGTCCGCCTGGTGCCCATCACCACCGGCACCGTCACGTTCGACGACATCGAGCTGTCGAAGTTGGAGGGCGTGGAGCTGCGCAAGGCGCGCCGGCACGTGCAGATGATCTTCCAAGACCCGTACTCCAGCCTCAACCCGCGCCAGAACGTCGGGTCCATCATCTCCGAGCCGATCAAGACGCACTCCCTCCGCCACGGTGCCGCGGTGGGCCAACGAGTGCTCGAACTGCTCGACGCAGTGGGGTTGCCGCGGGGTGCGGCGCATCGCTACCCACACGAGTTCTCCGGCGGTCAGCGCCAACGCATCGGCATCGCCCGCGCGCTCGCGGCCGAACCGTCGCTCATCGTCGCCGACGAACCGGTGAGTGCGCTCGACGTGAGCATCCAGGCGCAGGTGATCAACCTGATGGAAGAGCTGCAGCAGCAACTCGGCCTCACCTACCTGATGATCTCCCACGACCTGGCGGTGGTGCACCACATCGCCGACACGGTGGCCGTGATGTACCTCGGCGGCATCGTCGAAC
>CAZWCU010000130.1:0-12280 GCA_964632715.1 uncultured Bifidobacterium sp. | reverse complement strand
GCGCGACCGCGGCCCCTGCACGTTGATCTGCGCGTATGCGCCGGTGACGTCGGTGGCGAAGGCGTGCGCCGTCGCGCATGCCCGCTGCAGTTGCGACTCGACGTGGCGGTGCGCCGTGTCGGTGGCGACCACGAAGAACGACCGGTCGTCGAGCTTGGTCACCGTCAGGTCGGCTTCCAGCGTGCCGCGCTCGTTGAGCCACTGCGTGTACGTGATCTCGCCCGGCGCACCGTCGACCGTGTTGCCGGACATGCGGTCGAGCACCGCGCCCGCATCGCGACCCTGCACGCGGAACTTCGACATGAAGCTCATGTCCATCACGACCACGCCCTCGCGGCAGGCGCGGTGCTCGGCCTCCCAGTTCGCCCACCACGAGGGTCGACCCCAGGTGAGTGGCCCTGCGTCCGGCGTCGCGCCCGGCCCTGCGTACCAGTCGGCGCTCTCCCAGCCGCTCACGTCGCGCAGGTACGCACCCTGCTGCACGAGCCGCGAGTGCAGCGGCGACAGCTTCGCGCCGCGGGCCGTGTGCAGCGACTTGTTGGGGTAGTGGCACTGGTACACCATGCCCAACGACTCGACGGTGCGCGTGCGGCGATACTCCGGGTTGGCTTGGTACGGCTGCAGGCGAGCGGGGTGCATGCCGGTGACGTCGGCGCCAGGGTCGCCGTCGACGATCCAGTGCGCCACCAGGCGGCCGAGGCCGCCGCCGGTGAGGATGCCGATGGAGTTGAGCCCGGCGGCGACGAAGTAGTTGCGCACCTCCGGCGCCGGCCCGATGATCGGTCGCAGGTCGGGGGTGAAGCTCTCCGGTCCGCAGAAGAACGTGCGGATGCCGGTGTCGAGCGAGCGCGGCACCCGCGACATCGCGGCTTCCACGTACTGGCCCATGCGGTCCCAGTCGGGCTGGATGGTGGTGAACGACGAGTCGTGCGGGATCGCGCGCACGTTCCACGGCGCGCACTCCTTCTCGAACAGGCCGATCATCAGCCCGCCGACCTCTTCGCGGTAGTAGCCGTAGTTGGCCGGGTCCTCGATGACCGGCCACGCGGGGTCGAGGCCTTCCATGTGCTCGGTGATCAGGTAGTAGTGCTCGGCCGCCTGCAGCGGGATCGACACGCCGGAGCGTTCGCCGAGCTGGCGCGCCCACATGCCGGCGGCGTTGACC
Organism: uncultured Bifidobacterium sp.; assembly: GCA_964632715.1. Lineage (GTDB taxonomy): Bacteria > Actinomycetota > Acidimicrobiia > Acidimicrobiales > Ilumatobacteraceae > UBA668. Next base: position 11,115 of record CAZWCU010000130.1, on the reverse strand, counting down.
ACGTACTCGCACTCGATGGTGCCGTGATCGGTGACCACGCCGCACACCCGGCCGCCGGCAACCGGAACGTCGACCACCGAAACGCCCGGCGCGATGCGCACACCGGTCTGGCGGGCGCCCTTGCCCATCGACATGGTGACGTCGACCGGGTTCACGCGCCCGTCCTCGGCCACGTAGAAGCCGGCGAGCAGGTCGTCGGTGCGTGCGAGCGGGAACATCTCGCCCACCTCGCGTGGCGACAGTTCGTGCACGTCGATGCCGCAGTAGCGGTTGAAGGTGCTCACCCGGCGGTACTCCTCGAGGCGGCCTTCGTCGGCGGCCAGCTCGATGAAGCCCACCGGTTTGAAACCGGTGGCGAGCCCCGTCTCGGCCTCGAGGCTGGCGTACAGCTGGCTGGTGTACTTGCGCAGCTCGGTCGACGTCTCCGAGGTGGAGCCGAAGGTGACCATCAACCCCGCGGCGTGCCACGTGGTGCCCGAGGTGAGCTGGTCGCGTTCGACCAGCACCGTGTCGGTCCAGCCGAGATGGCCCAGGTGGTAGGCGATGGACGTGCCGATGATGCCGCCGCCGATGATGACGACACGGGCGCGGTCGGGAAGGGAGGAAGCGGACTGGCTCACGACCAGTCATTGAAGCAGGCGCCCGCCTCGTCCGCGGGACGGCCGCCAGGTCGCGCGCTGCGCGCGAACCCGGGTGCGGTTCGCAGCTTTTGTTGTCAGGTGCGGCAAGATGGCGGAGTGACACACACGCGCCGCATCTGCATCATCGGAGGTGGTCCGGCGGGCCTCTCCGCAGCGCTCGCACTCACCGACCCGGCCACGCACCCCAACTGGCGCGAGGAGTACGAGGTCACCGTGCTGCAGATGGGCTGGCGCGCCGGCGGCAAGGGCGCCACCGGCCGCAGTGGTGTCACGTCGTACGTCGACGGTGAGTGGCGGCTGCACGGCGACGCGCGCATCGAGGAGCACGGCATCCACCTGTTCGGCAACATGTACGTCAACTCGTTGCGCACGCTCGACGGGTGCTTGGCGGAGTTGCAGCCGAGCGTCGGCGAACCCGTCAGCACGATGCAGAACGAGTTGATCCCGAGCAACTACATCCAGCTCGCCGACTACTTCCGCGATCGTTGGCACCTCACGCCGCAGCACTTGCCCAACAACGATCTCGAACCCTGGGGCGCGGCCGACTACCCGACGCCGAAGGTGCTCATCCGCGAGCTGCTGCGCCTCGGCATGGAGCTGCTCGCCGAGGCGCTCGGGTACGCCGGCGACGGCAGTCCGCACCGGCCGCACGCAGTGCAGCACCTCGAGCTGCTCCGGTCGTCGCACGCGCAGCACGCGGAGCAGCCGGCGCTTCCCGACGCGGCGCTGCACGGGCACGCCCTGCACGAGCTGGACCACGCGGTGGAAGTGGTGCATCGCCTGCTCGGTGAGAGCATCGGCGAACACGTGGCCCTGCTGCGCTCGGTGTACTGCCAGCTGTCGCTGTACGCGACCGTTGCTCGCGGTGTGATCGCCGACCACATCTTCGAGAACGGCATCGATTCGGTCGACGACGAGAACTTCATGGACTGGTGCCGCCGGCACGGGATGAACGAGGTCGCGGTCAACAGCAGTCCGGTGCAGATGCCGGCCGAGATGTGCTTCCAGTTCCCCAGTGGCGACACGGCACGCGATCCGCAGTTCAGCGCCGCGGGATTCCTGGGGTTCGTGCTCCGGCAGGTGCTGGCCTGCGGGCAGGCCACCTACTGGTTCCACCGGGGCACCGGCGACACGGTGGTCGCGCCGTTCTACCGGGTGGCCGAGCAACGCGGGGTGAAGTTCCGCTTCTTCCGCAAGGTGGAGCACATCGGGCTCAGCCCCGACGGCGTCGACGTCGACTCGATTCGGGTGGCCGTGCAGGCCACCACCTTCGACGATGCCCCGTACCAACCGCTCGCACGTCTCGACGACGGCACCTGGGTGTGGCCGAACGCACCCATCTACGACCAGCTCGAGCAGGGCGCGCAGCTGCGCGACCAGCACGTCGACCTGGAGTCGTGGTGGAGTCCCTGGGAGCCGGTGGCGCACGAGGTGCTGCGAGCCGGGGTCGATTTCGATCAGGTGGTGCTGGCGGTGCCGCTGCCGTGCCTGCCGCACATCGCGCCCGAGCTGGTGGCCGCGGCGCCGTGGACGTCCTCGGTGCACGGCCTCGGTGGCCTCGCCACGCTCTCCTCGCAGATCTGGACCAACCGCACGTCGCACGAGCTCGGGCTACCCACCTTGCGCGGCACCGACCGAGTGTGCGGTGGTGCCGCGGTGCCACCGCTCGGCTTCGCCGACATGACCGACGTGCTCACCGCGGAGCAGTGGTCGCGCTACGGCGACGACGCACCGCAGGCCGTCTACTACTTCTGCGGACCGCTGCAGCACGAGGGCCCGTGGCCGCCGTTCAGCGAGCACGCCACGCCGGCCGTGGAGAAGGAGCGGGCTCGCGCGACGGTGGTGCAGTGGTTGCGCACGGCGACGTCGGTGATGCCGGCCTCGGGCACCATGGCCGCCACGCCGCAGTCGTTCGACTTCGCCGCGCTCTGGTGCCCGCCGGAGTCGATCGCGCAGGGAGAAGCGCGGTTCCACCACCAGTACTGGCGCGCGAACATCGACCCCAACGAGCGGTACGTGCCGTCGCCTCCCGGCTCCGTCGGCTTCCGGCCGAAGGCCTGGGAGAGCGGCTTCACCAACGTCGCGCTGGCCAGCGACTGGATCTTCACCGGCATCAACATCGGTTCCTTCGAAGGTGCTGTCATGTCGGGCATGTTGGCGTCGTACGCACTCACCGGTGCTCCGTCGCTCGACGAGATCTCCGGGTACTCCTTCGGACGACCGGCGTGACGGCGGTCGACCTTCCCGGTTACCAGCGGCTCGTCACCACGGAGGTTCACGGGGAGATCGCAGTGCTGCGTGGCACGACCGTGGCGGGCGCACCGGTGGTGGTGTACACCCATGTGGCAGATCTCCCGACCGAAGAGCTGCGACTGCAGCTCGAAGCCCACGCCGATGTGATGCAGATGGTGACGCACCCCGCGATCGCCCGGTTCGTGGAGCTGATCGACCTGCCGACGCGCGCCGCGTTGGTCGCGGAGGCCCCCGTGGGCCGCGCGCTCGACGAGCTGTCGATGCTGTCGTACTCGGTGGTCGACATCCTTCAGATCGCGATCGACGTGGCACCGGCGCTCGCGGAGCTGCACGTGCACGGTGTGGGCCATGGCGCGATCAGTGCCCACACCATCTCGCTGCGCGACGGCGATGCGGTGCTCGCCGCACCCTGGACCCTCGGCAGTCGCCGCTCTCCGCCCGACGACCTGGGCGCGCTGTCGCGCCTGCTCGACGACCTGATGCTGCAAGCCGGCCATCAGGTGCCCGCCGGGCTGCGGGCGGTGCTCGACGCCGGGTATCGGAGTGCGGCCGGCGACGGCTATCGATCGGTGGTCGGCTTCGTGCACGACCTGGCTCGCTGCCGCGACGAGCTTCGGGCCACCAACATGTGCAGCGCGTTCCCGCTCGCGGTGCACCGCTTCGCGCTCACGTGGCGCGACCCTGCGCGAGCGATCGGTGTCGAGCCGCAGCTCACCGCGCTCGCCGAGGCGGTGGCCGCCGCCGAGCTCAAAGGCCGGCCGTGCGTGCTGGTCATCGAAGGGCCGTCGGGTGCGGGGCGCACCACGCTGCTGGCCGCGTTCGAGCAGTGGTTGGTGGAGCGGCGCATCATGCACGCCCGGGCGAAGTTCGCCACCGGTGGCAGCCGGGGGCCGTTGGCCGGGCCACGCGACCTGGTGGCATCGGCGGTGGCGCGCGTGCAGGCCGCGCCTCACGGCACTCGCCAGCGCGTGATCGAGGCGTTGCAGCAACGCATCGGCGGCAACGTCGCGATGGCGGTGCAACTGGCGCCGTCGCTGTCGATGCTGCTCGGCGAGCACCCCGAGCCCGGCGAGGGTTCGGCGGTGGACCTGGCCGCCCGCGCCGAGGTGACGGCCAAGGCGGTGATCGGCGCGTTCGCGGTGACCGGCCCGTTCGTGACGTTGTTCGACGACGCCGAAGCCGCCGACCCTGCGTCGCTCGCGGTGTTCTCGGTGGTGGCATCGCTCGCCGAGCCACTGGTCGTGGTGGTGGCCCGCCGCACCGATGCGGAGTCCAACGGGCTGTCGGCTCGCCTGGATCTCATCGCCGGCACCGGGGTGCCGGTGCGACGAGTGCCGGTGCCGCCGTTGAGTGGCTCGGCGATGCATCAGGTGGTGAGCGACGGGCTGGGCATCGTCGACGGGTCGGCCTCGCCGTTGGCGCATGCGTTGTGGGCTCGTTCCGGCGGCAACCCCGGCCTCGCCATCGCCGATCTGCACACGCTGCTCGCGGATGCTCATCTGGTGGTCGACCCGCGTCGAGGCGAGTGGAGCTGGTCCGACGTCGCGCTGGCGAAGGCGCCCTCGCCGGGCGTCGCCGAGCTCACCCGCCTGCGCGTGCAGAGGGTGCTCCCCGCACACCGTCCGGTGCTGCACGCCGCGGCGTTGGCCGGGCAGGTGGCGAACCCGACCGTGCTGGCGTTCGCGCTCGACCGATCCGTCGACACCGTCGACGCGGTGCTCAGCAGGCTGCACGCTGACCAGCTCCTGCAGTGGAGTCCCTCTGGTGCAGTGCGCTTCCACGACGACGGCCTGCGTCGTGCCGCGGCGGAGAGTCTCGACGAACCCACGCGCGGGGCGCTGCGAATGCGCATCGGTCGCGCGGCGCTCGCACTCGCCGGCCCTCACGGCGCAGGAGGGGTCCGCCCCCAGCGTGCGGACGGGTCGATGTTCACGGAGGCGCAGCGGTTCGAGGTGTTGCAGCTGCTGGAAGGGCACGAGCAGGCCCTCGACGCCGATGAGACGGCGCATTACATCGAGTGGTGCGAGTCCGCCGCACGATCCGCGCACCGCAGCGGTGGGTACGCGGCTGCGCTCGACCTCCAACTGCGAGCGCTCACCGCGCTCGGGCCGATGGCGTGGGAGCACGACAGTGATCGCACGTTCGAACTGCACCTGCGTGCCGCCGAGAACGCGCTGATCGTCGGCCGCACGACGCTGGTCGATCAGCTGCTCGACACCGCGTGGGCGCACCAACCGAACGCGATGCAACGCGTCCGAGCGTTGCGGTTGCTGGGCAATCGCTGGTGGACCCGGCAGGACCAGTCCGGCGGCCTCGCCGAGATGCAGCTGATCCTGCGCGACCTCGGCGAGAAGCTGCCGGCGAAGCCGACCATCGCCCAGGTCGCGCGTGAGTACATGGCCGTGCGCCGTGCACTGCGCGGCCGCACGCCCGAATCGTTCCTGGACGGGCCGCCACTGACCGACGAACGGGTACGGGCATCGCTCGACACGATGCTCAGCGCGGTGCACTTGGCGTACACGACCGAACCGTTGACGCACGTCATGCTCGTGCTGCGCGGCATTCGGCTGACGACGCGTCACGGCGTGGGCGTGTCGAGCTCGTACTTCGTGGCCGGCTACGGGTTGCTGCTGTGCGGCCTCGGCCGCGACCTGGGCCGCGGCATCGGTTTCGGTCGCGCCGGCATGGTGCTCGCCGATCGTTCCGGCGGGCCGGTGCGCACCATGGTGTGCTTCGCGTACAACGGCTTCGTGCGGCACTGGGGCGAGCCGCTGCACCTCACCATCGAGCCCTTGCTGACCGAGTATCGCGACGGGCTCGCCATCGGTCGCGGTGGCTACGCACACACGGGCGGCACGTTCGCCGTGCTGCACGCGTTGCTCAGCTGCCGGCCACTCGCTCGGGTGGACGAGATGGTGGTGGAACTGGTCGGCGATCTCGAGCGGCTCGGCGAGGGCGCCTTCGCGCAACGGGTGAAGCTCGTCGGGCAAGCAGTCACCGATCTCCGCGAGGGCCTCGGGGATCGGAGGGTGCTCGACGGCGAGCGCTTCTCGTTGCCCGCGTGGAGCGGCGCGAAGTCGCGGCGGGGTGAGCTCGCGCTGATGGTGCACACGCTCGCCGCATTCGTGGCGCTGGTGAACGATCGCGTCGACGATGCAGCCCGCTCGGTGCGCGCCGCCTCGCCGAACCGGCGCATGGCGCCGGGCGAGGTGATCGCCGGGCAGCACGCGTTCCAGCTGGCGGTGCTGCGTGCGATGGGGGCCGACGTCGACCGCCGCGCCGCCCGTCGGGCCGAACGGCTGCTGCGCCGGGCCGCTGTCGTCAACCCTCACGACTACGCCCATCGCGTCGAGCTGCTCGATGCGATGGCCTCGCACGCGACCACCGATCAGTTCGTCACCGCTGCGGCCACCGCCCGCTCGCACGATGCGCTGGCCGACCTGTGCATCATCGCCACCATCGCCGGTCGCCGATGCCAGGGACCGGCAGAGCAGCAGCGGTGGGCGGCCATGGCGCAGTCGGCGCTGCGGGCCTGGGGTGCGCAGCGGACGACGGCACCCTGACGCGGAACTACGCTCGCACGCGATCACAGGAGGTCGCCATGGGGATGTTCGACAGCCAGCAGCGGGCGTTCGGTGCCCTGCACGGATACATGCAGTCGCTGTTTCCGCCCGAGGATCCGATGGTGGGAGCGTTCCTCGGCAACCAGTCGAAGACGTTCAGCAACCAGATGTACGCGGTCGCGGTGTCCACTCACCTGATGGCGATCCAGCCGCTCGATCGCAAGCTGCAGCCATCGGCATCGGTGACCTGGCTGCGTCCGATCGACATCACCACTGCGGCCATCTGGGGTGAAGGTGGCGGCTTCCGGGAGTGGATGGCGGAGAACTCGGAGTTCGAGCTGCGCTTCACGACGGCCGCGGGGGAGAAGTACAAGATCCTCGCGCTCGGTGGGTGGGCGATGTCGAAGATGATGGGCGAGCAGTACATCCTCGGGCTGCAGGCGGTGGCGGACTGGTTGGCTCGCGCCCGGCACTGAACGCGACTGCGGCCCCGTCCCGAAGGACGAGGCCGCAGCCGAACGCTCATCGACGTCGCAGGTTCACCGCTTGACGAGCACCAGGAAGGTGTTACTGGTGGAGCCGTTGATGGACTCAGCGCCGGAGTACTTCGCCCGCACCAGGTGCAGCCCGAGGCCGAGGGTGCTGGGGAGTTGCAGCACGGCGCGACCGTTCACCACTGCGGCCGTGCCCACCACCACACCGTCGACGGTGAAGCTGACCGTGCCCGTGGCTGTGGCGCCACTGTTCAGCAGCACGAACGCGGTGGCCACCGGGCCGGCCTGACCCTTGCGCACCACGATCTTGTTGGTGAGCAGCACCGTGACCGACGACGCCTTGGTGACGGTGACGGTGGTGGGAGCGGACTGACTGCCGGCAACTGCATTCGTGTCGGCGAACACGGCCACGTACTGGTGCGCACCGGCGGGCGTGTCGGCCGGCAGCGTGTACGTCGCCGTGCCGTTGACCAACGACAACGTCGCGATGACCACGCCGTCCTGCAGGATCTGCACCGTGCCGCCGGCCACCGACTGGTCGCTGAGCGCGACCGCTGTGGTGAGGGTGGCCTGCGCCGGACCGCCGAAGCGCTGCGAGCTGCGATTGCTGGACAGTGTCGTGGTCGACACGATCCGGTTGTCGACCACCTGCAGCGGGATGTGCACCGTCGTGTTCGTGGGAGCCGCGACCAACGTGAGGGTCTGGGCTCCGGTCGGTGCACCGGGCGGCACGACCAGGTCGACGGTGGCAGCGCCGTTCACCACGGCCACGCTGCCGAGTGGGACGCCACCGATCGATGCGGCCAACGTGGTGTTGGCCGGCGAGCCGAGGCTGGTGAGGTCGAGCGACGACACCGTGAACCCCAGCGGTTGCCCGATGGACGCCGTGGTGGGCAGCGGCGACACGGCAACCGTGCGGCGAGCGAACCCCGGCGTGAGCGGGCTGTTGTCGGTGATGAACTGGATCCACGCGTCGCGGTCGATGAGCCCGGAGTCGCGCACTTCGGTGCCCTGACGAAGGATGTGGAAGTTGTCGCCGCCGGCTGCGAGGAACGAGAACATTCCGACTCGGTACTCCGCGGTCGGGTCGAAGGGGACTCCATCGATCGTGATCGACGTGATCCGAGAGCCTTCGGGGAGTGCCGCGTCGTAGGTGTACGAGACGTTCTGCGACACGCTCAGCTGCAGGTATGCCCGCGACGGCACGGTGCCGTTGGGGAGCCGCTGCCACTGCTGTTCGAGCATGGTCTTGAACTGGGCGCCGGTGAGGGTGAGGGTCGACAGGTTGTTGACGAACGGAAGGACGGCGTTGGCCTCGGCGTAGGTGATGATGCCGTCAGGCGCGTACAACAGCTCGGCGCGCATGCCTCCGGGGTTGACGATGCCGATGGTGGCGCCGCCTCGTGACGGATCGCTGAGCGACGAGACCAACGAGTCGGCGATCAGGTTGCCCAGCGCGCTCTCCTTGGCACGATCGTCGCGGCTCCCGCCGGTGTAGACGCCGCCCACGTAGCTCCCACCCGAGAACGCAGTGGTGATGTCGGCGGTGACGCTGCCCACCGGCACGTTGCCGATGACTGCCGCTTCCGCCAGCGCCGCGTCGACGATGGTCTTCACCGCGGCGACGCGGGGATAGGCGGCTACCAACGTGGCGTCGGCAGTGGTGGTGCGAGCGACCAGCTCGCCGGTGTAGGCGACCACGGTCTTGGTGTCCTGGTCGACCGTGAGCACGACCTTGCCGATGCGCTCGCCGTACGAGCCCGTCTGCACGATCGGGCGAGTGCGAGTGGGGTCTCCGGGCACGGGGCCGTCCCACGCGTACGCCTTGTGCGTGTGGCCGGTGAAGATGGCCGCCACCTGCGAGCTGACCTCGGTGACGATGCGAGCGAAGATGCCGCCGGCGGCGATCTCGGCTTCGATGGTCGATCCTTCCGGGACGCCGTTGCCGGCACCTTCGTGGAACTCGGCGATCAGGATGTCGGCCTCGCCGTTCGTCGGGTCGCCGTCGGTGAGCTGGCCGGCCACGCGGTTGACCGCCTCGACCGGATCGCCGAAGGTGAGCCCGACGATGCCGGCCGGCGACACGAGTGACGGCGCCTCGGAGGTGAGGGCGCCGATGACGCCGACGGTCTCGCCGCCGACTTCGAAGATGGCGTACTCCGGCAGGATGGGGGTGCCGGTGCTGTCGTACACGTTGGCGCCCAGGTACGCCCACTGCGCGTTGGTGCCACCGGCGATGACCCGGTCGAGCAGGTCGGCCTGCCCCGAATCGAACTCGTGGTTGCCGACGGCGGAGGCGTCCATGTCGAGTGCGTTGAGCACGTCGATCGTGGGTTGGTCCGCCTGTACGGCGGAGGCGAAGAGAGAGGCGCCGATGTTGTCGCCGGCCGAGAGCAGCAGCGTGGCATCCTCGCCGCCGGCGGCACGGAGGGCTTCGATGGTGCCGGCCACCTTGACGGTGTTGGCGTCGATGCGTCCGTGGAAGTCGTTGATGTTCAGGAAGGTCAGGTCGACCTCACCGGGTCCGGCGACCTGCGGTGCCGCGCTGACTGGAGTGTGCACACTGGCGAAAGTGGCTGCGGCGACGATGCAGAACGCACCCCACCGTGACGTACGGGCTGATCTCATTGAGGTTCACCTTCGAGAGAGGATGGAAGCTTGCAGATGACGGTGCCCGCCGCGACGTCGGCCCTGACCGTAGTCCTGCTCCGGGAACCCCCACAAGGGCGGATGTGTCCGCAAGGTGTCCGAGAGATTGCGTTCTCGAGCCGGTCTATGGTGGGGCCATGAAGGAGCTCATCTACCACCGCCTGCTACTCCCCGCCGTGTCGAAGCACGCAGATCGACCGTGCGCCACGAACGCCGGCACGGGGGTCACCACCACCTTCGCCGAGCACTTCGATCGGGTGCAGCGCACGGTCGGTGGTCTGCAGAGCCTGGGGGTGGGCCGCGGCGATCGCTTCGCGATCATGATGCTCAACTCGCCCGAGTACCTCGAGCTCTACCACGCGGCGTTCCTCGGTGGTGGCGTGGTCAACCCGCTCAACCTTCGCTTCGCGCCGAAGGAGCTCGCCTACGTGTTGCGCGACTCGGGTACCAAGGTGTGCTTCGTCGACGCCTGGTTCGCGGGCCTCATCGACTCCGTGAAGCAGGAAGCCGGCATCGAGCACGTGGTGCTGGTGGGCGAGGGCGACGCGCCGCACACGGTGCGCCACGCCGACCTGCTCGCCGCGGCCACGCCCACCGTGCCCGACGAAGGCGAGGAGACCGACCCGGTGGTCCTCATGTACACCGGCGGCACCACCGGCCTGCCCAAGGGCGTGCTGCTCGACCAGCGAGCCGAGATCCTCAACGCGTACCACGTGATGATGCGGCTCACCTTCGACCAGTCGACGGTGAACCTCATCCAGACCCCGATGTTCCACGCCGCATCCATGTTCGGTGCTCTCGGTGGTCCTGCGCAGGGCGCGCACTCGGTCATCCTGCCGCTGTTCGATCCGGCTGCGGTGGCAAAGGTGGTGCAGGCGTACCAGCCCACCACCACCGTCATGGTGCCGACGATGATCGGCATGACGATGGCCCACCCCGACTTCACGCCGGCCGGGCTGGCCAGCTTCACCGACCTCGTGTACGGCGCGTCGCCGATGCCGCAGGCGCTGCTCGAGAAGCTGCTCGCGCTGTACCCCGACATGAACATCTGGCAGGGCTACGGCATGACGGAGAGCTCCAGCGTGCTCACGTTCCTCGACCCGGAGGCCCACCGCAGTGGCGGCAAGATGCTGCGCTCGGCAGGTCGGCCGTTGGTCGGCGTCGTCCTGTCCATCCAGGACGAGGAAGGCAACCTGCTGCCGCCCGGCGTGCCCGGCGAGGTGTGTGCCCGGGCCGGCAACCTCATGGGCGAGTACCGGAACAAGCCGGGGGCCACCGCCCAGGTGGTAGGGCTGGGGGGTTCCGGAGGCCTTGGCCGCCCAGTGGGCGGGCAGCGTCAGGATGGGCCCCTGGAGGGAGCGGCCGGGATGCAGGTGGAGCGGCGCATCGGACACGAAAAGCCTCAGTCGGTCGGGGAGGGACGGACCGTCCTAGTGCGGCGTCGGATGAGCGTCAAGCTGGAGGCGACGCCGCGCCTAGTTGCCGGGCCTCGGCAGGGTCAGTTCCTGCCCCGGC
>CAZWCU010000129.1:0-12320 GCA_964632715.1 uncultured Bifidobacterium sp. | reverse complement strand
CGGGCGTGGTGCGCTTCGACCGGCCCCGGCTCGGCGACGTGAGCGGGCTCGACGTCGTCCACCTGCAGTGCCACATCGGCACCGACACCGTCTCGCTCGCGCGGCTGGGCGCGCGGATGACCGGACTCGACTTCTCGGGGCCCGCGTTGGAGGTGGCCGAGCGGCTGGCACGGGCCAGTGATCAGCAGATCGACTTCGTGGAGAGCGACGTCTACGCCGCAGGACGTCACCTTCCCGCCGGCGAGTTCGACTTCGTGTACACGGGCGTCGGGGCGTTGTGCTGGCTGCCGTCGGTCGACCGCTGGGCACAGGTGGTGGCCGCGCTGCTGAAGCCGGGCGGGTTCCTGTTCATCCGCGAAGGGCATCCCGTGGTGTGGTCGCTGTGCGACCCGCGACCGGATCGCGCGATGGTCATCGAGTTCCCGTACTTCGAGACCGAGGGTACGGTGTTCGTGGAGGAGAAGAGCTACGTCGAACACGACGGAGTGCTCGACGCCCCCACCATCGTCAGCTTCAACCACGGCCTCGCCGAGATCTTCAACGCGCTGTGGAACGCGGGGCTCACCATCACGCTGTTCGAGGAGCACCGCTCGCTGCCGTGGAACGCGTTCCACGACGACGCGGTGGTGGAGGGCGCCGACGGCGAGTTCCGGTTGAAGGAAGGCAGCGAGCGGATCCCGCTCAGCTACACGCTGCGAGCCGTGAAGAACTGACCTGGCAAACTCTCGGCATGTCCGAGGATCGCGTTTCCATCACCATCACCGACGGCGTTGCCGACGTCCGCATGACCCGCGCCGACAAGCGCAATGCGCTCGACAACGCCATGTTCCTTGCCCTCGCCGCGGCCGGCGAACGGCTGAAGACCGAGCCGGGCGTGCGTGTCGTCGTGCTCAGCGGTGAGGGCTCGTCGTTCTGCGCCGGTCTCGACTTCGCCACCATGTCGGCGCTCGCGGGTGGCGGCGAGCGGCCCGCCGCAGCAGAGGGCAACCCGGGGGAGATGGCGGAAGGTCGCATCACGCACCTCGGTCAGCAGGTGTGCTGGGTGTGGCAGGAGGTGCCGGTGCCGGTGATCGCCGCGGTGCACGGCCACGCCATCGGCGGTGGCATCCAGGTGGCGCTCGGCGCCGACATCCGCATCGTGCACCCCGACACGCAGATGAGCGTGCGCGAGATCCACTGGGGTCTCGTGCCCGACATGACCGGCACGATGATGCTGTCGCAACTGGTGCGCGCCGACGTGGCGAAGGAGCTCGTGCTCACCGCTCGCATGTTCGACGGTCGCGAAGCTCACGCGCTGGGCATCGCCACCCGGCTCTCCGACAACCCCTACGACGACGCAATGGCGATGGCTCGCGAGATCGCCGGTCGCAGTCCCGACGCGGTGCGTGCCGGCAAGGCACTGCTCAACGGACTGTTCAACCAGGGCGCCGCGGAACAGTTCGCCGCCGAGCGCAAGTACATCGGCTCGCTCATCGGTCGCCCCAACCAGATGGAGGCCGTGATGTCGAACTTCGAGAAGCGCCCTGCCAACTTCATCGACCAGGCCTGACCGATGTCGGCCGAACCCGATGCGCCGGTGCTCGACGACGATGCACTGAAGTTCTTCTCGTTCCAGGTGTTCTCCAAGCTGGAGGGCGCGGTCACCGCCGGCATGATCCACCTCGGTGATCAGCTCGGTCTCTACGTCGCGATGAAGGCCGCCGGACCCGTCACCACCGCCGAGCTGGCAGCACGCACCGACCTGGCCGAGCGATGGGTGCGCGAGTGGGCGCACAACCAGGCCGCGGCGAAGCTGATCACCGTCGATGAGGCGGGGCGCTTCAGCCTCACGCCCGAGGCTGCGGTGGTGTTCGCCACCCCGGAGCATCCGGCCTACGGCATGGGCATGTTCCACCGCCTGCCGCAGACCATGCACGCGCTGGAAGACGTGCGCGAGAGCTTCCGTACCGGCGTCGGGCACGACTACGACAGCCACGGTCCGCAGGGCGCGGTGGGCATCGAGCGCAGCTTCGAACCGTGGAGCAACGCGAACCTGCTGCCCACCGTGCTGCCCGCGGTCGACGGTGTCGTCGCCCGCCTGGAGGCCGGCGCGAAGGTGGTCGACATCGGGTGTGGCGCCGGCAGCGCGGTGCTGCTGATGGCGAGGGCGTTCCCGCACTCGTCGTTCCACGGCTACGACATCTCGCAGTACGCGCTGGCCCGGGCCGCGCAGAAGTTGGAGGAGAGCGGGCTGCACAACGCTGCCTTCGACGATCCGCGAGTGTCGCCGATGCCCGCCGATCAGTCGGTCGACTTCATCACCACCTTCGACTGCATCCACGACATGACACATCCCACCGAGATGATGAAGGCCATCCGGCAGGCCATCAAGCCCGACGGCGTGTGGTTGCTGGTCGACATCAAGGCGCTCGACACGTTCGAGGAGAACATCCGCAAGAACCCGATGGCCTCCCTGATGTACGGCATCAGCGTGTTGTCGTGCATGTCGTCGGCGCTCAGCGAACCCGACGGTGAGGGGTTGGGCACGCTCGGGCTGTCGGAGAACACGGCTCGCTCGATGGCCGAGGCAGCCGGCTTCACCCGCTTCCGCAAGTTGCCGATCGAGCACAGCGTGAACGCGTTCTACGAAGTGCGCCCGTAGCGCACGGCCGAGTCGTTCGGTGTGAACGTCAGCCGCGGTTGATGATCTCGATGCGCCGTTCGGCGAACAGCCAGCTGGTGCCCACGCGCACGTAGCGGTCGTGGTACACCCCGACCAGCGTGCCGGGGCCATCCTTCTTCGACTGGTACGACTCGTGAATGGTGACCCGACCGGTGCCGGTTCCTGTCGCTTCGTCGATCTCGAACACTGCGTTGGGTGCGGTCTGCACCAGCCACGCCATGGTGCTCATCAACTTCCGGAACGCGGCGACGATTGCCTCGCGACCGTTGATCGGCTTGTTGAGCAGCCACGTGGAGTCGACCGCCCAGCACTGCCCCAACGCGTCGGCGTCGTTGCGGATGACGGCGTCGCAGTAGCGCGAAACGAGGTGGCGCAGCGCGGTGTCGGTGGCCGGTGACGCTGGGCCGGCGACTTCGCCGATGACGACGCCCTCGCGCAGGGCCTGCGGCTCGAGCCCGACCTCCCACGCGGCCAGCGTGCGCACGTGGTCGATGAACTGGTCGCGGGTGAGCGTGCCGTCGTGCGCCGCGAACTGCACGGCGAGCCCGTCGACGACCGCGGTGAGCCGCAGCGCGGCCGCAGCGGGATCGGCGCAGACGAACTCCCCGTTCTCCACGCCGGTGCGGATGACGCGCTCGGCCAGCGCGGCCGACTGCTCGTCGAGCTCCTGGCTGATCTTGCGCATCATCGGGTTGCGCAACGCCTCGCCCCAGCCGTCGATCCACAGCATCCACTCGACGTCGCCGCTGCCCTCGGGCACGTAGTTCTGGATGACGCGATCGAGCTGCGTGACCGAGTTGGGCGCCGCTTCGATCTCGGCCTCCATCTCCGCGACGTCCTTGCGGGCGTAGTGCGCGAACGCCTCCGCGAGCAGCTGCTCCTTGGAGTCGAAGTGGTAGTGGATGAGGCTGCTCGACACACCGAGGCGCTTGGCGACATCGGCGATGCGAGTGGCGGCGAAGCCGCGCTCGATGACGACTTCGCACGTGACTTCGAGGATCTCGGTACGGCGCTCTTCGACGGTGGGCTTCTTCACTTCCGCGCACGATACCGGGCCGACCACGCGGTGGACGCGATGATTCGTGTATGGATCTCGACGACGTGAAGGCACGAGGCGCGCAGCTCAGTCCGTGGGCACACATGGCAACCGTCGGCGCCGACGGCAACCCCGATGTGGTGCCGGTGCATCCGTGCTGGGAGGGCGACGTGCTGTGGGTGATGGTGGGCACCGGCTCGTGGAAGCGCGGACACACGGCGGTAAATCCCAGAGCGGCGCGGCACCGGCGGGTGCCCGAGAAGGGCGGCGGTGTCGAGGTGTGGGGCACGGCGGTGCTGCACCACGACCTCGGGGTGAAACGCCGCCTGTGGAAGGGCGTGTTGGACTACGACCTCGACGCGTTCGCCCCCGGCGGTCCCGAGAACTCGCCCGAGATCGGGTTCATGGCCATCACCCCGCAGCGTGCACTCTGGCTGGGCGCGTACGGCATGGCCGGCAGCGAACGGTGGCAGGCCTGATGGCCCGGCTGTCGTCCCTGTCGCGATCCGTCGCCGGCAAGCGGGTGATCGTCACCGGTGCCGCGTCGGGCATGGGCCGCGCCACGGCGCACCTGTTCGCCGACGAGGGTGCCCGCGTCGCCGTCGTCGACATCGGTGCCGAAGGCGTGGCCGCGGTGGTCGACGAGATCCGCACCGCGCACGGCACCGAGGCAGCCTTCGGCTTCGTCACCGACGTGGGGTCGCACGATGCGCTGAAGGAGATGGTGGCGGGTGTCATCGACACGCTCGGCGGCATCGACGTGCTCATCAACAACGCGGGCATCTCGCTCATCAACTCGGCCTTCCAGGAGGAGGCCGACTACGAGACCAACTGGGCGCGCACGCTCGACGTCAACCTCACCGCGCACTCGCGCCTGGTCCGCTTGTGCCTCCCGTTCCTGCGCGCCGCGCCCGGTGGCGGGCGAGTGGTCAACATCGCCAGCACCGAAGCCATCGTCACCACTGCCGGCCTCGCCGCGTACGCCGCCACCAAGGCCGGCGTCGTCGGCCTCACCAAGAGCCTCGCCGTCGAACTCGGCCGGGTGGGGCTCACGGTGAACTGCATCTGCCCCGGCCCGATCAACACGGGCATGACCGCGGGCATCGCCGACGAGTCGAAGGAGACCTACGCCCGCCGGCGGGTGCCGCTGCGCCGCTACGGCGAGCCCGAGGAGGTCGCGCACATGACCGTCAGCCTGTGCATGCCGGCGAGCAGCTTCGTCAACGGCGCCATCATCCCCGTCGACGGCGGCATGACCATCCGCCACACCTGACGGCTTCTGGACAGGAATCGTCCCAGCCGGGCATCTGGACAGGAATCGTCCCGAGCTCCGGGACGATTCCTGGCCAGTTCGAGCGGGTTCTACACTTGCGGCGTGGATGTGAACGGTCTGCGCCAGGTTGCTCAGCACGTCGACGATCTCGACCGTGCAGTCGCGTTCTACCGCGACGTACTGCAGTTGGAGTTGATCGCCCGCTTCGATCCGCCCGGCATCGCGTTCTTCCGGCTCGGCTCCACCCGGCTCCTGCTGGAGGCCGGCGCGCCGTCCGCTCTGCTCTACCTCGCGGTCGACGGCGTCGCGGAGACTACCGAGCGGCTGCGTGCCGCGGGCGTGACGATCGAATCCGAACCGCACGTCATCTTCGTCGACACGGACGGACAGTTCGGCCCGGACGGCGAGGCAGAGGAGATGTCGTTCTTCCGCGACTCCGAAGGCAACCTGGTCGCCCTGTCGGCCCGCCGAACGGTCGAGTGATCACACGGCCGGCCCGCCGCGGATTCTGGTCACGTTCTGTTGCGGAGTTGGAGACGGAATGTGACCAGAGCGCGCACGCGGATGCGCGTCAGGCGCCGAGCGTGACGGTGGTGCGGACCGAGCCGGCGCGTGGGGTGGCTGCGGTCAGCTGCACGACGCTGCCGGCAGGCCCGACGACGACCCATTCGGCCTTGGCGCGGTCGCTGGTGAGGTCGTTGAGGCCGGCGAACATGCCGATGCTGGTGGTGCGACCGATGCGGCCGGCGAGGTGGCCCATCTTCAACACGGTGGTGCCAGCCGCCAGGGTCACCCCCTCGGGCACACCGATGGTGGCCTCCACTTCCTGCGCGACCTTGCGTTCGATCGCCTTCGACGTGACGTTCGTGGGCAGCCACCCCGCGTTCTCGACGACCAGGCGCACGCGCCAACTGCCGTCGCCGAGCGCTACCACTTCGGTGGAGTGCAGCCGCAACTCCGGGGCGATGAGCGCGTGGAACACCATCGCCTCGGTGTGTGGCGCGATCTCTGCCTCGAGCAGCGCCGGCGGGGGATTGCGGAACACGGCTGCGTTGTTCCATCCACCGAGCTCAACCGCGCCCAGCTGCGGATGGTCGAACGAATACCAGTCGACGTAGCCGTCGGGTGCGTTCTCCTCCACCCATGCGAGCAGCTGCAGCTCCTCGTCGAGCGGGTGGTCGATGTACCAGTCGATCGGATGCGCGTCGGTGAGGCCGGCGGCGCGCAGCGGGCTCCAGAACTCGGTGGTCCAGGAGATCAGTCCGAGCTGGTCGTAGGCCCAGCCGCTGCCGGTGCCGGTGATGACGTCCTTCGGGTCGTAGCGGAAGCCGTGGTACACGCTGATGGCGGGATAGCCGGTGATGGCGGTCATCTTGTCGCCGAGTGCCTTGTACATGCGCAGGTCGGGCGTGGGCATCGCGTCGTCGGACTGGTTGTCGTACGGCCGCAGGTGCACTCCCGACCACGTGTGGTACGCGAGGTAGCCGGTGATGTTCGGTCGGTCGACCACGGCCTGCACGACGGCGCGCACTTCCGGCTCGCTGGTGGGGAAGTCGCCGGAGCCGAACACGCTCGGCTGCGCAGGGTGGCGCCGCCAGTCGACGGGGAAGTTGCGGTTCGAGTCGAGGCCGGCCAGCAGCGGAGCCTGCGGCACGAGCACGCCGTCGTAGTCCTCCACGGTGCCCTCGCGCAGCAGCCGGTAGTACGGGCCGGGCCCGTCCTCGTCGGGCTCGCGCGGCACCAGCAGGCGCGGGTGCGAGGCGAGCGGCTTCCACGATCCGTTGGGATCCTCCACGCGCATCTGCAACAGCCGTCCGTCGTGGTCGATGTCGTCGCTGACGAAGCCCGGCTGCTGCTCGGTGCGCGGCCACGGCCGCACCGTGGAACGCACGATCTGCGGCAGCTCGGCCAGCGCGAGCTCGGCGCCATCGGGGTTCACGCGCGGCACCACGTAGAACGTGCGCCGGTCGACCGCGCGGGTGACCTTCTCGTCGGACCCGTAGCGCGTGACGAGCGAGTGCAATAGGTGCAGGCAAGCTGTGGCGGCAGTGAGCTCGGACGCGTGGATGTTGCCGTCGATCCACAGCGCTGGCTTCTGGTCGTGCGGGCCGGTGGCCGGATTGGTGACCGTCGCCAGCCACAGTTCGCGGCCTTCGTACGAGTGTCCGATGGTCGACAGTTCGAGCAACCCGTTGCTCTCCGCGGCGAGCGCCTGCAGCCACTCGGTCAGCTCCTCGAAGCGAGGAAAGCGGTCGAATCGAATGTCTGCCGACGTCGTCATGTCGTCGATCTTCGCACTGTTGTGCTCCGCCGGTCGATCGTGAACACTGGTGACATGGGCATCTACCGCACCCGGGTGCTGCCGCACATCATGAACGCGGCGATGAAGTCGAAGGAGAACGAAGAGATCCGCGCGCGCGTCTGCGCCGATCTGGAGGGTTCGGTCGTCGAGATCGGGTTCGGCTCCGGGCTCAACGTGCCGTACTACCCGGCCGCGGTCCACACCGTACACGCGGTCGAGCCGGCGACACGATCGTTCGAGATCGCGGCCGACCGCGTGGAGGCGAGCCATGTCGACGTGCACCACACTGGCCTCACCGGTGAACGGCTCGACCTGCCGGCGGGCACGGCCGACGCGGTGCTCTCGACCTGGACCCTCTGCACCATTCCCGACGTGGTCGCTGCGCTGGCCGAGATCCGTCGCGTGCTCAAGCCCGGCGGCTTGCTCCACTTCGTCGAGCACGGCATCGCGCCCGACACGAAGACGGCCCGCCGCCAGCGCCGCATCGAACCGATCAGCAAGCCGATCTTCGGCGGCTGCCACCTCACTCGCGACATCCCCGCGCTCCTCACCGACAACGGCTTCGCCATCCACACCATCGACACCTTCCAGCACGCAAAGGAACCGCGACCCTTCGGCTGGACCTTCGAGGGCCGCGCCGGCGTGGCGTGAGAGACGCCGACATGGAACGTGAGGATTTCGAACGACTGCTCGTCGAGCACACCGACGCGTGGAACAGCCACGACATCGATCGGTTGATGCGGCTGTTCGCCGACGACTGCGCGTTCGAGGCCTCCGGTGGCCCCGACGCGTGCGGTCGGCGGTTCGAGGGCCGCGCCGACGTTCGCGCGGCGTTCGCGGGCGTGTTCGACTCGATGCCCGACGCTCATTGGGGCGAGGGTCGACATGCGGTGATCGCCGATGACTACGGCGTGTCGGAGTGGCGACTCACCGGCACCCTGCCCGACGGCAGCAGCATCGACGTGTTCGGCTGCGACTTCCTCACCGTGCGCGACGGTCTGATCGTGCGCAAGAACTCGTTCCGCAAGCAGCGACCGCCGATCACCGGGTAGGCGAGGTCACTCCTCCACGCGGAACGCGCCGCGCATGATCGGGTGGATGCGGCAGAAGTAGGTGTACGTGCCGGCGGGCAGGTCGGCCGGGATGGTCCACTGCGTGCGGTTGGCGGTGGGCGGCCCGCCGAGCCCGAGCTCGCCCGAGTCGAAGATGACCGGCCCGTCGGCGATCGGGTAGGCGATGCCCGTCGATCGATTGCACGGCGCAGCGCACGAGGTGAGCGTGTGCCATTGCCCGCGACCGATGCTCGCGTCGAGGTTGTCGTAGGTGATGGTCTGTCCCGGCTTCACCGTCGGCACCGACTCGGCGTAGTTCATGTCGCCCTCGGTGTACACCCAGTCCTGGATCGGGATGACCGGGCTCGCCGGCGCCGACGGCAGCGCGGTGAGATCGAGGTAGCGCTCGTCGGGCTCGCCGCCGTGGTTGTCGTTCTCCGGGAGATGACCGTGGGTGAGCATGCCCGGCCGGTCGACGGCCGTCGTGAACGGGTCGTCGGCGTCGCCGCCCGGCTCACCCATCCACACCACCATGATGCCCATCGACTCGTACCACGACGCGAGGCTCGAGTCGTACGTGGCGGTGGTCGACAGCGTGTCGCCCTTCTTCACCGCCACTCGCCACTCGGGCATGGTGGCCGTCATCGACACGTCCCACGACACCGCTCCGGCGGGCTCGTAGTAGAGCGCCACGGAGCGGAAGGCGCGAGCCGACTCCTCGCCGCGGCCCACCCACAACTCGGTGTGCAACCCACCCGGGTGCAGGTGCCCGGCGGTCGCGATGAGCGTGCCATCCGCGTCGGCCACCCACTCGTTGAGTGCAGCGCCCGCGCCGTAGGGCTCGGTCGCCTGTGTTGGGTACGTGTACGTGTCGCCGTCGCCGTCGCCGCGCAGCACGTCGAACACGGGGTAGACGCTGCCGTTCTGCACGTCCATCCAGATCGGTCGCGCCTGCAGCATGCCGGTGGCTTCCGGTGCGTCGGCGGGGATGATGTCGATCTCGTACGTGACCCACACCTCGGTGGCCGTTGGCTCCAGGTTGTGCAGCATGTAGTTGAGCACCCACCGGTCGGTGGTCGCGTAGGGGTAGCCGTACGGCTCGGGCAGGAACATCGACGTCTTCTCCTCGCCCGCGGCGAAGAAGCGCTGCGGCAGCGAGGCGGTGCTGTCGCCCGCCGCCAGGTTCAGCCACACGCCGTGATGGAGGTGCACCACGTCGACGCGCGGCACGCTGCCGTCGGAGTAGACGAGGTTGGGTCGGATGCCGACGATCCACCCGTCCATCTCCGGCTGTTCGATGCGAGTGGTGGTGTCGATGTTGTTCTGACCGGGCTGGATGTCGAACGGTCCGGTCTTCAACTCCAGGGTGATCGCCCCGGCGCGGGTGGGCAGCTCTTCCAGCGTGGTGGTGGTCGACACCTCCACGCTGGTCTGCGGCGTCGTCGAGGTGGGCGCGTCGGTGGTGACCAGGGTGGTGGCGGGCTGCGTCGCCTCACCGTTCGAGGTGCCGGTGGCGGAGTCGTCGTCGCTGCTGCAAGCCGCGGCGAGCACGGCCGCGGCGACGCCCATCGCGATGACGGCCGAGCGCGTGCGGGTCATGGTGCGTAGCCGTCGAGGATGCCGGTGAGGCCGCTGCTGTGCGGCCCGAGTGCCAGCTGCTCGAGGATGCCCATGCCGTGCTCGACGGTGCCGTCGGCCTTGGTGAGCGTGGCGTCGCACAGTGCCTGCACGTGCACGTGTTCGCGGGCGAGGGGGGTGGCCACCGGCAGCTCCAGTCGCTCGCCGCCGGTGACGGCCTCGCCCTTCCAGAAGCCGTGCCCGAACTCGGGGTGGCCGTAGCCGATGCCGCGCATCTGGAACTCGTAGCGCGGCACCAGGCGCACGGTGTGCACCGAGCCGTCCCAGTCGATGAGGTCGTACTCGAACGAGTCGGCGAAGCGGGTGCCCGGCCGCCACTCGACGCGCCAGTCGACGGTGCGCATCATCGTCGCCTCCTGGCCGACGGGCGCGAGCGCGCCGGTCTCGTGCCAGCGGCGACCGTCGCCGTACTCGTTGACGTCGAAGTGCGTGGAGCACGACGGGAAGTTGACCGGCGCCCACAGCCAGAAGAACTGCGGCTGCATCACCGGTGCGCCAGTGGGTGCAGGCTCGCCGATCGGGCGAATGCCCCACGAGCGGTCGCGAGAGCCCCACACGTTCTCTGCCGAGATGTCGTGGCGGACCCCATCGACTTCGAGCCAGCCCGTCCACGCGCCGAACTGGGTGAGCCGCGTGTAGTCGAAGAAGGTGCGATTGCCTGCGCGCTGGAAGAAGTGCGCCTCCTCGATGGCCGACGAGCGGCCCTGGAAGGTGAGCTCTGCGCGCAAACCCTGCTCGGGCGCGTCGACCGTGACGCGCAGCACCTGCAGCGGCTCGACCACCTCGACCACGATGGGGCCGAGCGTCGTGGCGTCGCGGCGATCGACCGGCGCGCGCTGACTGCGGTACACACTGTGCTGCACGCCGTTCTTCACCACGCAGAACGCGGCATCGGCAACGTGCCGGTTCGGGTACAACCCCATCGCGGCGCCGAAGTACAGCTCGCCGTCGAGCGAGTAGCCGTTGAAGAAGTAGCGGTCGTAGTGGTTCACGTCGCCGGTGGCACTGTTCGCCACCGGCACCGACGCCTGGTGGATGGGGAAGTCGTCGTAGCTGGTCAGCACGGTGCGCACCGTAGCCAGCGCAGCGTTTGGGCCTGCAACGCTGCGCCGCCGTAGCCTCGTGGCCATGGAACGAGTACGAGCGTTGGTGCGCCGCGTGCGCACCGAAGGCTTCACCCCCACCGAGTTCCGCACCATCTGCATCGCAGCACTGGCACTGCTCGGCATCATCGTGGTCAGCGGCGGTTTGGTGCGACTCACCGGCTCCGGCCTCGGCTGCGACGACTGGCCGAACTGCAACAGCTCCAACCTGGTCGACGTGTCGAACAAGCACGCCGCCATCGAGCAGATCAACCGGCTGTTCACGTTCCTGGTCAGCATCGGTGTCGGCCTCGCCGCCCTCGCCGCGTGGTACCGCCGCCCGCGCCGCCGCGACCTCACCACCCTCGGCTTCCTGCTGCTCGCGGGCGTGCCCGCGCAGGGCCTCGTCGGCGCAGTCGTGGTGTGGACCGACCTGCACCCGGCGATGGTGCAGATGCACTTCGTGCTCTCGATGGTGCTGATCTGGGCCGCGGTCGTCATGCTCGTGCGGTCCGGCGACCCGGATCGCGGCCGGCGAGTGAACGCGGTGGTGCCTCGAACCCGGCGCAGGGTCCGTCTGCTCGCGGTGTGGTCGATGCTCGCGATCGCGGTCGGCACCGTGGTCACCGGCACGGGTCCGCACGCGGGCGACGAGGAGGCGAAGCGCTTCTTCGGCAGCGTCGACGACATCAACGGACGCGCACTGGTGTGGGTGACGCGCACGCACAGCGTCGTCGTGTGGATCACGGTTGCGATCGCGCTGTCGCTGCTGTGGCACCTGCGCAAGCTGCGGCACGACCGAGAGGTGCTCGACGCACCGCTCACCGCCTGGCTGATCACCGCGTTCGTGCAGGGTGC
This sequence comes from uncultured Bifidobacterium sp., assembly GCA_964632715.1. GTDB lineage: Bacteria > Actinomycetota > Acidimicrobiia > Acidimicrobiales > Ilumatobacteraceae > UBA668. The sequence continues at coordinate 417 of CAZWCU010000129.1, read as the reverse complement.
CGTGGGCTACGTGCAGTACGCGGGCGGCCTGCCGGTGGGACTCGTCGCCATCCACCTGGCGGGCGCCACCGTGCTCACCGGGTGTACGGCGTGGTTGTGGACCGCCACCAGCAAGGTGTCGGTGCCGGCATCGGAGCTGCTCGACGCTACGAGGTGAGCCCCTTCGCGAACGTGACCAGCTTGTCGATGAGCGACGAGAAGAAGCCACCGACGCCACCGACGAAGTCGACGGTCGCTTGCGCCGAGCCGGCCGGGTCCTGCCACAGGTTGATCGCGAAGAACGCGAGCACGAGGTACATCGCAATTCGAGCGGCAGCTTTGGCTTGACCGAGGATGCTTGCCATGGCGGGCCCTCCGGAATAGCCGAGGCCCGCTCGGTAGGTCTCCAACCGCCGCACAGGTGAGCACGCGAGGCCC
>CAZWCU010000128.1:8015-12394 GCA_964632715.1 uncultured Bifidobacterium sp. | reverse complement strand
ATCTCGTCGGAGGTGATGTGCAGGTCGAAGAACTCGGCCTCTTCCTCGGTGAAGCCGTACTTCTCGATGAGCACGGGGTACTGGCGACGGTAGATCGACGGCACCTGCGACTCGAGGCCGACGACCAGCGCGGCGGTCGCGACGGCGAAGTGCTCGCGCATCGAGATGGCGTAGCACCAGCCCTGCAGGCCACGGGTGACGGCCGTGGCGTTGTCGACGTCCATCACGCGCTCACGAGTGGTGCCGCAGGCCTCGGCGAAGCGGATGAGGAGGTCGGTGTGGCGAACATCCGACAGTTCCTCCTCGTACATGTTCTGGAGCAGGAAGTCCTTCGCGTCGGTGGCCGTGTCGGGCGTGTTCGAGTAGATGTAGCCCAGGTAGTCGGCGAACGGGCCGACGTAGTGGTAGTGGTTCTCCGCCCAGCGGGCGAAGTGCTCGCGGCTGAGCTCACCGTTGGCCCACGCCTGTGAGAACGAGGCGTTCTTCGCCTCACGACCCTTGATCGCATCTTCCAGCGCTTCGCGGAATGCGGGCTTGGACAGCAGCTCAGCCATGTCGAGTACCTTTCGGGACAGGTGCCGCAGACGCGGCGTTTCGTATATTGTATACTTCTCACATGATCGCGCAAGTCGAAATGCACCCAATGTTCCGATTCGACCTGCGACGGGCTCGGTGAAGCTCGCCCACGAGGTCGCGGTGATGGCCGAGCAGTGCTCGGCGGTCGGACGCGCCGGGGTGGTGTGCGCCGCGGCACCGCTGGCGGCACAGGCGGGTGCAGCAGCGCTGCGCGACGGCGGCAATGCCTACGACGCGGCGGTGGCAGCCGCCCTCGCGGAGACAGTGCTGCTGCCACCCAAGTGCGGCTTCGGCGGCGATCTGATCGCCATCCGCCTCGCCGCCGGCGCGCGCGAACCCGACGCGCTGCTGGCCATCGCCGGCGCGCCCGCCGGTCTCGCCGCCGTCGCCCGCGCGGGCACCTGGCGCGACGTCGGCCCGATGTCGGTCGGCCCTCCCGCCGCCGCCCACGGCTATGCCGAGCTGGCCGCGCTCGGGCGTCTCGGCCGCGCACGGCTGGCCGCGCCGGCGATCGCACTCGCCGTCGACGGGTTCCCGTGGGCCACGGTGTGCACGCGCCTCGCCGAGCAAGCCGCCGGCCTCGTACGCGAGATGAACCCCGACGGAGTCGTCTACTACCCCGATGGCGAACCGATCGCCCCCGGCTCGCTCACCCGCCTGCCGGGTCTCGCCGCAGTGCTGCGCGAGTTCGTCGAACTCGGCAGCGCACTCATGGATGGCGACGTCGGCGATGCCGTCGTACGCGCGGTGCACGCACGCGGCGGGGTGCTCACTCATCCCGATTTCGCGTTCGCCCGCGCCGAGTGGGCGCCGTGTGCCACCGGCACCGTCGCCACCACGGAGGGCGACCGCACCACCTGGGCCACCCCTGCCCCCACTCACGGCCCGTCGCTGCTCGAGGTGGCCGGCAGCCTGCGACCCGGCGGCTCGCAGGCGGAACTGTTCACCGCCGTGCTGCGCGCGATCGCGTCGCGCCGCGAGACGCTCGCCGACCCGAGCGGGACCTCGATGGTCAGCGCGGCCGACGCCGACGGCAACGTCGTGGTCATCGTCCACTCCAACTCGTTCCCCCGCTTCGGCAGTGGCATCGTCGTGCCCGAGTACGCGCTCACCCTCGCCAACCGCGCCGGTCGCGGGTTCACACCCGAGGTCGGCCACCGCAACTTCCCGGTCGCCGGTCGGCGGCCCGCCACCACGCTGCACGCCTGGGCTGTGTCCGGCGACGACGGCGCCCCACGCTTCCTCGGTGCCACACCGGGTGGCGCGAATCAGATGCCGTGGAACGCGCAGACGATCGCTCGCATCGCGGCCGGAGTGACGGACCCCGGCGTGCACGTCGCCTCACCGATCTGGGAGTGGCTGCCCGACGACGATGGCGTGCGCATCGAAACCGGATTCCCCGTCGACGAGGTGAACGGGTTGCGTGCGGTGGCCACCAGATCGATCGATGCGGCCCGCTGGGCCTGCAAGTCGGCGCAGCAGGTGGTGCGCGTGCCGCGAGGCGACGAGCTGTGGAGCGCTGCCGCCGACCCGCGCACGGTGGGGCTCGCGCTCGGCGTGTGACCGCCGAACGGTCAGCGCAGCGCCACCGGCACCGGCTTCGGCGTCGGCTTCGGCTCGCGACAGATCCACAGCAGCACGAGTGGCGTGAGGGTGGCGACGGCGAGGGTGGGGCGCAACCCGAACGCTTCGCCGGCCATCCCGATCAGCGCGCTGGCCGCAGCACCGAGTGCGATCTGCACCGACCGGTAGGCGCCGAGCGCCATGCCGTCGTTGCCGAACTGCTCCACCGCGAGCAGGTTGGCCACCGGCCCCAGCGAGCTGACCATGCCGGCGAACAGCGCAGCGAGTCCGTAGGTGACCGGCGCGCCGGGCAACAGCACCCATGCCAGGCCCGTGAGCGTGAGCACCACACCCGTACGGCGAGCACTCGTGCGGGCACCCACGCGGTCGGCGCTGGCCCCGCCGATCACCTTGGCGACGATGGAGATGACCCGCCCGGCGATGAGCACCGTGGCCGCACTGGTGGCACTGAGCCCCCAGCGAGCCACCGCGAAGGTGGTGAGGAACGGGATCGCGCCGTACTGGCAGACCGCGAGCACGGTGCCGACCGCGGTGGGCAACGCCATCACCGTGCGGATGGAGAACTTGGAGTGGCTGCCACGAACGGGCTTCGTGCGCGCGCTGCCGGCGCCACCGATGGCCGCCGCACCACCGAGGGCAGCCGAGATCCAGAAGGCGATGCGCCAGTCGTGGCTGGAGCCGACGGCACCGAGCACTGCGGCGAGCAGCAAGCCTCCGCTGAACGCCACCCCGTAGATGCCCATCGCGAAGCCCTTGCGGGCGGGGCCGGCGAGCAGCGCGACCGCCTGCAGGCCCGCCGGGAAGAACAGTCCGGCGCTCGCGCCGAGCACCACCTGGCCGACGATCAGCTGGCCGAACGAGTGCGTGGTGGCAGTGGTGACGCTGCCGATCACCCCGACCATTGCGGCCGTGCGCACGAGCACCGACACACTCATCCGTCGCAGCAGCAGCCCGCCGACCAGGTTGAACACGGCGATCGAGGCGGTGAGCAGGCCGAACACGATGCCCGCCTGACCGACGCCGAGGCCCAGCTCGGCGGATGCGGTCGGGTACAGCGGCGACAGCATCTGCTCGCCGGCGGTGGTGACCAGGTAGGCCAGGCAGACGAGCGCGAACGACCCCCAGCGCGGTGGCGCAACTGGTTGAGCGTGCTCCGCGTCCGTCATCTCGGATACAATATGCAATCTTGGTCGCCATTCACTGCTCCCGAACGGAACGTCGCCATGATCCATCTCGATGATCAGACGATCGAGCAGCTGCTCGACCTCCCCGGCGTCACCGATGTGGTGGGTCGCGCGTTCGCAGCCTGGGGTCGCGGGGAGGCCGCCACCACCCAGCGGGTGCGGGCCGCGGTCCCGGGTGCCATGGCGAGCGCGATGGCCGCAGTGGTGCCACCGTTCAGCGGTGGGAAGCTGTACGCCACCAAGGACGGCAAGTTCACCTTCCTGAACGTGCTGTTCGACACCGACGGTCAGCTGCTGTGCACCCTCGACGGCGACGCACTCACCGCGTTCCGCACACCGGCCGCGTGCGCACTCGCGATCCGCGAGCTGGCGCGGCAGGCCCCGCCCACCACTGCCGCGCTGATCGGTGCCGGCCGCCAGGGCTGGTACCACCTGGAGATGTTGGCGGCCGAGCTGCCGTCCCTCACCGAGGTGCGCATCGCCGACATCAACCCGCAGGCGGTGGCGGCCATGGTCGCCCGCGCGAACGCTGCCGGCATTCCCGCCGTCCCCGCGAACGATGCGACCACCGCGGCCACCGGCGCGCACGTGATCGTCACGGTCACGCAGAGCACCAGCCCGCTGTTCCCGTCGTCCGCGGTCGGCGACGACGCGCTCATCTGTGCCGTGGGCGCCACCAAGTACGACCGGTGCGAGATCGGCCCGGACCTGATCGCGCGCTGCGCCGCCGTGGTGTGCGACGACGTCGTCGGCAGCCAGGTCGAGTGCGGCGACCTCATCCAGGCGCACGCGGCGAGCGCGTTCGACTGGAGCCGGGCCACCGAGCTGCACGCGCTGATGGCCGGCACCGCGGAGGTGCCACGTGCCGGCACCGCACCCGTCCTGTTCGAGACGCAGGGGGTGGCGCTGCAGGACGTGGCCGCCGCCGGCCTCGCGTGGCAACGACATGTCGCACCGACCGATCCCCACCTGCACGACCATCATCTGCACGACCATCACCAGGAGACCACACCGTGATCCAGATCAACCGACTCA
>CAZWCU010000128.1:0-7915 GCA_964632715.1 uncultured Bifidobacterium sp. | reverse complement strand
TCATCTGCACGACCATCACCAGGAGACCACACCGTGATCCAGATCAACCGACTCAGCATGGCCGAGGCCGAACTGGCCGTCGACGCTGCACTCGCCAAGGCGAAGGAGCTCAACATCGGCTCCGTCATCTGCGTCTGCGACGCCGGCGGCTGGCCGCTGGTCATCAAGCGCCCCGACAACGGCAAGCCCACCAGCGTCGAGATCGCGATCAACAAGGCGTTCACCGCTGCCTGTCACAAGCGCCCCACGCACACCTACACCAACGCGCAGTCCGGCGGTGAGGCGTTCGGCATCATGAACATGCACGGCGGACGCTTCTCCATCTTCGTCGGTGGCTGGCCGATCGAGGTCGACGGCGAAGTCGTCGGCGGCATCGGCGTCTCCGGTGGCCACACGCGCGAAGACATCGCCTGCTGCAAGGCCGGCATCACCGCACTGCTCGAGCACCTCGGCAAGACCGCCGACTTCTCGAAGTGGGACAGCTGGCAGCCGCCGACCCCGACGGCCGACTGATGACCAAGCCCGTCCGAGTCCAGAACCGCATCGGCGACCAGCTGCTGCCGGCCTCCACCGGCGCCGAGTTCGAGCGCCGCGATCCGGCCGACACGCGCCGGGTCGTGTCGGTCGCGCCGGAGAGCAGCGTCGACGACGTACGCGCCGCCGTCGATGCAGCCACCGAGGCAGCCGCCGCCTGGCGGCGCACCACGCCGAGCCAGCGTGCCGAACTGCTCACCGGCGCCGCACGGCTGCTCACCGAGCGGGGCGCTGCCATCGCCGCGGAGATGGTCGCGGAGGAGGGCAAGCCGCTCGCCGACGCGAAGAACGAGGCCGGCCGCACGCCACGCAACCTCGAGCTGTACGCGGGCGAGGCCTACCGACTCACCGGCGCCACCTTCCCCAGCGACGACACGCCGCTCGTCTACTCGGTGTGCGATCCGGTCGGTGTCGTCGGAGTCATCACGCCGTGGAACTTCCCGCTCAACATGGCGAGCCGCAAGATCGGTCCGGCGCTCGCCGCTGGCAACACGGTGGTGTTCAAGCCGTCGCCGATGACCCCGCTGATGGGCGAGCGGCTGGCCGCCGCGTTCATCGACGCGGGTCTGCCCCCCGGTGTGCTCAACGTGGTGCACGGGTTCTCGGCCGGCGCGACGCTGGTGGCCGACGAGCGTGTCGGCGCGGTGAGCTTCACCGGCTCCAACGCCACCGGCGCGAAGATCCACGCCGCGATGGGCCTCGGTCGGCGAGTGCAACTCGAGCTCGGCGGCAAGAACCCCGTGATCGTGCTCGCCGACGCCGACCTCGCGGCAGCCGCGGCGCTCGTCGCCCGGTCCAGCTTCAGCCTCTCCGGACAGGCATGCACGGGCGCAGGGCGCATCCTCGTCGACAGCGCCGTGCACGACGAACTGCTCGAACGAGTGGTCGCACTCGCCGGAGACTACGTGCTCGGTGCCGGCGACCTGCCCAGCACCACCATGGGTCCGCTCGTCGACGAACACGCCGTCGCGGCGATGGAGGCAGCCGTCGCACAGGCGGTGGCCGACGGCGCTTCCGTGGCATTCGGCGGCGCGCGCGCGGACGACGACGCGCTCGCTCACGGCTGCTTCTTCCCGCCGACGGTGATCGCGGACGCGCGGCCCGACATGGCGCTCAGCCGCGACGAGGTGTTCGGCCCGGTGATCGGCTTCGAGCGCATCGAGGGACTCGACGAGGCGATCGCTTCGGCCAACTCGGTGAAGTACGGCCTCTCCGCCGCGCTGTGCACGCGCGACCTCCGCGCCGCCCAGCAGTTCGCCGCCGAGATTCAAGCGGGCATGGTGCGCATCAACCGCGCCACCGTCGGCGCCGCGTTCAACGCGCCGTTCGGCGGCATCAAGCAGTCGGGCACCGGCACTCACAAGGAGCAGCTCGGCCCCACCGTCATGGAGTTCTACACCGTCATGCGAACGATCTGGATGGGCAACTGATGGACCTCGGACTCCAAGGACGCAGGGCACTCGTGCTCGGCTCGTCGAGCGGTCTCGGGCGCGCCGTGGCCGACGGACTGGTGGCCGAAGGCGCCCGAGTCGCCGTCGTCAGCCGCTCGCAGGAACGCAGCAGCGAGGCCGCTGCCGACATCGGCGCCGAGGTGGCGCTGGTGGCCGACCTGACGGTGGCCGGCGAACCGACTCGCCTCGTGGCCGAGGCCGTGGCCGCGCTCGGTGGACTCGACATCCTCATCGTCAACACCGGCGGCGGCAAGCCCGGCCCCATCCTGTCCACCGCCGGCGCCGACGACGCCGCCTACGCCGCGATGCTGCGCCCCGCGCTCGAGATCAGCCGCGCTGCAGCCCCACACCTGGCGGCGAGCGGCGACGGTCGCCTGATCTACATGACGGCACGGTCGGTCGTGGAGGCCACGCCCGATCTCGCCCTCAGCTCGGTGTTCCGCAGTGGCGTCACCGCCGCGGCTCGTTCACTCGCGCTCGAGCTCGCACCCGATGTCACCGTCAACGTCATCGTCACCGGTCAGTTCGACACCCCTGCGCTCGAACGCTTCGAGCAGGCGCGCTCCGAGCACGAGGGCCTGTCGCCCGACGCGGTGCGGCGCCAGCACGTCGCGTCGATCCCGATGGGTCGCGTCGGGCGCGCCGACGAGCTCGCCGATGTGGCGGTGTTCCTGGCCAGTGGTCGCGCCAGCTTCGTCACCGGCACCGTCGTGCGCGTGGACGGAGGCGCGGTGCGCGGCTTCTGAAGATCGGTCAGTCCGGGTCGGCGACGCCGTCGACCAGCGCGAACCGCACGGTGGCGGCATCGCCGCGCACCACCCGGGCGGCCTGATACCCCGGCGACTCGTAATAGGCGAGCGCGTCGTCGCGCGACGGGAACTCGATGATGACGACGCGCGGCGGGATCGGCTCGCCCTCGAGCGTCTCGACCCTGCCACCGGCCGCGAGGATGCGCCCGCCGTGCAGCGCCATGGCGGCCCGACCGAGCGCCGCGTACTCCGCGTAGCGCACCGGGTCGTGCACCTCCACCTGGTTGACGATGTATGCCTTCGCCATGGGTCGCCTCAACTCGTCGTCAGCTGATCGGTGACGTAGGCCTGCCGCGCGTTGGAGATGTGCGTGCACGCTTCCGCGAACGCCAGATCCGCGTCGCCGGCAGCGATGGCTTCGACGATGCGACGGTGCTCGCTCCACGACATGGTGCCGCGTTGCGTGATACGCCGGGTGTACACCCACTCGATGAGCTGCGACATCCGCTCGACGGTCTCGGCGAGCATCGAGTTGTGTGCGGCCTCGCCGAGCAGCCGATGGAACTCGGTGTTGAGGCCGGGCAGCGAGCTGAGGTCGCCGGCGACGGCGGCCTCGGCACCGGCCACGACGACGCGCTGCAGTTCGCGCAGCTGCTCGGGCGTGCGCCGCTGCGCGGCGAGTCGAGCGACCATGCCCTCCAGCGCCTCGCGCATCTCGAACAGGTCGTTGGCGCGCGCTTCCGAGATGACGGCGACGCGAGCACCGCGTCGTGGTTCGAGCTCGACGAAGCCTTCTGCTTCGAGCGCCTGCAGCGCCTCGCGCACGGGGTTGCGGGAGACGTCGAGCTCGTGCGCGAGCTGATCTTCGTAGATGCGCTCGCCCTGCTGCAGGCGGCCGCCGACGATGCGGCGCTGCACCTCGTGGTAGACGGCACGCCGCAGTGGTTGGTGGGCGCGGCCGACGCGGCCGGCGATGGACGAGTCGTCGTCGGTGTTCTGGAACGACGCTGGTGTGACGGACATGCTGGCCTCGACCTCTCTCGTGTGCTGAGCGTAGAGCCCCGCCGGTGTTGTGTTTCGCCCCGTGAACGTTCGGTGTGGACATTGACCAGCGAGATATGTAGATTGTATAAAGTATGCGATGGACGTTGGGTCCACCTTACCAAGGGGGAAAATCTTGCAGAAGCGTTATCGACTTCTCGGCTCGCTGTTGGCCTTGAGTCTGGTCGCGGTCGCCTGTGGCGACGACGACTCGACCTCGACCACCACCGGCGGCGGCTCGAGTGACACCACCGGCGCTCCGGTCGAGGGCGCGGAGATCACCATCGCGCTCGGTTCGGAGCCGACCAGCCTGGATCCGTACATCGTCGACGACGGAGCCGAGCGCGCCATCAACGACAACATCTACGAGACCCTGCTCAGCCGCGACGCGGGCGGCACACTGCAGCCCGGCCTCGCCACTGCGCTGCCGACCCAGATCGACGAGACGACCTGGCAGTTCACGCTCCGCGAAGGCGTCACGTTCCACGACGGCTCGGCGTTCAACGCCGACTCGGTGGTGGCCAGCATCAACCGCATCGTCAAGCTGGTCGCCGACGCCGCCACTGACAACGACGGCTTCTACAAGACCATCACGGGTGCGACCAAGGTCGACGACGTCACGGTCAACATCACCACCGACGGCCCCGACGGCGTGCTGCCGGCTCGCATGTACTGGTTGAAGATGATCCCGGCCTCGGCCGAGACCACCGCCGACCTGTCCGAGTCGCTGGTCGGCACCGGCCCGTACAAGTTCGTCAGCCGCACCGTCGGCTCCGACATCCAGATCGAGGTGAACCCCGAGTACTGGGGTGACGCACCGTCGATCACCAAGGTCACCTACGAGTTCGTCGCCGAAGGCGGCACCCGCCTGGCCGGTCTGAAGTCGGGCAAGTACGACCTCATCACCAACCTCCCGCCGCAGGACGTCGACCAGGCGCCGCAGCCGGCCAACGTGCAGGGTCAGGAGCACCCGGTGCTCATCCTCGACGTCGATGAAGGCATCACCGCCGACCCGAACGTGCGCCTCGCGCTCAACCTCGCCGTCGACAAGCAGGCCATCATCGATCAGGTGTACGGCGGCTTCGCCGTGGCCGACGCGTCGCAGATCCTCAGCCCGTCGGTGCTCGGCTTCAACGCCGACCTGGCACCGGTGGAGTACGACCCCGAGCAGGCCAAGCAGCTGATCACCGACGCAGGGCTGGAAGGCGCGACCATCCAGCTCGTCGGCGAAGCCGGCCGCTGGCTGAACGACCGTGAACTGCTCGAAGCCGTCGCCGGCTACTGGAAGGCCACGGGCCTCGAGGTGCAGCTCGACATCCTCGAGTTCGGCGCCTACCTCGACGTGCTGTTCGACCGCACCAACCGTGCCGATGCGATCTTCGTGTCGAGCTCGAACGACATCCTCGACCCCGACCGTCAGCTCTCGACCTACTACCAGGCCGGTGGCATCGGTGCCTCGAACTCCAACGAGGAGCTCTCGGCACTCATCGATCAGGGTCGCCAGCAGCTCGACCCCGCCGAGCGCCAGGCCACGTACGAGGAAGCGGTCAAGATCGCGGCCGACGGCTCGTACTTCGTCTGGCTCGCCAGCAACTCGGACCTCTACGGTCTGTCCGAGCGGATGAGCTGGACTCCTCGGGTGGACTCCAAGCTCCTCGTCAAGGAAATGTCCGTCACCAGCTGAGCTGGTGAGGGAGAGCCGGGAGCGGCAGCAACAACATGGGACGCTACATCGCACGTCGATTGGGCCAAGGGCTCGTGGTCATCTTCGGAGTGACCATCTTCGTGTTCGTCATCACTCGCCTCATCGGCGATCCCGTGAAGTTCATGCTGCCGCTCTCGGCAACTCCCGAACAGCGCGAGGCCCGGCGTGCTGCCATGGGTCTCGACGACGGGATCCTCACGCAGTTCTTCCGCTTCATCGGCGATCTGCTGCGTCTGGATCTCGGCGAGAGCACGTACGTGCGTGGCCAGTCCGCGCTGTCGGTCGTGTTCGACTACCTGCCCCGCACGCTGCAACTCGTCGCCCTCGGCATGGTGTTCGCAGTGGTGCTGAGCATCCCGCTCGGGGTGCTCGCCAGCCGCAAGCCCGGCGGCATCACGGATCGCATCCTCACCACGCTCAGCCTCATCGGGCTCTCGATGCCCCAGTTCTTCCTCGGCTTCATGCTCCTCATCGCGTTCACGGTGAAGCTGCAGTGGTTCGAGACCGGCCCCGGCCCGTGGACCACGAACCTCGTGCTCCCCGCCGTGTGCCTCGCACTCCCCGCGATCGGGCGTCTCTCGATCGTGGTGCGCTCGTCGATGATCGACGAGATGAACACCCAGTACGTCAAGGTCGCGAAGGCGAAGGGCATGACCCAGCGCCGCATCATGGGCGTGCACGCGCTGCGCAACGCCGGCATCCCCTACGTCACGCTGCTCGGCTGGGAGATCATCCGAGCGCTCGCCGGCTACACGGTGGTCGTCGAGTCCGTGTTCAACTGGCCCGGTCTCGGCTTCATGGCCAAGACCGCCATCAAGAACCAGGACTTCTACCTGATCCAGGCGATCGTGTTCGTCATCGCCGTGATCGTGGTGCTGCTCAACATCGTCATCGACATCGCCTACAAAGTGCTCGACCCGAGGGTGGATCTGCAATGACCGTGCCCGACGAATACACCAGCGAACTCCACGACGTCGAGGAGGCCGAGCACGCCGAGGAGGCGTTGCACGGGCGCCCGTTCGAACTGGCCGCCGTGCGCAGCCGTTCCGGGCTGCTGCCCGATCTCGTGCGCGACCGCCTCGGCTTCGCGTCGCTGATCTTCCTCGTGCTGCTCATCCTCAGCGCCATCTTCGGCCCGATGATCCTCGACATCGATCCCAATGCCGGCAACCTGTCGAACGCGATGCAACCACCGGTGTGGCACGGCGGCAGCTGGGACCACATCTTCGGCACCGACTGGCAGGGCTACGACGTGCTCTCGCGGCTGCTCGCCGGCGCCCGCACCTCACTCATCATCGGCGTGCTCGTGGTGCTGTTCGCCGGCACCTTCGGCGTGCTCATCGGTCTCTGGGCCGGCTACAAGGGCGGCCGCACCGACCGCTGGCTGATGGGCTGGGTCGACGTGCAGGTCTCGTTCCCGGGTCTGCTGCTGGCGATGCTGCTCATCGCCCTCGTCGGCGGCAGCGTCGCCAGCATCACGTTCATCCTGGCCGTCAACGGCTGGATGGTCTACGGCCGCATGACGCGCGGTGTCGTGCTGTCGGTGAAGGAACGCCCCTTCGTGGAGGCCGCCGAGATCATCGGCTGCAAGCCGAAGCGAGTGGTGTTCACCCACATCCTGCCCAACCTCGTCACGCCGTTGGCCACGCTGGCCGTGCTCGAGTTCGCCCGCATCATCCTCGCCGAAGCGGCGCTCAGCTTCCTCGGTCTCGGCATCCAGTACCCCGGTGTGTCGTGGGGTCTCGACATCAGTCGCGCCGGCGATCACGAGCTGTTCGGCAACCAGTGGCTCATCATCTATCCGGGTGTACTGCTCAGCCTCACCGTGCTCGCCGTCAACCTGCTGAGCAGCTGGCTGCGAGTGGCGCTCGATCCGCAGGAGCGGGAGAAGAAGTTCGCGGCGGCAGCCATCGGCTCCGGGAAGGGCGCAGCGTGAGCGTGTCGCCAGCCCCCACGCGAACCGGCGACCACGCTGTGGGCGACACGATCCTCGACGTCGACCACCTGACGGTGAAGTTCTTCACCCGGCGCGGCGTGGTGCATGCCGTCCGCGACGTGAGCTTCACGGTGGCCAAGGGCGAGACGCTCGGCCTGGTCGGCGAGAGCGGCTCGGGCAAGAGCGTCACCGCACAGGCGTTGCTCGGCCTCACCGAACTGCCCGGCAAGATCACCAGCGGGGACGTGCGCTGGAAGGGCGAGTCGCTCGTCACCGACGCCGACGCCACGCTCGCACGAGTGCGCGGCAACGAGATCGCAATGGTGTTCCAGGATCCGATGACCTCGCTGAACCCGGTGTTCACCATCGGCATGCAGATCGACGAAGTGCTCCGTCGCCACATGGGCCTCAACCGCCGCCAGGCCCGCGACCGTTCGATCGAGCTGCTCGACCTCGTCGGCATCGCGAATCCGGCCGAGCGTGTGAAGCAGTACGCGCA
>CAZWCU010000127.1:4991-12395 GCA_964632715.1 uncultured Bifidobacterium sp. | reverse complement strand
CCCCAGGGGCACGGAGCGGTCGACCTGCCCCACGCACAGCCGCGGGTTCACGGCCTGGCGGACGTCGTGGATGGCGGCCACCTTCCCGATGGCGCCGGTGTCGCGGTCCGCGATGACGACCTGGGCGGCGAACCCGAATGCGGCGTGGATGGTGGGATTCGGCACGGCCGGATCGCCGAGCTTCTGGGTCCAGTCGACCACGTGCTCGGCGTAGTGGTCGACGTCGGGAGCACAGTCGGCAGCGCGCGCGACGGCGCACGCGTTCTGCACGCTGGCGGCCACCATCAGCGTGCCGCGCGAACCCGTGGTCTGCCCGAACCCGAGCTGACGCGTGGTGTCGACGATGACCTCGATGCGCGCGGGGTCGATGCCCAGTTCGGTGACCGCGGTCTGCATCGCCACCGTGTGCACGCCCTGGCCCATCTCGGTGAACCCGTGGCGCACCTCCACCTTGCCGTCGGCGGAGCGGAAGCGCACGACCGCGGCGCAGACCTCGCGCAGGCCGTTGCCGAGCCCGGAGTTCTTCAGCCCGAGGCCGATGCCGACTGCCTTGCCGGCGGCGAGCGCGGCGTCGATGTGCGGCTTCGCGCGGTCGAGGCACACCTCCGCACCGCCGGCGCCGTCGTCCATGATCTGACCGGGTCCCCACACGTCGCCGGGGCGGATGACGTTGCGCTTGCGCATCTCCCAGCCGGTGATGCCCACCTGCTCGGCGAGGCGGTCGATGACACCCTCCATCGCGAACTGCGCCTGGTTGGCGCCGAAGCCGCGGAACGCGCCGCACACCGGGTTGTTGGTGCGCACCGCGATGCACTCGACGTCGATCGCGGGAACCCGGTACGGGCCGCCGGCGTGGCCCGCTGCGCGTTCGAGCACCTTCATGCCGACGCTCGCGTACGACCCGCTGTCGCCGATGCCGCGCACGCGCAGTGCGGTGAGGGCGCCGTCGGCGTCGCATCCCGCCCAGTACTCGAGGCGGATGGGGTGCCGCTTCGCATGGATGAGGAAGCTCTCCTCGCGCGACAGCGTGCACTTCACCGGACGCTGCAGCAGGAATGCCGCGAGCGCGGTCTGCCCCTGGTTGCTCATGTCTTCCTTGCCGCCGAACGCGCCGCCGTTGGAGACCAGTTCCACGGTGACCGCATCGGTGCTCACGCCGAGCAGCGAGGCGATCTGGTCTCGGTCGTCCCACACACCCTGCCCACCCGAGTACACGTGCAGGTGACCCTCGGTGGGCACGGCCAGCGTGCTCTCCGGCTCGAGGAAAGCGTGCTCGATGCGTTGCGTGTGGAACACCTCGTGCACCACGTGGGCGGCGGCCGCGAGACCTGCGTCGACGTCGCCGCGCGCATAGGTGCTCGTGGACAGCACGTTGTTCTCGGTGCCGTACACCGCGACCTCGGGGTCGGTGATGGCGGCGACCGGATCGGTGATCGGCCGCAGCACCTCGTAGTCGATCTCCACCAGCGCCGCCGCCGCACGCGCCTGCTGCTTGGTCTCGGCCACCACGATGGCGAGCACGTCGCCGGCGTAGGAGGTGCGCTGGCCTTCGCCGATGAACACCGGCCAGTCCTTGTAGATGATGCCGACGTACTGCTTGCCCGGGATGTCGGCCGCGGTGAACACGGCGACGACGCCCGGCGCGGCGAGCGCGGCCGATGTGTCGATGCGCAGCACGTCGGCGCGCACGTGGTCGGTGAGCCGGAGCGCGCCGTGCAGCATGCCCGGCACGCGCAGGTCGTCGACGTACCCGCGGTCGCCCATGGTGAGCTCCGCGGCCTCGTACTTGGCTCCGCTGGTGCCGATGCCGCCGGGCAATGCCGGATCGACGATGGTGCCGTGCGCGACAGCCTCGATGGCGTCGAGCACCTTCACGTAGCCGGTGCACCGGCAAAGATGCGCGCCGAGGTGGCGGGCCATGTCGTCGCGTTCGAGCGTGGCGCCCTTCTTGTCGATCTGCGCCTTTGCCCGCATCACGATGCCCGGGATGCAGAAGCCGCACTGCAGACCGCCACATGCGGCGAACGCGTCGGTGAAGCGAGTGCGTTCCTCGGACTCCACACCCTCCAGCGTGGTGACGGCGCGACCGGCGACCTTGTCGAGCGAGTAGGTGCACGAGATCTGCACCTTGCCGTCGATCATCACGGTGCAGCAGCCGCACTGACCTTGCGGCGAGCAGCCGTCCTTCGCCGAGGTGACGTCGAGCTCTTCGCGGAGCGCGGCGAGGAGATGAGGATGATCGGATCGCACCGAGACCGGCGCGCCGTTGAGGATGAACTCGACCGTCACGCTTTACACTTTGTCAAAGTTGCGCCGCGAATGCGAGACACGAGGATGACGCCTCTGTGAACAGGCATCGCCGTCACGCGACCGCAAGGTCAGAGCAGCCGCACCAGCGCAGTGAGACCGACCACGACGATGAGGCCGCGCAGCACTCGTGGGTCGAGCTTCCGTCCGTACTTCGCGCCCACCTGGCCACCGATGGTGGAGCCGACCGCAATGACGCCCACCACCTTCCAGTCGACCGACGTGGTGAACACGAACAGCACCGCTGCGACGCTGTTGACGGTGAGCGCGAGCACGTTCTTGCACGCGTTGAGCCGCTGCAGGTGATCGTCGAGGAAGATGCCCAGCACCGCCATCAGGATGATGCCCTGCGCGGCGCCGAAGTAGCCGCCGTAGACGCCTGCGCCGGCGACCAGCGCAACGAGCGCCGGCGTGACATCGCCGTGCGCGGTGCCTCCGGCAGCGCGCCTGGCCGCGAGTCGCCGAGAGATCGTCGGCCCGGTGACCACCAGCACCAGCGCGAGCGCGATGAGCACGATGACGACCTTGTCGAACACGTCGCTGGGCAAGGTGAGCAGGAGCGTGGAACCGGTGAGTGCACCCACCGCCGATGCCGGCGCCAGTTGGCGCAGCCGAACGGACTGGCCGCCGAGCTCGCGGCGGTACCCGTATGCGCCCGACAGCGAGCCCGGCACGAGGCCGATGTTGTTCGACACGTTGGCGAGCAGCGGCGGGTAGCCGAGTGCGATGAGGGTGGGGAACGTGATGAGGGAGCCGGACCCGACGATGGTGTTGATGGTGCCGGCGGCCATGCCGGCGAGCAGGATCAGCAGGGCGTCGGTGAGCGACATGGTGGTGCCGGGTTCGGTCAGTCGGGCAGCACGACGCCGCGCTGCCCGGTGATGCGTCCGTAGACCTCGGGTCGGCGGTAGCGGTCGAAGTCGAACAGCGTGTCGGTGTAGCGAGCGCACCAATCGAGGTCGCAGCGAGCCACGATGACCTCGTCGTCGGTGGTGAGCGTCTGCGCCACGATCTGTCCACTGGGCGCGACGATCATCGACTGGCCGAGCGAGTCGACCCCTTCCTCGACGCCACCCTTGGCGACGCCGACCACCCACGTGCCGTTCTGGTACGCGCCGCTCTGCATGACGAGCGCGTTGTGGAAGCCCTGCAGGATGTCCTGGCTGGGGTCGGGCACGTAGTGGATGGGCGTGTTGTACCCGATGAGCACCATCTCGACGCCCTGCAGCCCCATCTCCCGATAGGTCTCCGGCCAGCGGCGGTCGTTGCAGATGGCCATTCCCACCCGGCAGCCGAAGGCGCGCCACACACCGAACCCGTCGGGACTCGGCTCGAAGTAGTAGCGCTCTGCGTGCTGGAACGGACGGTCGGGCTCGTGGTGCTCGTGGCCCGGGATGTGCGTCTTCTTGTAGGTGGCCACGATGCTGCCGTCGCGCTCGACGAGCGTCTGCACGTTCCATCGCCGACCGTCGTCGTCGAGGTGCGCGTAGCCGAGGCAGAAGCCGACACCGAGGCGCTTCGCCTCGTCGAACAGCGGCTGCGTGGCGGCGTTGGGCATGCTGCGCTCGTACCAGTGATCCGCCTCGGCGATGTCGTCGACGAACCAGCGCGGGAAGAAGGTGGTGAGCGCGAGCTCGGGGTAGACGACCAGCTCGGCACCCATCGAGTGCGCCTGGTGCAGCATCGCGACGAGCCGCTCGACCACCTGGTCGCGCGTGTGGGCCCGCTGGACGGGCCCCATCTGAGCGGCAGCTACGGTGAGGTGGCGAGACATCGCCGAAACGCTAACCGCGCTCGGATCGATCATCGCGTCCACGTCCGTCTACGGTTCGCGCCATGACCGACGTCACCCAGAGCACCACGGTGGAAGAGTTCGAGGCGAGCGCCAAGGCGTTCCTCGATGCGAACGCACCGCGCAAGGAATCCGAGAAGAAGTTCGTGTGGGGCGAAGGCCCCGACAAGGTGGCCGTGTTCGAGGAGAAGGACCGCGAGACCGAGCTGGCCGACGTGGCCAAGGCCTGCGACTGGCGACGCAAGAAGTTCGACGCCGGCTTCGGCTGGGTGACGGGGCCCACCGAGTACGGCGGTGCCGGCCTCACGGCTGCGCACGAGCGCGCCTACCTGAAGCTCGAGTCGCAGTACGAGATCCCCAGCCAGGGCCCGTTCACCATCGGCCTCGGCATGGTGGCGCCCACCATCCTGGCGCACGGCAGCGAAGTGGCGAAGGAGGCGTACCTCACCAAGATGTACCGCGCCGACATCGTCGGTTGCCAGCTGTTCAGCGAGCCGGGCGCCGGCAGCGACCTCGCCAGCCTGCAGACCAAGGCCGTGCGCGACGGCGACGAGTGGATCATCACCGGCCAGAAGGTGTGGACCACCGGCGCGCAGTACAGCGACCTCGGCGAGATCATCGCTCGCACCGACGCCGACATGCCCAAGCACAAGGGCCTCACCGGCTTCATCGTCGACATGCACGCGCCGGGCGTGGAGGTGCGTCCGCTGCGCCAGATGACCGGCGGCGCGAGCTTCAACGAAGTGTTCTTCAACGAGGTGCGCGTGCGCGACGACCACCGCCTGGGCGACGTGAACAACGGCTGGAACGTGGCGCTCACCACGCTCATGAACGAGCGTGCCGCGATCGGCGCGGGCGGCGGTGGCGGTGGCGGCATCAACATGTACACCCGCGTCATCGAGATGGTGCGCCACCTCGGGCTCGACACCGATCCGCTGGTGCGCAACGAGCTCGCCAACCTGCTCATCCATCAGAAGGTCGCCGGCTACAACAACCAGCGGGCGATGGACAAGATCAAGGCCGGCCAGCTGCCCGGTCCGGAGATGAGCATCGCCAAGCTCGCCGGCACGCTCAACAGCCTGCGCCTGTGCGATTTCGTGTCGAAGGTGCTCGGCCCGAAGCTGATCGCCGACAGCGGCGAGTGGGGGACGTACGCGTGGAGCGCGCTCATCCTCGGCACGCCCGGCGGCCGCATCGCGGGTGGCAGCGACGAGATCATGCGCAACATCGTCGGCGAGCGCGTGCTCGGTCTGCCCAAGGACTTGGGCATCGACAGCAAGTCGCCGTTCAAGGACCTCAAGGTCGGCACCCAGAAGGACTGACCCGGCGGCCGGGCACGTCGGCGTCAGGTGCTCTTCTGATGTGAGACGCGGGTCTCGTTCGGCTTCACCGTCACGTGTGTTCGATTCCGATTCCGACGTTGCGCGAGCGAGTTCTGCGCCCGGACCGGAGCCGGCGTGGCGTGGACCCGGTGGACAGGATCGCTGGGCGGGTCGACTCGCCGCTCGTGGGTCGACTCGCCGCTGAATCGAAATCGAACACAGGTGACGGCGCATGATCTGCGGACGCGCGCCAACCGACCTCAGAAGGTGCCCACACCACCACGCAACGCCTGGGTACGCACGAAAGCCTCGGACGAGCGCGCGATGATGTGCGCGCATGGGGGCATTTCGGACGGACTGGGACACCGCGGCGAATCCGCGGTACGACGTGTGGACCACCACCAACGGTGGGGAGGTGATCCCCGGCGTGCTCTCGCCGTTCACCGCCACGATGTACAACCAGTTCGACGCGCGCGGGCTGCGCGATCTGATGAAGGCCTACCCGTCGGGCAACCTGGTGAAGGTCTACTCGCCGCCGGTGGGCAACTTCTTCGGCATCACCGCCGGCCGGCTCACGCTCAACGTCGGGTTCTCCGTTGCGGCGATGAGCTGCCTCGATCCCGACATCGCCACCGCGATGGCCGGTCAGTTCTTCCAGGGCAGCGACGACGCGTTGCGCTACATCGTGCGCGCCCCTGCCGATCAGGTGGCGCGGGCGATGGATGTCGCGACCGAGCAGCGTGAGGCCGCAGAGGCGCAGTCGCGCGCCGACCAGGAGGACCTCTATGCCGACCGGCTGCAGGGTGTGCCGGCGCACGACCGCGCGCTGCCGCTGAAGCCGGCGTGGAAGCGCTTCCACGACCTCGTGCCGTCCACGCTCGAAGTGTTCAACCGGCACCTCGTGGTCTCGACGGCCGCGGGCGAAATGTCCGTCCGGCTCGCGGGTGTGATCGATGCCGGCGGCGGCGACCCGAACACGATCATCGGCCTGTGCAGCGGTCTCGGTGATGTGGAGAGCTCGAAGCCCGCGCTCAAGTTGTACGACCTGGCGCTCGTCGCCCGCAAGCACGCCGCCGTGCGCAAGGTCGTCGAGAGCGGCGACACTGCCGCGGTGATCGCCGCGTTGGCCACGCCGCCCGACAGGGGCTGGGAGGCGTTCGCCGACGAGTTCGACGAGTTCATCCACCGCTACGGCTTCCGCGTGCAGGGAGAGGCCGACCCGATGGTGGCCGACTGGGGCGAGAACCCCACCTTCGTCATCTCACAGGTGCGATCGATGATGGCACTCAAGCCCGCCGAGTCGCCGGCCGCGCACCAGAAGGCAGCGGCCGCCGCTCGGGTGAAGTTGGAGAAGGCGGTGCGCGCGACCCTGTCTCCCGCCATCCGTCCCGCGTTCGACGATGCGCTGGTGCAGGCACAGCGGTTCACCGCGATGCGCGAGCTCACCAAGGCGGTGTGGGTGCTGGCCACCCGCCGGCTGCGTCCTCCGCTGCTGGCCACCGCCGACGGCCTGGTCGCCGCCGGGCACCTCAAGAAGGCCGACGACATGCAGTACCTCACCCACGCCGAGGTCGACTCGCTGGTGAAGGGGAAGCCGGTCGACGGCATCGCCGCTGCCATCACCGCTCGCAAGAAGCAGCACAGGCTGGCCCACGACTACTCGCTGCCCGACGCGTGGGTGGGCGAGGTCGTGCCCGCCAAGCGAGGAAAGGTGGTGGCGGCCACGTCGCTCAGCGGCCTCGGCGTCAGTGCGGGCGTGGCCACCGGGCGAGCGCGCATCGTCCTCAACACCGAGGCCGCATTCGAGCGCGAGATCGAATCGGGCGACATCCTGGTGGCGCCATTCACCGACACGCCCTGGACCCCGCTGTTCATCCCGGCCGCGGCGGTGGTGGTGGAGACGGGCGGCATGCTGTCGCACGCGGCCACGGTGGCGAGAGAGTTCGGCATCCCGTGCGTGGTGCTGGTGCACGACGCCACCCG
>CAZWCU010000127.1:0-4891 GCA_964632715.1 uncultured Bifidobacterium sp. | reverse complement strand
GGAGGGCCGCAGAGGCGTTCGACCAGGCTCGGCCAGTCGTACGAGTCGGTGACCTCCGACGCCCACAGCTCGACCAGCCGGTCCGCCGGCACGAACTTGGGGATGATCATGTCGAGGATCTTCTCGATCTCGTTGCGGAACCGTTCGTTGGTGCTGCGCACGCCGTCGGCGACCAGCGGGATGTCGGGCCGCAACCGCACGTACAGGTCGTAGGTGGTGGACCAGTTGGCCACCAGCGGTGTCACGTCGAACGGATCCTGTCCCTTGGTGGCGCGCAGGAAGTAGGCGAAGTTGTCGATCAGCGCTCGATCGAGCACCAGCACCTCGGCCCGGCTGCGCAGCTCCAGCTCCTCGCGGATCTGGGCCATGATCACCCACAGCTGGGCCTCCGGCGTCGCCCGCTCGTTCATGCCCATCGGGCTGAACCGCACCACCTCGCGCCCCACCTCCACACTGCGACCGCTGCGCCCGACAGCGCCGGCAAACGAATGCACCGCGTTGGTCTTGCGGACCGAATGCGACCCGATGAACGCGATCTTGCGGGCGGGGGGCATCCAGCGGAACCTACTGCAGCGGCCGACGCGGTACGGTCGCTGTCATGCGGCCGATCTGTGTGCATCACGTGTCGATCAACGTCACCGATGTCGACGCGAGTCGGGCCTTCTACACCGACGTGATCGGTGGCACCGTCCGCGACGACCGGCCCGACTTCCCGTTCGGCGGCGCATGGATCGATCTCGGCACCACGCAGGTGCACCTCATCCAGGCCGCCGTGCCGCAGCAGCTCGGGCAGCACTTCGCCGTCCTCTACGACGACCTCGACGAGTTGGTCACGGCACTTCGCGAGCGCGGCCTCGAGGTCGCCGACCCGAAGCAGGTCGGGTCGAATCGGCAGACCTTCGTCGCCGACCCCGATGGCAACCTGGTCGAGCTGCACCAGCTCGGCACGCCGTGACCTACTGACTGGGCGCGGCGGCCGTGTGGAGGCCGTGCTCGTTGGCCCAGCGTCCGACGTCTCGGCCTTCGAGCGCCGCGGCGAGCAGATCCGGGAACGCGTCGGGTGTGCACGCGAACGACGGCACACCGAGGGCGGCGAAGGCCGCCGCCTGACCGTGGTCGTACGCAGGTGCGCCTTCGTCGCTCAGCGCGAGCAGCACCACCACGCACACGCCTGCTTGCTGCAACGCCGCGATGCGATCGTGCAGCAGCGCCGAGTTGCCGCCTTCGAACAGGTCGCTCACCAGCACCAGCGCCGTGTCGGCCGGCCGGGTGACCAGCTGCTGGCAGTAGCCGATCGCTTGCGCGATGTCGGTGCCACCACCGAGCTGCACACCGAACAGCACCTCCACCGGGTCGTGCAGCAGCGGCGTCAGGTCGGCCACCGCGGTGTCGAAGGCCACCACGTGCGTGCGCAGCGCGGGCATCGACGCGAGCACCGCACCGAACACCGACGCGTACACGACGCTGTCGGCCATGCTGCCCGACTGGTCGATGGCGACGATGACGTCGCGCGACAGGCTGCGCTGGCGGCGGCCGTAGCCCACCAGCCGCTCGGGGATGACCGTGCGCTGGTCGGGCAGGTAGTGGCGCAGGTTGGCGAGCACCGTGCGACCCCAGTCGATGTCGCTGGGGCGCGGGCGGCGAGTGCGCTGCGAGCGGGCGAGCGCACCGTGCACCGCCTGCTTCGTGCGCGAGGCCAGGCGCCGCTCGATCTGCTCGACGACCTGCGCCACCAGTTGGCGCGCCGTGGCGCGAGTGGCATCGGGCAGCACCTTGTTGAGCTCCACCAGCAGCGTGACCAGGTGCAGATCCGGCTCGACCGCGCGCAACATCTCCGGTTCGAGCAGCAGGCGCCGCAACTGCAACCGATCGATGGCATCGCGTTGGAGCACCTGCACCACGCTGGTGGGGAAGTAGCGGCGGATGTCGCCCAGCCACCGTGCCACCGCGGGTGCGGAGTTGCCCAGCCCGCCGGTGCGACCGCCGGCACCACGGCGACCGGGCCGCGCGTCGTACACCGCGGCCAGCGCCGCGTCGATGCGCGCATCCTGACCATCGAGCTGGATGCCGGTGACGCCCTGACCGTCGGACTCGCTCTCGTCGGTGCCGCCGAGCACCATCCGCCACCGTCGCGACCGCTCGCCGTCGCTGACCCGCCCGGTCACTGCGCCACCCCCAGCATCTGACGAACGGTGACCAGCGCACTCGCCGCGCGCGCGGCATCGATGTCGTCACCGAACCCGGTGCCGTGCACGACCTCCTGATCGGCGAGCAGCATGCCCAGCTGTCGACGCTCGGCCGGTTCGAACGCGCCGAACGTGCGGCGCAGCAGCGGCACCGTGGCCACGAACGAGTCGGGTGCGAGCGCCGACACCCACGTGTCGATGATGTCGAGCAGCTCGCGGTCGTGCACGAGCACCGTGCCGCTACCGGCGACGAACCCTTCCACGAACGCTGCACCCACCGCGGGCGTGACGCCGACCGACAGCGCCCGCGACACCCGATGCCCCACCTGCGCGCGGTTCCACGCGCCGCCGTCGTGCAGCAGGCGAGCAGCGCGGCCCTGCACCAACCCGTGCACATCGGAGCGCTCGGTCACCAGCGTCAGCACCGCAGGCCACTCGCCTCTCCGCGCCGCATGGTCGGTGAGTGCCAGCGCGGCCTGCACACCGGCCAGCCGCTCGACCATCGCGGCCGCGGCATCGTCGTCGAGCGAGCGACACGCCATCACCGTGCCGGCGAGCACTCGCACCCCCAGCCCGTCGAACACTCGGCGCAGCGCGGAGGCATCGGTGCCGCGCACGTCGCCGTAGCGCAACGCCCGTGCGAGCGGACCGAGCGTGTCGATGACCTGCGCCACGTCGGGGTCGTGCGCGGCCTGCGCCTCGACGAGCGCGACCACTGGCTGCACCACCGCGGGCAGGTCGGCCAGCAGCGCCGTGTCGAGGATGAGCACGAGGTCGGCCAGCGCCGTCGCGGCGTGCGCCTGCTCGAGCAGCCGGTGCGCGGCCGCAGCCTCGACGGTGGTGCCGTGCGCCGACAGCTCGATGACACGGATGGTGAGCTCGGGCTCCCAGCGCAGCACCCACGTCTCGCGGAAGGTGCCACTGGTGCCGCGGCCCTCCTCGCACGTGCCCCACCGCACCCCGAGGGCGCGCAGACGATGCAGCAGCACCGATCGGTTGCGGCCGCCCGGTGTGCGGACGTCGAGCTCGACCGTGCGCGCGTCGGCTTCCACCTTCAGCCGAGCCTTGCGCTGCTGGGCAGCCAGATCGCGGGCGAGCGGCACCTGTGGCGCGTCGTCGGGCACCTCGCCGATGGCATCGCCCACCACCAGCTCGCGCTTGATGAGCGCGAGCCCAGTGCTGCCCGCCATCACCGTGTCGGCCGCGTCGAGCACTTCACCGAGGCCGGGCCGCGGCCGGCCCCGCAACGCAGCCAGCGCGCCGGCCGTGCGAGTGGCGGCGATGAGGTGGTCGGGCGAGGCCGACAGGCCGTGGTGACGCAGCAGTCGCGCGGCGCCGACGAACCAGCGGCTGACGCCCGCCGGGCCCGGATGCCGGAACACGTGTGCGTACCAGCCCGGACTGGCGACGCCGGCGCCGTAACCGGTGGTGGCGGCGAGGCGGCGATGGGTCCACGGCACCCAGCTGACGCCCACCTTCACCTTCGGGAGGCCGCGCAGCGTGGCGGCGTCGACCGTGGCCGGGGGCAGCGGGAGGGCGAGCGCGGGCACGTGCCACGCCCCGCACACCACCGCGATGCGCTCGTGGCCCTCGTGCATCGCCTTGCGCAGCGACTGACGCATGAACGCCTCTCGCCGCGCCTCGCGTGCCGACGCCGCCTCCCAGCCACCGCGCACGGCCGTCATCGCCTCGGCCACGGCGTCGAACGACGGAGCGCCATCACCGCGATGCTCGATGACGTCGTCCCACCATCGCTCCGGGTCGGGGTCGCCGGCGGCCGCCGCGAGCGCGGCCAACGGGTCGCCCACCGGATGGTCGGCCAGCTGCAGCTCGCCATCCCCGTCGGCGTCGGCGGCGAGCGAGTTGGCCAGCGGCAGGTCGATGGCGCGCACGGGCACACCGTGTTGCTGCGCCCACACGAACGCCTGCCACTCGGGGCTGAACTCGGCGAACGGCAGGAAGGCTGCCCGGTGCGGTTGGTCGACGACGTAGCCGAGCAACGCCACGGGTGGCACCAGCTGCTCGTGCACCACCCACGACAGCGCGGCCTCGCAGTCGGCCGGCAGCTCGACCAGCACGACCGTCGGCTGCAGCGCGTCGAGCGCGCGCACCACCGACCGCGCGGAGCCAGGACCGTGGTGCCGGATGCCCAGCAGGTGCACCTCGGGCGGCTGGCTCGCGGGCGCGTGGACGTCGGGCATCGGCGGCTACAGCTCGCGGCAGGCGTCGTAGAACTCGGCCCAGTCGGCACGGTCGCGCACGACCGCCTCCAGGTACTCGCGCCACGCCACCTGGTCGTGCACGGGATCCTTCACCACCGCGCCGACGATGCCGGCAGCGACGTCGGCAGAGCTGAGCAGGCCGTTGCCGAAGTGCGCCGCCAGCGCGACACCGTTGGTGACCACCGAGATGGCTTCCGCCGTCGACAGCGACCCTGTGGGCACCTTCAGGCTCACGCGACCATCCTCGGTGGCACCGCTGCGCAGCTCGCGGAAGACGGTGACGACGCGACGGATCTCCTCGTCGGCCGCCGGCACCGAGGGCAGTCGCAGCGCGGCGCCCAGCTCGGCCACACGACGCTCGACGATGGCCACCTCCTCGTCGATGTCGGCGGGCAGCGGCAGCACCACGGTGTTGAACCGCCGCCGCAGCGCCGCGGACAGGTCGTTGACCCCGCGGTCGCGATCGTTGGCGGTGGCGATGAC
>CAZWCU010000126.1:9750-12400 GCA_964632715.1 uncultured Bifidobacterium sp. | reverse complement strand
TACTCGCCGGCCGCGCACGCCAGCACGGACTTGACGATGTTGTGGTAGCCGGTGCAACGGCAGAGGTTGCCTTCCAGGCCCAGTCGCACCTCGGCCTCGGTGGGGTGCGGGTTCTCCTTCAGGAGGCTCGTCGCCGCCATCACCATCCCCGGGGTGCAGTACCCGCACTGCAGGCCGTGATTCTCCATGAAGGCCTTCTGCATGGGATGCATCTCGCCGTCGGTGGCCATGCCTTCGATGGTGGTGACGTGCGTGCCGTCGGCCTGCACGGCGAGCACCGTGCAGCTCTTCACCGCTTCGCCGTCGAGGTGCACGCTGCACGCGCCGCACGACGACGTGTCGCAACCGACGTTGGTGCCGGTGAGGCCCAAGGTTTCACGCACGTAGTGCACGAGCAGCGTCCTCGGCTCGACATCGCTCTCGTGAACCGTCCCGTTGACGGTGACAGAAATCTTCACCAGTGATCCCCTCTTTCTCGTGGACGCGGCGTCGGAATGCGTGTTCGCCCCGAACCCCTCGTCTGCCCCCAGATGGCTCGCCCATCATGCACCAAATCGGACACCCTGTGCGAAAGGTGCGACAGTTTCGTCCCGAACCTGCCGAGTGGGCGCCCGGCCGCCGGAGTCGGTGAGCGCGAGACTCGTGCGATGGGACGTGAGCGGATCAGTCAGGGCAGCACCTTCGAGGCGATGATCGGGTACTCGCGGGCGGTGGTCGACGGTCGCTGGGTGTTCGTGTCGGGGACCACGGGGTACGACTACTCGACGATGTCGATCAGCGACGATGTCGTCGCGCAGACCCGCCAGACGCTGGCCAACATCGACGACGCCCTGCGCCGCGCGGGTTCGTGCGCGGCCGACGTGGTGCGAGTGCACTACCTGCTGCCCGACGCCGACGACTTCGAGCAGTGCTGGCCGCTGCTGCGCGAGTACTTCGCCGACGCGATGCCGGCCGCGACGATGATGGTGGTCGGTCTGTCCACACCGGAGATGAGGATCGAGATCGAGGTGACGGCGCTGAAACCGGCGCCGGTGAGCGCCTAGTTCGAGGTCGTGGGGCACGGCCACACACACGGACGCATGCACGGCATCGAATGGCGTTCGTCGCCCAGGATCGAGCGGTCGCTGTGGATCGCCGTGGCGGCGTGGGCGGTGGTCGCGCTCATCGGTCTGATCGCGCGGTGGCCCGGCGAGTCGGTGGGGTCCGACTACCTGTCGGACCCCACCGTCGACGGCCAGGTGGTGTCGACATCGGTCGGCCCGTGCGCGGGCACGGCCGTGGAAGATCTGGTGGAGTGCCGCACGCCGGTCATCGAGCTGCGAACCGGGCCCGACGCCGGTCAGCAGACGCTGCTGGAGCAGTCGGTCACCAGCAGCCGGTTGAAGGTGCCCGAAGTCGGCGACGTGCTGGTGCTGACCGCGACGACGCTGCCCGACGGCACCACGATCTACAACTTCGCCGACTACGAACGCTCCACCGCGATGTGGGTGCTGGTCGTGCTGTTCGTGGTCACCGTGCTCGCCCTCGGTCGCTGGCGCGGCCTCGGCGCGCTGGCCGGCCTCGCGCTCAGCATCACGGTGCTGGTGGTGTTCGTGCTGCCGGCACTGCTGCAGGGCTCGAATCCGGTGCTCGTGGCCATCGTCGGCTCGTCGGTGATCGCGTTCGCCTCGCTCTACCTCGCGCACGGGTTCAACTCGCCCACCAACGTCGCGTTGCTCAGCACGCTCGCCGCACTCACGCTCACCGGCGTGCTGGCGTGGTTCTTCATCGAGATGACCTCGCTCACCGGGCTCAGCGACGAGAACGCGCTGTTCCTGGAAGCGCTGGGCGTGCGCATCGACCCGCGCGGCCTGCTGCTCGCCGGCGTGGTGATCGGGTCGCTGGGCGTGCTCGACGACGTCACGGTCACCCAGGTGTCGGCGGTCGGCGAACTGCACCGGGCGCGGCCCGAGGCGACGTTCGGTGAGCTGTACCGATCGGCGCTCGTCATCGGGCGCGACCACATCTCGTCCACGGTCAACACGTTGTTCCTCGCCTACGCCGGCGCCGCGCTGCCGCTGCTGCTGCTGTTCAGCGAAGTGCGCCAGGCCATCTCCGACACGGCGATGCGCGAGCAGGTGGCGGTCGAGATCGTCCGCACGCTCGTCGGCAGCATCGGGCTGGTGGCCGCGGTGCCCATCGCCACCGGCTTGGCAGCGGTGGTGTTGAAGGCGCGGGTCAGTCCAGCGGACGATGGTGGTGAGGCATCCGCCGCGGCAACGTGAGTGCGAACACGACGGCGAACACTCCGGCGGCGACCAGCCCGATGGTGGCGCCGGGCGCGGAGCTGAGGTGGTAGGCGAGGATCAGGCCGACCACACCCTCGCTGACGCCGAACACCACACCGAGCACGGTCATCTGGCGCAGGTTGTGCGCCAGCAGGCGTGCTGTCGCGGCCGGCGTGACGAGCATGGTGACCGCCATGATCGTGCCGACGGCCCGAAGGCTGATGACGACCACGACCGCGAGCAGCAGCACGAGCACCGCTTGCACGAGCTCGACCCGCACGCCCACCTGTTCGGCCTGCACGTGGTCGAACGTGGCCAGGCGCAGCTCGCCGAAGAGGAGGAGCACGACCGGGTAGCGGGAGACGGCGGCGAGCGCTCCCACC
>CAZWCU010000126.1:7719-9740 GCA_964632715.1 uncultured Bifidobacterium sp. | reverse complement strand
CCGGCGAGGCCGCCGGGCGCGAGGTTGGGCCAGATGTCGTTCCACTGGACGGTGGGCACGCGACCGAACAGGAAGTGGGTGAGCTCGACGCCGGTGTCGAGCCGCGAGATGACCACCACCCCGAGCGCGAAGAACGCGGTGCCGAGCACGGTGATGACGGTCTCCTGCCCCAACCGGCGGTTCGACGAGAACACGAGGAGGAGCGCGGCGATGAGGAGCCCGGCGCCCATCGCACCGAACAGCACGTTCACGCCCGCCGCGTAGGCGAGCCCGACGCCGGCGAGCGTGCCGTGCGACATGGCGTCGCCGAGGTTGGCCATCCGCCGCAGCACCACCCAGGTGCCGACGACCGGCGCGACCACACCGATGATGATGGCGGCGATGAACGCGCGTTGCATGAACTCCGCGCGGAACGGGTCAAGGAGCCACTGCACGGTGACCTGCCGATCCGAACGTGGAGTCCAGCGCTTCGGTGGAGAGCACCTCGGACGGCGTGCCGTCGGCGCGCAGCGTGCCGTTGATGGCCAGGCAGCGCCCGAAGCGGCGGCGGGCCAGCGCCAGGTCGTGCGTGGCCACCAGCAGCGTGGTGCCGTCGGCGGCGAGGGCGGCGAAGACGTCGAACAGCTCGGCCGTGGTGGGTTGGTCGACGCCGCTCAGCGACTCGTCGAGCAGCACGACCGATGCCTGCTGCGCGAGCGCCCGCGCCAGGTAGGCGCGCTGCAACTGCCCGCCGGAGAGCTCGCCGAGGCCGCGCGACTCCACTCCGGGCAGCAGCACCTTCTCCAGCGCCTCCGACGCGATCGCGCGGTCCGCTGCGGTGGGTCGCCCCCACCAGTGGCGGAACCGCCGGCGGCCGGCGAGCACCAGCTCGCCGACCGTGATGGGGAAGTTGAGGTCGCTGTCGTTGCGTTGCGGGATGTAGGCGAGATCCATCCGGTCGGTGCGATCGTGGCAGTGCACGCCGTTGACCTCGACGACACCGGTGTGGTTGACGAGTCCGCAGATGGCCTTGAACAACGTGCTCTTGCCGGCGCCGTTGGGGCCGATGACGCCGATCAGCTCACCGCGCTCGACGGAGAACGAGACGTCGTGCAGCACCTCCGTGGCGCCGTAGCGCACACCGAGTGATGCGACCTCGATGATGGGGACCGAGTCGGTCACCCGCAGCCGAGGCTCGCTCGCAGCGTCGCCAGGTTCTCTTCCATCACCGAAATGTAGGTGGCGCCGTCGTCGAGCTGAGCACTCGACAGCGACTCGAGCGTGCTGAGCACCGCGGTCGCCGCGCCGATCTCGTCGGCCAGGGTGCGCGCCAGGTCGTCGGGGAGGTTCTCCTCGAAGAAGATGGTGGTGACGTCGTTGGCCGATGCGAACTCGGCGATGGCCTCCAGGGTCTGCGCCGAGGGCTCTTCTCCGGGTGAGATGCCGGCGATCGCGACCTGGGTGAGCCCGTATGCATCGGCGAGGTAGCCGAACGCCTGGTGACCTGTCACCAGCACCTCGCTGTCGCACTGCGCGAGGCCGGCGACGAACGTGTCGTCGAGCGCGTCGAGCTCGGCGGTGTACGCGGCGGCGTTCGCCTCGAAGGCTGGCGCGTCGGTGGTGCTCGCCACCTCGAGCACGGAGGCCACGGTGGCGGCCATGATGCGCATGTTGGCAGGATCGAGCCACACGTGCGGGTCGTCGGAGCCGGCCTCCGCTGCTTCGTGCTCCGTGTCGTCGGTGTCGTCCGTGTCGTCGGTGCCGGGCAGGCTCGACCCGATCTGGCGCATGGTGATGCCGTCGAGCAGGTTCACCTTCTGCACCGAGGCGGGCAACGACTCGATCACCTTCTCCAGGCTGGGCTGGAAGTCGGCGAGGTAGAACACGACGTCGGCGTTCTCGAGATCCGCCAGCTGCTGCGGCGTAGGTTCGAACTCGTGCGCCTCGCTGCCCGGCGGCACCAGCGAGACCACATCGACCAGCGGGCCACCGACGCGCTGGGCGATCTCGTCGATGGGATAGAACGCGGCGGCGACCTCGAG
>CAZWCU010000126.1:0-7619 GCA_964632715.1 uncultured Bifidobacterium sp. | reverse complement strand
ATCGCTGCGCTGGCGCCGCTCGAGCTGCGACTCACTCGCCACCGCCGGGCGGTGCTCGCGGTGCTGGAGGGCTCCGATCGGCCGCTCACCGCCGAGGAAGTGGTGCAGCGCTCGGGTGTGCCGATGTCGACCGCCTACCGCAACCTCGCCGAGCTCGTCGATGCCGGCGTGATCGTGCGGGTGTCGGGCGTCGGCGGCGGCGATCGCCACGAGCTCGCCGAGCAGTTCTCGCAGCATCACCACCATCACCTGGTGTGCGTCGACTGCGGCATCGTCACCGACTTCGATGCGAGTGCGCAGCTCGAGAAGCTCATCGCCCGCGAGGTCGACACGCTGCTGGCCAGCAGTGGTTTCCAGGTCACCCATCACGTCTTCGACGTGAGAGGTCGTTGCGTGTCGTGTCAGGCGGGTGCCTGAGCCGGTCCGCCGTTCAGTGCCACCGGTCGGGTGTTGGTGACGGCAGTCGGCCACGCGTTGCCGTGACGGCGCAGCCACTCGCCCACCTGGGCCGGCGCCAGCGGCAGCGAGATGAGGTGACCCTGCACCAGGTCGCAGCCGAGCTCGCGCAGTGCGTTCAGCTGGTCGAGCGTCTCGACTCCCTCGGCGACCCCCAGCAGATCGAGGGCCTTCGACATGCCGACGACGGCGCCGATCACCGCGCGGTCCTGCTGGTGGGTGCAGACACCGGCGACGAACGACTGGTCGATCTTGATGGCGTGCAGCGGGAACATGCGGATGTGGGTGAGTGACGAGAAGCCGGTGCCGAAGTCGTCGAGCGACAGGCGCGCGCCCATCTCGTGCAGCTCCATCAACGTGCGCTCCGGCGACACCTTGCCGCCACCCGCACGGCGGGCGAGCGTGGCGTGCTCGGTGATCTCCACCACCAGCCGCGTCGAGGCGATGCCGTACCGGCCGAGGATCGTGCTGATCCGCTCGCACAGCTGCGCGTCGGCGAGCTGCGGCACCGAGAGGTTGATGCCCAGCGAGAAGTGCTCGGGGAGCGTCGATGCGGTCTCGCACAGCGAGCGCAGCACCACGTCGCCGAGCAGCGAGTCGAGCCCGGCATCCTCGGCCAGGTCGAGGAACGCCGCCGGCCGCAGCACGCCCATGCGCGGATGGTGCCAGCGCGCCAGCGCCTCCAGTCCCACCGTGCGCCCGGTGGTGATGTCGGTGACGGGTTGCAGGTAGGCGACCACCTCGCCGCGCTGCAGGCCCACCGCGAGCTCGTCGGCGAGGCGGCGCCGTTCGTTCGCGGAGCGTTGCCGGCTGGGGATGCTGCGCACCGGCTCGCCTCGGCGACCGGC
This sequence comes from uncultured Bifidobacterium sp., assembly GCA_964632715.1. Classification (GTDB taxonomy): domain Bacteria; phylum Actinomycetota; class Acidimicrobiia; order Acidimicrobiales; family Ilumatobacteraceae; genus UBA668. The sequence goes on along the minus strand of CAZWCU010000126.1, from coordinate 6,315 downwards.
CTTCGCCTCGTACATCGCCAGGTCGGCGTCGGCCAACAGGCCGGTCACGGTCGCGTCGTCGACGTTCAGTGCGACGCCGACGCTCGCAGTGATGCGCATCGGTCCGTCCGCCAGCAGGTACTGCTCGGCCAGTGCCGCATCGATCCGGTCGCACACCTGCTGAGCTGTCTGCCGGTCGGTCACGCCGTCGGCGAGCACGACGAACTCGTCGCCGCCCACCCGGGCGACCAGGTCGTCGGGACGCACCAGCAGCCGCAGCCGTTCGCCGACCAGCCGCAGCAATTCGTCGCCGGCCTCGTGTCCCAGTAGGTCGTTGACCGGCTTGAAGCGGTCGAGGTCGATGAAGATGACGGCGGTCGGGCGGTGGTCCTCCACCACCAGCTCCAGCCGCTCGAGCAGCACCGAGCGGTTCACCAGTCCGGTGAGCACGTCGTGGCGGGCCAGGTGCTCGAGGGTCAGGCGCGCCGTGTGCAGATCGCTCACGTCGTGCGCGGTCACGACCATGCAGGCGACCACCGGGTCGTCGAGCAGGTTGACGATCTCGAACCGGATCGGCCGCGGCTCGTTCACCGGGTCGACGTGGCGCATCAGCACCTCGCAGGTGGTGGCACGTCCGGTCTCGATGCTGCGGCCGAGCGCGTCGGCCAGTTCAGTGGCACCGACCGGCGTGGCGAACGACGCGAGCGCGCTGCCGACGGCGACCGAGGGGTCGTGTCCGAGGAGCCGCGTGAACGCGCCGTTCACGCTGAGGATGCAGCCCCCGCGGTCGAGCAGCAGCATGATCGACTTGGCGTGCTGCACCGCCTGCTGGAAGCGGACCGTGTCGCCGCCGGCCACTTCCCACATCCGTCGCTGGGTCACATCGCGGGCGACCACCACGTAGCCATCGATGCCCGGCGCACCGGTGGCATCGCCGCCGACGACCTCCACCCACTTCCACGTGCCGTCGGCGGCGTGCATGCGCAGCTCGATGGGAGTGCCCGACGCCTTGCCGCGCACCGAGTTCGCCGACGAGATGACGACCGGCACGTCGTCGGGGTGGATGAGCGCGAGCAGGGAACGGCCGAGCCACTCCGTGGGGTCCCAGCCGAGCAGTCCGACCGCGGCGGAGTTGAGGTACTTCAGGTTGATCTCTGGGTCGACGATGATCACGGGATCCGGAACGGCCGCCATGATCGCCGCGTAGTCGAAGTCGTCGCGTGTGGTCACCAGGGAGTTCATCGGCAGCGCTTGACGCTTCCTTGATCGCCGGTGTGGATCGCCGGTCTGGATCGCCGGTCTGGGCGGCGTCAGCGAGTGCCCCACACGAAACGGTGCGTGTGGATGCCGAAGTAGGTGAAACTCTCGACGCTGCGGACGTCGGTGATGGAGCGGATCTCGTCGTCGATCACCGCGAGCAGTCGTGCAGAGTCCTCGCAGAGCACCTCGACCAGGAGGTCGAACGAGCCGGAGGTGAGCACCACGTAGATGACGCCGTCGATGTCGGCGATGCGGTCGGCGACCGCGCGTACGTTGCGTTCCACTCGCACTCCGAGCGCGGCCATCACCGGGTAGCCGAGGGCGAGGGGATCGGTGACGCCCACCACCTGCACGACGCCTGCGTCGAGGAGTCGTTGCACGCGCAGGCGGGTGGCGGCGGGCGACAGGCTCACCAACTCGGCCAGGTCGGCGTAGCTGGCGCGACCGTCGCGCTGCAGCGCCTCGATGAGACGGCGGTCGATGTCGTCGAGCGGTGTGGGGGGCTGCGTGGAGGGTTGCGTGGTCATGTGATGCCCGCCGACAGGCCGAAGTCGGCTGCGATGTTGGCACCGGTGATGGGCGCCGCAGCGGGCTGCGCGAGGAACCACACGATCTCGGCGATCTCCGCGGGCTGGATGAACCGTGCGCGGCCGCCCTGCGGGTAGCCGGCGAGCAGGCGGGCGAGGTACTCGTCGGGTCGGTCGCCACCGAACACCGCTGCCTGACCGCGCAACATGGGGGAGTCGACGTCGCCGGGGCACACCGCGTTCACCCGGATGCCCTGCGGCGCCAGTTCCAGCGCCAGCGCCTTGGTGAGCACCGAGACGCCGCCCTTCGATGCGCAGTACACGGCCGCGCCGGCGTTGCCCTGCACGCCCGCATCGCTGGACAGGTTCACCACGCATCCTTCCGTGGCGGCGAGGTGCCCGATGGCGGCGGTGGTGACGAAGTAGAGGCCCTTCAGGTTCACGTCGAGCACGCGGTCCCACTCGTCCTCGGTGGTGTCGGCACTGGCGCCTTCGGTCCACACGCCGGCAGCGTTGACCACCGCGTCGAGGCGTCCGCCCCACGCCGCAGCACGTTCGACGGCGGCGCGGCACTGGGCAACGTGGCGCAGGTCGGCCACGATGGGCTCGACTCGGTCGGCGGCCGGCACGGCCACCAGGTCGACGGCTGCCACTCGCCACCCATCGCGTGCGAAGCGCTCGACGACCGCGCCGCCGATGCCGCCGGCGGCGCCGGTGACCAGGACCACCTTGTCGACCGCTGTCGTGCTCGTGGATGTGGTGCTGGTGGATGTGGTGTTCATGGCTGCCATGCTCGGTCTTCGGGGAGCGAGTTGCCGCCATCGACGACGAGCAGTTGACCCGTGATGTAGGAGGCATCGGGCGAACACAGGAACGCGACTGCCACCGCCACCTCGTGAGGTGTGCCACTCCGACGGACGGGTGTGAGCCCGCCGGCCGCCTGTTCGAGACGAGTCTGGGAGCTGGTCGTGATCCAGCCGGGCGCGACTGCGTTCACCGTGATGCCGTGTGCCGCGGTCTCCAGGGCGACCGCGCGGGTGAACCCCACCATGCCCGCCTTCGCGGCGTGATAGGCGACGTCGCCCACGAACGCCTGCACCGGGCCGGAGGTGCTGGCCACGTTGACCACCCGGCCGTAGCCGGCGGCACTCATCGCAGTGACCGCAGCGCGGGTGACTGCGAAGCAGGTGGTGAGGTTGCGGTGGATGCCGTCGGCCCACAGTTCGTCGGAGGTCTGCTGCAGCACCGCGTCGACGCTGTGACCGCCCACTGCGACCATGCCCGCGTTGTTGACGCAGATGTCGAGCCGGCCGTCGATGCCGAGCGCTGCCGACACGACGGCGTCGCCCGCGCCCCGTGTCATCAGGTCGGCCACCAGTGCATCGGCCGTTGCGCCCAGGGCGCGCAGTTCCGCAACCCGCTCGTGCACTCGATCGGTGGTGGCACTGAGCATCACTGCTGCACCCTGTTGGGCCAGGAGACGGGCGATCGCAAAGCCGATGCCAGTGGCACTGCCGGCACCGGTGACCAGCGCGACCTGGCCGTGCAGCGGGACGTTCATGCGAGCAGTGCTACCACAGCGTCGCGGAACACCTGCGTGTGCAGCGCCACGTCGGCTGGTTCGTGGAACGGCGAGATCAGTGCCATGTTGTGGAACGGCGTCAGCAGGATTCCCCGGTTCACCGCCCACAGGTGCATGAACGCATCGAGCTCGTGGTCGACGGCAGCGGCCGCGGCGGCGCCATCGCGCGGCGGCGGGCAGAACCAGTACTCGGCTCGGGCGCCGAGCTGCTGCACGGTCCACGGCAGCGCGAACTCGTCGATGGTGGCGTGCACGCCGGCTGCCCAGTCGGTGGCCAGCGGGACCATGCGTGCGAAGTCGCAGTCGCGCAGCGTGGAGTCGAGCGTGGCGCGCACGGCGGCCAGCGCGAGCGCGTTGCCGGTGAGTGTGCCACCGACGCCACTGGTGTCGACGCTCTTGTCACTGAGCAGTGCGTTCAGCCGCTGCGCAATGGCGTCGGTGCAGCCGTAGGCGGCGGCTGGCATGCCGCCGCCGATGGTCTTGCCGATGACGAAGAAGTCGGGCTCCAGCCCCCACGCTGCCGTGGCGCCGCCCGGCCCGACGCAGATGGTGTGCGTCTCGTCGATGACCAGCAACGTGTCGTACCGCCGAGTGAGGGCGCGCAACGCCTCGTGGAAGCCTGGGTGGGGCAGCACGATGCCGATGTTGGTGAGCGCCGGCTCGGCGGGAACGCACGCGATGTGGCCCTGCGCGAGTGCGGCTTCGGGCGCGGGCAGGTCGTTGAACGGCACCACCACGGTGGTGAGTGACGGATCCACCTGCGGGCCGATGTTGCCCGCTCGCGGCACGGCGGTGCCGTCGGGTGCGCGGGTGACCAGCGACTCGTCGACGCTGCCGTGGTAGCACCAGTCGAACACGAGCACCTTCGACCGGCCGGTGAGGAAACGGGCGAACCGCAGCACGAAGCGGTTGGCATCGGTGGCCGTCATCGCCATCTGCCACACGGGCAGGCGGAAGCGCCGCGCCAGTTCGGCGCCCACCCACGCCGCGTCGGTGCTCGGCAGCATGGTGGTGATGCCGTTCGACGCCTGGCGGAACAGCGCCTCGGCCACCTGCGGGAGTGCGTGCCCGGTCATCGCGCCGGTGTCGCCGAGGCAGAAGTCGACGTACTCGTGACCGTCGACGTCGGTGAACCGAGCCCCGTGCGCCTCCTGGAAGAACAGCGGGAACGCCCCCGGCCACCTCGTCATCCACGCCATCGGCACCCCGCCGAGCAGGTGCGTGCGCGCCTCGCGCGCCATCGCCTCCGACGCCGGGTGCGTGTCGACGAACCGCTGTTCCTCGACCGCATGCAGCCGAGCAAGGTGTTGTCGATCGATCATGGAAACAACCTATCACAAGTGATTCGCTCGTCGAATAGGCATTTTGCGTGTGATTGGACAGAACGAAGACCCGTGGCCCTTGTGTCGGCTCGCAATCAACCCAAGCCCCACCGCGGCAAGCCGCAGCCCACGACAGCACACGGTGACCACTGCAGCCCACGGCGGCCAATTGCGCCCGACTTCTGCCGACTGGTGCCGATTTCTGCCGACTGGTGCCGCCTGCGGCCGACGGCGTCCCCAACGGGCGGCGGTCATGCCGCTCGACGGCCCGGTGGGCCGGTGTTGTGGACGGTGCCGTCGGGCAACCGAAGTGTGAGCGTTCGCCCGAACCCGAGCGTGATGATCCATCCGGCGTTGTGCACGAGCGTGTGATGGTGCACGCAGAGTGGCAGCAAGTTCTCGAGATCTGTGCGCCCGCCGTGGCGCCACCAGAGCACGTGGTGGATCTTGCAGCGGTCGAAGTGCGTCTCGCAGCCTGGTATGCCGCAGGTGGCGTACAGCGCCCTGAGTGCTCGCCGCTGGGCGCGATTTGCGAGGCGTGTGGTGCGACCGAGATTCAGCTCGCCCGGGGCGTAGAGCACGACCCCGTTGCGCACGATGACCGGGTGTGCCTCACCATCGCCGAACAACTCGACGAGCACCGACCACGGGATCTCCACGGGGAGCCCCCAGTCGGTCCGCGGGTGCCGGTGGGGACCGGGAGTGGCGTGCGCCGCTTCATCGTCGGGCTCGGTCGATTCCTCCGCTCCACCACTGTCGTCGGCGTCGGCCTCGATCACCACCACGAACTCGGGGCGGCCGGCGCGTTGGGCGACGCCGCCGTCGTCGATGATCCGCGCCAACGCGCACGCCGCCAAGAACTCGTTCTTGACCTGTGGGTCGGTGGGGCAGCCCTCCGGCACCGACTCCGCGAACGCCGCCTCGATCTCGGCCGTCAGTCGCGCGTTCAGCCGCACGCCGGTGAGGGGGTCGAACCGCCCCGACAGGCACCACATTCCGTCGGCATCGGTCCATCGCCGCAGTCGTGCGGCTCGTTGCTGTCGTTGGAACCGCGCCGTGCCGTCGTCGGCCTGCAGCGACTTCGCCTCGTTCTCCAGTCGCTTGCGGAACTCGGTGACCGACCCGTGGCGAGCAATGCTCACGAGGCGGTCGGCGCGTTCGAGCAACCTGGTTCTCGCGTCGCCGTCGAGTCCCTTCGCGACTTTGGTGACCGCATCGACGTGACCCGCCGTGACCGACCCGCTGTTCAGCGCATCCGCCAGCGCAGGAACTGCGCCGAGTGTGCATGACCGCTCGAGCACTCGACTTGCGTCGCCCTGCGAACCTCGGCCGGCCTGCGCAATTGCCTCCTCCGGGAACGAGGTGCAAGAAGCCAAGCGAGCCGCCAGATCCGCCTCGGCCGACGTCAGCCACGCCCGAACGCCGGCGATCGACCGCAGCCCGCTTTCGAACGCAGCACGGTCCGCGTGAGCGGCGGCGCGGGTTGCCGCCACCTCTTCCACACGCCCGATCACCGCCGTCACGTCCATACGAACAACTGTACTCAGGGGGTGTTACACAGTACCTTGGCCGCAGAACGACAACGCCAAGACCAAGTTTCGGGCCATCGGCGATCTCGGGAAACGCGTTCTGACCTGCGGACATG
>CAZWCU010000125.1:0-12552 GCA_964632715.1 uncultured Bifidobacterium sp. | reverse complement strand
AGATCGCGACCACGACGCCGTCGCGATCCACGATCGCGGGCAGGATGAAATCGCAGAGCGCCGGCCGGTCGACGACGTTCACCGGCACGCCGGCAACCTTGGCCAGGCGCTGCGCCGCCGTGTCGCCCTCGAGCGTGCCGGTCGCGATGAAGGCTGCGGCCGCGCCCCGGAAATCGGCGATCCTCGCCCCCTCGACGGCAAGCCGCGCCACTACCGCGCCTGGTACGACGGTCGCCTGGTCAGCAACTACGAGGCTCCTGCGACATGGGTTCCCGCCACGCTCACGCCCGACCAGATCCGCGAGGTCACCGCGCTCAACGCGGTGGAGTGCGAGCTGATCGACGAGGCCATCGGTCGCGTACTCACCGCAGTCAGCGCACGAGGGTGGGACGACGACCTCGACATCGTGTTCACCACCGACCACGGCGAACTGGGCGGCGACTTCGGCCTGATGTTCAAGGGTCCGTACCACGTCGACGGACTGATGCGGCTGCCGTTCATCTGGCGCCCGGCCCCGTCGGCCGGCGTGGCACCCGCCGTGGTCACCAAGCCGGTCGGCCACGTCGACCTCGCGCCCACCTTCTGTGCCATCGCCGGCCTCCCCGCGGCACCCTGGATGGAGGGCACCGCACTCCCCGTCGACGACTCCGACGCGCAGGCCCGCGGCTTCGAACGTGTGCTCACCGAGTGGGACAGCGACCTGTTCGGCGTGGGCGTGCACCTGCGCACCATCACCCGCGACGGCTTCGTGTGCACCACCTACATGCCCGGCACCGCGCACGACGGCAGCGAAGGCGAGCTCTACGACCTCGCCGACGATCCGCTGCAGCGCGCCAACCGCTGGGACGACCCGGCCATGGCCTCACTGCGCAGCGACCTGCTCGCCGACCTCTGGGACCACCAGCCGCCGATGAAGTCGCCGCTACCCACCATCGAAGCCCCCGTCTGACCCGTCTGGTCACACGAATCCCACACCGAATGTGGGATTCGTAGGACCAGACGCGGAAGTCGGCCGGGGTTCAGACGGCGCGGCGGGGCTCGCCGTCGTCCGCGACCACTCGCAGACCGAACGGGTCGCGCGCCACCGCGGGCCGACGTCTGGGCGCCGGGACGGCGAGTAGCCAGATGAGCGCGACGCTGAGCAGTTCGGGGACGTGCAGCGCTTCGTCGATCAGCGGCACCGACCCGGTGGCGAGGTCGACGACCGCGGTGACGAGCAACGCGCCGGCGAGCACCGCGGCCACCGGGAGCACCGTCCGGGCTCGGGCCGGGCGCACGACCACGACGAGCAACGCGACCGCGTACGCCAGGCTGAACGCGCCCAGGTGACGGGCCTCGTGCGCGCCTTCGTTGCCGTCGCCGAGCACGAGTGCGGGGGCGGAGAGCACGATGATCTCGACGGCCACTGCCGCGAGCAGGATGCGCACGATGCTCCACCGACCGGCGCGGTCGAGCACGGCGTTCGACTTGGCGACCCGCCGCGACATGTCGGGCATCGCGACGGCCGGCTGCACGAGCAGTCGCCGCCGGCTGCCCTCGATGGCGGCCGCGAACGCCTGACACCCGCCGCAGTGGGCGAGGTGGGCATCGAGCAGGCGCGGATCGACTCCCGTGTCCTCGCCGTCCGCTCTCGCGGAGATGGCCTCGTGCCATTGCATGCACTGCATGCGCATCAGGTCGCCGCTCGATGCCATCCGGTTCCCCGATCCTTGGTGAACTCGATCCGTGGTGGGCATGATGGGATCGTGAGATCGCCCGATCCGCTCCGCGAACTGTTCGACGCCGCCCGCGAGGGCGACGATCGTGCGGTGCGCGAACTGGTCACGCGCACTCAGCCGGTGGTGTGGCGAGTGTGTTCGGTGCTCGGATCCGCGGGCGAAGAGGAAGACCTCGTGCAGGAGACGTACCTGCGAGCGCTCCGCTCGGCCGCCGGCTATCGCGGTGAGGCGCCCGTGCAGGCCTGGTTGCTGGCCATCGCCCGCAACGTCTGCGCCGATCACGTGCGCCGCCGTGCCCGCCAGCGCCGGCTGGTCGACCGTCTCGCGCGCACCAACCCCACCGACGCCGCGCCGCCCGCCGAGTCCGTGCACCAGTTGCTGCTGCACCTGCTGCCCGAGCAGCGCGAGGCGTTCGAGCTGACGCAGCTGGTCGGCCTGTCGTACGAGGAGGCGGCCGCGGTCATCGGCTGCCCGGTCGGCACTGTCCGGTCGCGCGTCGCCCGCGGCCGTGCGCACCTGCTCGAGGCAGTGCAGCGCACCGACGCGGTGTGACCGCGGCCGGCGCCCTTCAGCGCTCGTACGTGGTGCGCTCCGGCAGCAGTTGCTCGTAGCTGCGACCCGTGTGGTTCAGCCACCAGCGTTGGCCCTTCTTCAGCTTCAGCACCATCGGCAGCAACTTCCGGTCGTTGTCGAGCATCGCTTGCGCGGTCTCGCGACGAAGCTGCACGCCCAACCGGTCGTTGATGGTGCGGATGGCCGGATCGACCCAGTCGTCCAGGCCTTCCTTGAGCATGTTGGCGAGCATGTCGCCCAGCGCGCCTTCCGGAGTGGTGAATCGGAGGACGAGTGAGGTGAGCTCGCGCTTCAGGTAGAAGCGGGTGATCACCGGATACTCCTGCAGGAACGCGTGCGAGTCGTACGTGAGCTCGGAGCGCGATTCGTCGAGCACGAAGGGCGAGGTGAAGTCGAGCTGCGTGGCCGTGGAGCCGTCCCACAGCCAGTTGGCCATCTGGCAGTCGAAGCCGACCGTCGGTGCGCAGACGCGCGCTGCGGCGTCGGCGACGGCGAGCAACAGCGGATGACCTTCCTCGGGTGGGGTGGTGCGCAGCACGTTGCTGCCCAGCTGGCGGACGTCGGCGATCGGCTGCTGGTGATACACCACCGCTCGGCCGTCGCTGCGCACGTGCAGGTGGAGGGTGGTGGGCAGCACGGCCACGCCGGCCGCTCGCAGCCGCTGGAAGAACTGCTCGCAGACCGAGATGTACTGCTGTGCGCGTGCTTCGTCGCGGAACGGCGGCACCCGCTTGAGTGCGCTCGACGGCTGCTGCGGCGGCCAGGCCATGACGAGGCTGATCTCACCGTGGCCGAGCAGTTGCAGCGCGTCGGTGTTGCGTCGCCGGATGGCGTGACGCACCGCCGCTTCAGCGGCAGCGAGGTCGATGGTCTCCGCAGGTTCGGTCACGGGGCGGCAGAGTATCGCCCGTTCGCACCGTGGCGCCCGTCTTTCGCGGAGGCGATCACCGTCAGGTTGCGACCGGCGTGCTTCGCGCGGTACAGCGCCGCGTCCGCTCGTGCGTAGAGATCGTCGCCTTCGCCGCCCTCGTCGAGCGCGACACCGATCGACACCGGCGTGCCCACCCGGCGAGCGGCCTCCTCCATCCGGCCGGCCACTGCCATCGCTTCCTCCCGGCTCGACACTGCGACCACCGCGGCGAACTCGTCGCCGCCGATGCGGAACAGCGCGTCGTCGCAGCGGATGGCGGTGCTCATCGCGTCCGCGAGCTCGCGGAGCACTCGGTCACCGTGCTCGTGACCGAACGTGTCGTTGACGGTCTTGAAGTGATCGACGTCGATCGCGAGCACCGCGCACATCCCGTCGACCTTGCGCACGCTGAGCAGTCGCTCACCGAACGCCACGTGGTGGCCGAGTCCGGTGAGCGGGTCGCGACGCGCCAGGTCGCGCAGGAGGGTCAGGTGGCGGGCGTTGCTGAGCGCGCTGCTCACCAGACTGCCCAACAGCTCCAGCTGCTCCACCAGCTCGGCACTGGGTGTGGCGGACGTGCGATCCGCCACGACGAGGAAGCCGAGCTGCTCGCTGCCTCGTTCGAGCGCGATGACGAGCAGCAGGCCCAGCCCGGCGTCGCGGAGTCGTTCGAACCCGGCGAACGTCTCGCCGCCGGTGTCGCCCAACGTGTAGCAGGCCTTCGGACCGTCGACCCAGCCGCCGATCTCGTTCAGCGTCTCGGAGGGCAGTCGCATCAGTTCTTCGCCGAGATCGCCCTTCACCGCGACGACCGTGAAGCCGGTGCGCGAGTCGCCCACCGCCACCATCCCGGACTCCGCGCCGGAGAGCTGCGCGGCGATGTCGAGCGCCTCGGTGAACAGGCGCTCGTCGTCCTCGATCTGCACGATCCTGGTGGCCTGGTCGGCGAGGTACATCCATCCCGTCGGCTCCGGCAGGCCTCGGATCAGTCGCTCGGCGAACATCGATGCGTACTCGGCGGCCACGAGCACGGTGTCGTCGGCGAGGGGTGACTGCGACTCGATGTTCAGCGCTCCGACGACCGTGCCCGCCACCGCGATCGGCACGCACACCTCGGCGACCACCGACGGCGCTGCCTTGAGGTAGATCTCGCTCTCGGCCACTTCCACCACGTGCGCTTCGCCGGTGCGCACCGTGGCCGCAATCACACCCGACACCGACGGGAACCCGTCGAGCACCTGCGAGTAGCCGATCGCCGCGAAGCAGCGCAGCCGATCGGAACGGCACAGATACACGCTGACCAGGTGGTATCCGTGTTCGCCGAGGGCCTCGCACACGACCTGAGCGGCCGCGGCGATGCCCGCAGTGCTGCTCAGTCGTGTTCGAACGTCCGCCCGGTCGAGATCCATCGCATGGTGTATCGGCACACGGAGAGTGGTTGTTGAGAGTTCAGCGGGAGGTGGCCCCCGCCCCGAACAGGGCGTGGCGCACGTCGAAGATCCGCTCGCTGCCGTCGAGCAGGAGTTCGCGGTCGTTGCGGCCCGTGGCGTGCACCGTGACGACGATGTCGGCGCCCGCGAGGTGACTCGGCGTCGCGAACCCGAACCGACCGTTGGCATCGGTGGAACCGCTCGCCAGCAGCGAGCGCGCACCCGTGTCGGCGATGGTGCTCACTGCGACCTCGGCGCCCTCGCACCACGGCTGCTCGCCGGTGGCATCGGCATCGTGGTGCGCCACGATCACGCGGCCGGTGCGTCCGTCGGGGGCGCGTTCCACGACCACCGCCAGGTCGTGCAGCCAGATGAGCGGTTCGGCCACCTCGGCGGCGAGTCCGGCGGCGAGCACGTGCGCGGTGGGGTTGGCGCGCAGCGACACGTCCTGCGGTGCCATCCCGTGATCGGCCGACACCACGAACAACGTCTCGTCGAACAGCCCGAGCTGGTCGAGCAGAGCGAGCACGCGGCCGATGCGCAGATCCGTCTCCGCCAGCGCGTCGGCGAGACCGTCGCTGTGGGGGCCGTACTCGTGACCGGCGCCGTCGGTGAGCGCGAGCTCGTGGTAGACGAACAGCGGTTGCGGCTGATCGGTGCGGGTGAACAGCTCGACCACCTGCGCGACGCCGCGCGTGTCGAGCACCGACTCGCTGGCCACCGACGGGTGCTCCGCAGCCCAACGCGAGTTCATGTCGCTCGCGAACTCGGCCGTGAGCTCCTTCACCCGCGCTCGATCGCAGAGGTTGCGTCCCTCGAGCACCGCGTGCCGAGCCGACCGACCGAACGGGGCGTGGATGGCGGCGGTGACGCAATGCGGATGCACGCGATGGAACGCTTCGTAGATGCTCTCCACCGCGCTGCTCGCGTAGCCCTCGGTGCCCATCGAGAGGCCCTGTGGCGACACGGTGTGACCTTCCTCGCGCAGGTAGTACGACGGGTTGACCACGTCGTGGTGCCCGCCCCACGCGCCCGTGCAGATGGCCGTGTGGCTGGGCCACGTGATCGACGGGAAGTTGACGATGGACCCGCCGGCCAGCACTGCGGCGCGGTCGCGCAGCCGGCGCAGGTTGGGCAGGGCCTGCGGGTCGCGAGCGAGTCGATCCTCCAGCTCGGTCTGGTGCATGCCGTCCATCAGGAACACGTAGAGACGGCTGGGCCGAGCCGCGTCGGCGGCCAGCACCTCCTCCACGACGCGCCCGTCCTGGCGGGCCAGGTACACATCGGGAGGAACGCCGCGCTCGCTGCTGTCGCGCCCGGTGGCGTCGCTGCCGTCCACGAAGGGGAAGCCGAGCGCGGCCAGACAGGTGGGTGCGATGTCGATGGAGCGGGCCGCGAGGGCGTGGCAGCCCGCGGCGACACCGGGCCCGCTGAACCACAGTGGAGCACGAGCCTGACGCACGTGCAGTGCGCCGTGCGTGCCCGGCTGCGCGCCGGAGCACCAGTCGCGAGGCGACACCGCCAGGTCGGGCGCGTTGGGCGAGTCGAACAGCTGGGCCACGCGCTCGTAGCCGAACGGATACGACTGTTGCTCGGGCGCGATGAAGCGGCGGTGCGGGTCGTCGGCGTCGAAGCCGCCGGCCGCACTCGCTTCGTGCTCGTCGGCCAGCGTCGCCAGCGCCAACGGGTCCTGGTTCGCGAGCGGATTGCTGCCGACCACCTCGAGCACTTCGAAGTGGAGCATGCCGTCGTCGTCGATCAGTCGGCGGAAGCGAACGAGTCCGCGACTCGACCATGCTTCGTAGGCGGCCGGCTGATCGCCGTCGGCCGCTCGCCAGGTGAGCACCAGATCCACCTGATGGCCCACGCCATCGGGTGCCAGCAGCGCATGGATGGCTCGGTTGCCCGAGTCGAACTGGTCGGGGGAGAGGCCTTGGCCGGCGAGTCGTTCGGGTCCGTGGACGATCACGCGCCGAACAGTAGTGCCGTCACGAGCGACGGCCCGGAGCGACGATCAGTAGTGGCGCAGCTCCACGACAGCGCCGTCGGGATCGCGCACGTAGATCGACGTGCCGTTGCCGCGTGCGCCGTAGCGGGTGACCGGGCCGGCGATCACGTCGAAGCGTCCCGAGCGGGTCAACGCTGCGAGGTCGGTGGGCTCGACGACGAGGCAGAAGTGGTCGAGCCGCCCGTCGTCGATGACGCCATCGGCGATCGCAGCATCGTCGGCGTGGATGAGATCGAGAATGGTGCCGTCGTCGACTCGCACGGACGGGAACGGCGCATCGCCGGCTCGCCACTCGGCCAGTCGCACCGGCTGCAGCCCGAGCACGTCGAGGTACCACGCCAACGTGGTGTCGACGTCGGCGCATTTCAGCACGATGTGGTCGAGCGCGATCACGCGCAGCGCAGGGTTCATCGGTCGCGAGAGTAGATCGCCGGGAACCAGTCGACGGTGCGCGGCGTCGAACGCACTGACGGCGTGAACAACCGTCAGATCGATGGCACCCATGCCGTCGACGACACATAGCTCGGGGGAGGACCACTGATGAAGTACCGCACGATGGCCTGCTGTGCCGCGCTCGTTTTTCTGAGTGTCGGATGCGGAGAGGACCAAGATTCCGGGAGCGAGTCGAGCTCCCGGACGCAGTACCCGGCGCCGGACGACGCGACATCCGACGCGACATCCAACACGACTGCCGGTGCCGAGTACGCGCCGGAGTCCACCGCGCCGGGTGCGATCAACCCGGTCACCGATGCTGCGGAGGACGCGCTCTCCACATTCGCGATGGATGTCGACACCGGTTCGTACACGCTCGCCCGTGCCTCGCTGGAAGCCGGCGTGGTGCCCGACCCCGCGAACGTGCGCACCGAGGAGTTCGTCAACTCCTTCGACCAGGACTACGACCAGCCCGAGGACGGACCGCTGGCCGTGACCGTCGACGCCACATCGGCGCCCTTCCTCGACGACGACGCACGCGTGGTGCGCGTGGGTGTGCAGGGACGATCGCTCGACGACGAGCAGCGCCGCGATGCGAACCTCACGTTCGTCATCGACATCAGCGGCTCGATGGCCGACCCGAACAAGTTGGAGGCCGTGCGACCTGCACTGCGCGGACTGGTCGAGGCGCTGCGCCCGACGGACCGGGTGGGCATCGTCGTCTACTCCGACAGCACCCGAGTGCTGCTGTCGTCCACACCGGTCAGCGATCGCCGCATCATCGACGACGCGATCGACGAACTGCAGCCGGAAGGCGCGACCTTCGTGGAGGCGGGGCTCGAGCTCGGTTATGAGCAGGCGCAGCTCGCCTACGACAGCGAGCGCATCAACCGGGTGATCCTGCTCTCCGACGGCGTGGCCAACGTCGGCGCCACCGGTCCGGAAGCCATCCTCGAGATCATCGGCGACGGCGCCCGCGACGGCATCGATCTGGTCACGGTGGGCTTCGGCCTCGGCGAGTACAACGACTCACTGATGGAGCAGCTGGCCGACCAGGGCGACGGCTTCTACGCATACGTCGACAGCGAACGGGAAGCCGTGCGGCTGTTCTCGCACGATCTGACCGGCACGCTGCAGACCATTGCCCGCGAGGCCAAGGTGCAGGTGGAGTTCAACCCGGAGACGGTGCGCACCTACCGACTGGTGGGCTTCGAGAACCGCCAGGTGGCCGACGACGACTTCCGCGACGACTCGGTCGACGGTGGCGAGATCGGTTCCGGTCACACCGTGACCGCGCTGTACGAGGTGACGCTCGTCGAGGGTGCGGACACGGCGAGCGACGCCTGGGTGGCGCGTGCGACGGTGCGCTGGCTGCACCCCGACACGCGTGAGCCCAGCGAGACCGGTGCACGCCTCGACGCGCAGGACGTGTCGCAGCGCTTCGGCGACGCGCCAGCTCGGCTGCAGCAGGACATCCTCGTGGCCGCGTTCGCCGAGCGGCTCCGTGGCAGCGGCTGGAGCGACCTGCTCTCGCTGCGCTCGCTGAGCGAGAACCTGCACCTGCTGGCGGAGCGCCTCGACGACTCGCAGCTGCAGGAGCTGGCCGATCTCGTCGACGTTCGTCGCGATCTGGACGACTGACGTGCGATGATCCGAGGGTGATCGTCGACAGTGCCCTCTATGTGGATGGTGTGCGCCGGCCTGGTCGGTTCGACACGTCCGATTCGCTGGCCACCGCTTCCGGCGGTTGCTTCAGCTGGACCGGGCTGTTCGAACCGACCAAGGCCGAGTTCGACGAGATCCGTCGCCACGTGGATCTGCACGACCTGGTGGTGGAGGACGCGCTCAACGCGCACCAACGACCCAAGCTGGAGCAGTACGGCGAGGCGCTCTTCCTCGTGCTCAAGACGGCCAAGTACGTGGACCACACCGAAGACGTCGAGTTCGGGGAGATCCAGGTGTGGGTCACCCCGCGGGCAGTGCTCCACGTGCGTCACAACGCGCCGTCGAAGCTGGTCGGCGTGCGCGCCCGTCTGGAGGCCACGCCCGAACGCTTGCGCTGTGGGCCGGGGTCGGTGCTGCACGCGATCGTCGACCAGGTCGTCGACGGCTACGAGCCCGTCATCGACGGTCTCGAGCAGGACGTGCGCGAAGTGGAGCGGGAGGTGTTCAACCGGCACCTCGGCCACAACCCGGTCGAGCGCGTGTACGGACTGATCAGGACCGTGCTCATCCTGCAGGACGCGCTCACGCCGCTCGTCGGGCCGCTCGGCGACCTGTCCGTCAAGTCGTACCCCACCATCGACCCGGCGCTGCGCGAGTACTTCCGCGACGCGCACGACCACCTGGTCGCGGTGGTGCAGCGAGTGGGCACGCTGCACGATCTGCTCACCGGCATCCTCGCCGCCAACCTCACGCGGGTGTCCATCCGCCAGAACGAGGACATGCGCAAGATCTCGGCGTGGGTGGCCATCGCGGCGGTGCCGACGATGATCGCGGGCATCTACGGCATGAACTTCGAGCACATGCCCGAACTCGGCTCCACCTGGGGTTATCCGATGACGATGCTGGTCATGCTGGGCGCCTGCGTCGGTCTCTACCGCAAGTTCAAGAGCTCGGGATGGCTCTGACAGCGTGACGTGAAAGCGGAAGCGGGCATCGATTCGTGTAGTTTCTGCGCACCCGACCTGAAGGAATCAGTTCCATGGCAACCGCCCGCAAGCTCACCCCGCTCCAGGAAGTCGAAGCCCGCCGCGCCGCGGCCGCTGCCGAGAAGCCCAAGCGAGTGATCTCGGAAGAGGAGAAGGCCCTCCGCAAGGACCGCGTGGCCAAGGCCAAGGACGCGTTGGCTCGCTCCGTGGGGATGAAGGGCGACCACGTCGCACCGGCTCGCGCCGCGTTGAAGACCTACCTGCAGAAGCTCAACGAGCCCAAGCAGCCCGACGACGCTCAGTTCGAGGTGCTCGTCGCCGGTCCGTTCACGGCGCCGCCGAAGAAGAAGACCAACGACCGCCGGTTCTGACCGAGCGCCGGGTTACCTGAACTCGAGCCCGTCGAACGTGCCGGTGCCGCGCCAGTCGGCCAGGTACTGCCAATACGCCACCGGACCAGCGGGATACCCGCTGCCGTTCAGTCGTTCCTTGCGACCGATCGGCTTGCCCTCGTTGTTGTAGTAGCCGGGCGTGCAGTCGGGGTTGCCCATGAACGCGCGGGTGCTGCTCTCCAGCAACTGCACCCACGCAGCTTCGGCCTCTGCCGAGACCTCGACCTCCTCGGCTCCCTGCGCGAGCGCGTGGTTGACGATGGTGGCGATGGTGGTGCCCGCCTCGGTGAGGTTCTGGGTGATGTTGGAGATGAGGTTCGCGCCCTGACTAGGGCCGACCACGAACAGGTTCGGGAAGCCGTGCACGTGCATGCCGTGCTTGCTGTGCATTCCTTCGGCCCAGTGCTCGGTGAGGGTCTCGCCGTTGCGGCCGATGGTCTCGAACCCCGCGCGGCGCGCCGCGGTGGTGCCGACTTCGAACCCTGAGGCGAAGATGATGCAGTCGAGCTCGTAGTGCTGGTCGCCGACCCAGACGCCGGTCTCGTCGATGCGGTCGACGCCCTTGCCGTCGGTGTCGACGAGGTGCGTGCTCGGCTCGTTGTACGCCTGCAGGTACTCGTCGTGGAAGCACGGCCGCTTGCACAGCTGCCGGTACCACGGCTTCAGTGCCTGCGCGGTGGCGGGGTCGGCGACGACGGCGTCGACCCGTGCGCGGATCTCCTCCATCTTCTCGTCGTCGCTGTCCTCGTACGCCTGCAGCATCGTCTCCGGCGTGAACTCCGCACCCTCCACGCCGAGGTTGGCGATGACCCGGTCGCGGATGCGCTTGGAGATGTCGGTCCACCCGTCGTGCACGAGGTCTTCGTCGGCGAAGCCACCGGTCTGCAGCGTGGCGAAGTTGGTGAGCCACTGCTGCTGCCACCCCGGTTCGAGCGTGGCGAACCACTCGGGATCGATGGCGTGGTTGTTGCGCACGTCGATGCTCGACGGCGTGCGCTGGAACACGAACAGCTGCTGCGCGTCGCGGGCGAGCGCGGGGATGCACTGCACCGACGTGGCGCCGGTGCCGATGATGCCCACCCGCTTGTCGGCGAGGTTGGCCAGCGGTGCTCCGCCCGGGTCGCCACCGGTGTAGTCGTAGTCCCACCGGCTGGTGTGGAAGGCGTGGCCGGCGAACGATTCGATGCCGGGGATGCCGGGCAGCTTCGGGCGGTGCAGCGGCCCGGTGCCCATGGAGACGAACCGTGCGCGGATGGCATCGCCGCGGTCGGTGTGGATGATCCACCGGCGCGCGTCGTCGTCCCACTCGAGGCTGGTGACCTGCGTGGAGAACAGCGCGTTGTCGTACAGCCCGAAGTGAGTGGCGATGCGCTTCGCGTGGCCGAAGATCTCCGGCGCGTACACGTACTTCATGCTGGGCATGTGCCCGGTCTCCTCCAGCAGTGGGAGGTAGACCATCGCAGCCGTGTCGCACATCGCGCCCGGATAGCGGTTCCAGTACCACGCGCCGCCCACGTCGCCGCCGCCCTCGATGATGCGCACGTCGGTGATGCCCGCCTGCCGCAGCCGTGCACCGGTGGTGAGCCCGGAGAACCCACCGCCGATGATGGCCACGGTGACCTCGTCGAACAGCGGCTCGCGTTCGACCCGCTCGGTGTACGGATCCTCCAGCAGGTGGGCGAACCGGCCGGTGGGCTGCAGGTACTGCTCGTTGCCGTCGTCGCGTAGCCGCTTGTCGCGCTCGGCACGGTACCGAGCCCGCAGCGCGTCCTTGTCGATGGTCGTCGTCACGTGGGAAACCGTACGGGAGCCGCTGACCGGGGAGCGGATCGGGCGCCGCAGACGAAACCCGTGATCCGAGTGCCAGCCGACCATCCGAGTGCCAGCCGACCATCCGAGTGCCAGACGCACCCCCGTCGGGACGCTGCCACTCGGATGGACCGCGGAGCGGCCGGGCCCTCGTCGGACCCGGCCGCTCCTTCATGCTGATCGCCGACGGATCACACCGTTCGACGACCGAGCGCCATGATCGTCAGGCCGCCCAGCAGGGTGAGCGCTCCGAGGAACAGGATCGGCGACGTGCCGGCACCTGTCGTCGGCAGCGTGCCGCCCTCGTCACCGAGCGCTGTCGTGCTCGTGACGGTGGTGGTCGGCCCGCCACTCGCCAGCGACGTGGTGGTCGCCGCCAACGTCGTGGTGGGACCGCCGCTGTCCACCGACGTCGTCGTGACCGCCTCGGTGGTCGTCGTGACTGCCTCGGTGGTCGTCGTGACTGCTTCGGTGGTCGTGGTGACCGCCTCGGTGGTCGTCGTGACCGCTTCGGTGGTCGTGGTCGGCGGCTCGGTGGTGGTGGTCGGCGGCTCCGTCGTGGTGGTCGTCGGCGGCACGGTCGTGGTCGTTGCCGGCACGGTCGTGGTCGTCGGGATCACCGGCGGAAC
>CAZWCU010000124.1:0-12586 GCA_964632715.1 uncultured Bifidobacterium sp. | reverse complement strand
TACCCGCGACCCTCGGCCCATTCGAGGAACGGCTGCTCCCAGTCGGGCCAGCCGGCCGAGCCCGCGTACGGCGACAGCTTGTGCTGGCGCACGTAGCCGACGTGGGTGTTCATGTCGGGGTCCGGCGGGTGTGTGGTGGTGACCCTGCGACCGGCGCCGGCGGGCTTGAACAGGTAGCCGCGCGACATCGGTCGTTGCAGCGACACGATGGTGCCACCGGTGTAGAGGTTGTGTCCGCCGAAGTCGTTGTACGCGTGCCACGTGTTGGTGGCCAGCTGCAGCAGGATGGTGTTGGGCGAGTCGGCCGGCGGCCGCAGCACGAAGAACGCGTGATCGCGACGAGTCTTGCCATCCACGTCGATGGTGAGCACCACCTCGTAGTAGCCCGACCGCCACAACGGATCAGCGGTGAGCGTGGTGGCCGCGGGCCAATCGCACCCGACCTCGTAGGCGCGCGGTGGCGTCGGATGGTCGCCGGCCGCCACCGCGCCCGACCACACGACCTCGCGGCTCGCCCCCACCCGCGCGACTTCCACCGCGACGTCGCGGGCGCCCGCCGACGACAGGTGCAGCCCGACAGCTTCGCACGGTGCGATCGATTGTGGCCAGCAGTACCCGGTGACGGTCTCGAACGGCATCGAGTCAGCGTGCCACACGGATTCAGGTCACGGGGCACCCTGGACGAGGCGCTGCCAGTTGAGCAGCGACGCACTGCTCGGCGCGGTGGTGAACCACTCGTCGCCCACGTTGACCAGTGCGTCGCGCATCGCTGCTTCTCCGAGCCCGACCAGTGATCGGAACTGGTCGTCGCCCAGGAACTGGTCGCCGGTGGAGTAGTTGGGGAACACGCGATCCGTGTTCGCGAACGAGAGCACGCTCTCCGGCGTCCGGTCGCTGATCAGCGCCTTCACGAACAGCATCGTGCCGGTGGAGCACCGCTCGTCGCACTCCGTGTTCCATCGGTGCTGTGCGTCGTAGTGGTACACGATGTCGCACTGCATCCAGTTCTGCGTGCAGCGTCCCGTGCGATGGTTCGGCCGCATGGTCTCGAACTCGGTGGAGTCGATGCGCACCTCGGTGTGCAGCTCCATGCGCGCGAGGTCGACCGCCTCGTAGAGCGTGCCGAGCCCCTTGCCCGGTGCGGACCCGGTTGCGGTCTCGAAGTGGTCGCCACTCGCGTCGACGACCACGATGTGACGGTGACGTTGCCGCAGCGCCTCGACGAGCCCGAGGTTCTCCCAGTGGCCGCCGTCGCTCACGTGGATGAACGGATCCGACGTGTCGAAGTGACCGACCACCTCGTGGAACAGGTAGCGCAGGCCGGGGCGCGTGAACGCGGTCTCGACGCCGGCGCTCACGCTGGTGAAGCGCGGGTTCGGCAACCACACGCCGAGGCGGAGGTTCAGCACCGCGAGCAACGAGTCGGTGCTGCCCTTGGAGTGCCGACCCATCGCCGAGTTGAACGCCGCACCGCTCATCGCTGCCGCGGCGATCACCGACGACCGCTTGTGGGGTCGCGACACCCGCCGGTTGATCTTCAGCGCGTTGTCGAACCAGCCGATGTCGCGGTGGTAGTGGTTCACCCGCACCTCACCGGTGTCGGCGTCGCGCTCCGGCTCGTGCATGTCGACGCCGTCGCGAGAGAAGGTGAAGCTCGTGGACCGGAGACCGGTGACGTCGGACTCGCGTCGGTGCGTGGCCGCGCAGACGACGTGCACCGGCTTCGGTCGATCCTGGAGATCGCACCACGTCGTCCAGTCGTCGCAGTGCTGTGCGGCAAGGCCATCGCCCTTCGGCTTCATCAGGAAGGTGCCGGCGAGACGGTCGCGGTAGAGCGGGTGCAGCGACCACCACTGCACGCCGCTGTAATCGACGAGCACGAGCAGCACGACGCAGATCGGCAGCAGCCAGCGTGCGTCGTCGAGGAACGAGCGGTCGAGCGCCCAGTGGCGCGTGTCGTCGATGGTGATGCGGGTGACGAAGATGGAGGCGAACACGATGGCGGCCGCGCTGATCAGGCCGCCCAGCCGGATGGCCACCTTCGACAGGCGAGGGCGCAGGATGGCGAACAGCAGCGACCCGATCCACAGCACCGCTGCGGGCAGCACGTTCCTCCACCACGCGCCCGACATCAACGAGTCGGAGTTGACGGCCAGCCACGGGAGGCCGACACGGATGACCCCCAGCGCGACCGCGGCGGCCAGGAACACTCCGCTGGCGGTGAGCGCTCGGCGCGGCGGTTCGTGGTCGACTGCGGCGCTCAGCAGCAGCGCCACCACGGCGAGCACGGCGGTGACGACGACGGGCCATCCGACCGCGGCCACGAACGCCTCGCCACTGTTGCCCAGCTCGTTGCGCGCCAGCACCCCGACCGGCACGGCGATGACGACGACACCGAGGAAGATGACGACCAGGTTCAACAGGACCGAGCCCAGAGCCAGCATCACGGCGCGCACGAGTCCGCCGCGGCCGTTGGCGAGGTACGCGCGGTGTCGGCGCACGAAGTCGTAGCGAGCGTTGTCGACCGTCTCGCCGTCGTCGCGGGCCAGCTGCGCATCGGAGAAGAATCGTGAGTCGTCGCGCAATGATGCGTCTGCCCCGGTGTAGGCCGCTGCCGCGTAACCGCCGCCCGACACCGAGTACAGGCGGTCGAACTGCTCGATCGGCCGATGGCGCTCCAGCTCGGCGAGCGCACCCCACGCGAACGCCGCGGCCCGGATGCCACCACCGGACAGGCAGATGGCCGATCCCTCGGAGGATGTCGTGAGCGGTGGCCCGTGCTGCACCACCGCAGTGGGCGCCGCCGGGTCGAACGCCAACCGCCGGAACCGGATGGCGCCGTACAGCGTGAGGAAGAGGGCGAACCCCGACACGAACAGCGCCAGCCACTTCAACTGGCCGAAGGTGGCGATGATGGCGGCCTCTCCGTCGGTCGCCTCCAGCGCGCCGCCGACGTCGTCGACCCAGAACGTGGACAGCACGGTCTCGAACATGCCGGCGACGATGGCGGCGACGGGCAGCAGCGGCATCACTCGCTGCACGCCGCGGTGGGTTGCCGACCGCCATCCGTACGGCCACCACTCACGCAGGCTCCACGCGACGAACTCGCCGGCGATGAGGAGCAGCAGCATCGTGATCCACAGCTGGCCGACGAAATGGTCGCCGTCGGCGTAGCGCGACGAGATGTTGCGAACACGCTCGGCGTCGCCGCCGAACGAGAGCGCGGTCAGCCATCGCGCAGAGCTCCACGTCCACCACTGGTGTACGCCGACGGCGACGAGCGCGGCCGCGAGCGTGAGCGCTCGGGCCCTGACCGACGACCTCCTCGCAGGCTCGGAGTGCATCTGCGGATGCTAGTGCTGCCTCGGAGAGCGCCGAGTCGTGTCGCTCACCCTGACAGGGCTCTGGTCACGTTCTGTCTCGCACATGGAGACGGAACGTGACCAGAGTTCAGCGCAGATGATTGCGGCCGCAAGTTCATCGGACTTCGTCCCGGCTCCTGGGACGATTCAGCCCGAGAAGCCGCTGATCGCAGGAGTTCCCGGCTTACGGCCAGGGCCGCACGTCCGAATCCCCCGATGCAAACCAACGCTGCTCCACCGTGACTTGAAATCCTGCGCTTCGAAGAGCGTCGAGCAAGCGACGTCGAGCCCACGGTGGGACCCCCGCAGCCACAGTGCGGTCCGCTGACTCGATGATGACCACGGTGTTGATCACCGGAGCAGGAATGCGGCCGAACACGACCGTGACATCGGGCTTCTCATGTGTGGTCGGTTGGAGTGGAGGCGCGTCGGGGAGCATCTTCGGCTGGATGTACTCGGAGACTCTTCCCGGCTGCACCGAGAGCAACCGCTGGCCGACAGTCAGCACACCGCCGCCACTCCACGCACCGGACCTCAACCCAACGGTGAATCGTTCGGGAAGTGGTGCATCGCTCGACACGCCGAAATCATGACCTGTGCGGCCTCACCGAGCGACACATCTGCGCTCATGGGATCGGCTCCACTTCGACGACGGGCACCATGTCCGACGGGACTCTGGTCACGTTCTGTCTCGCACATGGAGACGAAACGTGACCAGAGTTCAGCTCGCGCCACGACCAGCGGCAGGGCGGCGTGTCGTCACGAATCGAGGGTGTTGGACCAGCGGTGCGCCCATGCGTCGAGGGGCTGCAGCGATGCGCCGAGCTCACGACCGAGCTCCGTGAGCTCGTACTCACCGCTGTCGACTTGCACGACGAGCGCAGCGTCGGCCAAGTCGCGCAGGCGCTCGTAGAGCACGCTCGAGGAGAGGCCTTCGCATTTCGCGAGCAGCGAGCGCGCGCCGGTCGGCCCTGCTCTGAGCTCCCACAGCACCCGAAGCGCCCAGCGCCGGCCGAGCAGATCCATGGCAGCCATCAGCGGTCGGCCGGTCGTCGATCCACGGACGGGACGGCCGGGAACAGCTCGCGGGCGGGTCGTCATCGGAGGCTTCTCGAAGTGAGGTTGGCGCTTCTGATTCCGCAACACTATCGTCCTCGCTGCGTTTCGTAATCCGAAACACGAGGAAGGGTGACGATGTCTCGAATCGATCCTCTGCAGCCGCCGTACGACAGCGAGGTCGCAGCTCGACTGGAAGCGATGATGCCGCCCGGCGCGCCACCGATCGGACTGTTCCGCACGTTCGTGCGCAACCTCCCGATGTCCACGGCGATGGGCGGCTGGGGTGGCTACGAGCTCAGCAAACGATTGTCACTGCCGATGAGAGATCGAGAGATCGTCATCTGCAGAACCTGTGCGAGATGCCGCTGCGAGTACGAGTGGGGTGTGCACATCGCGTTCTTCTCCGAGCGCGTATGCCTCGACCACGCGCAGGTCGCCTCGCTCACGCACGGAGTGTCGAGCGACCCGTGCTGGTCGGACGAGCGAGACCGAGTCCTGATCGAGGCGACCGACGCGCTCCACACCGAGTCGGATCTCGACGACGACCAGTGGCAGCGACTGCGCGCGCATCTCTCGGATGAGCAGGCGCTCGACCTGTTCATGCTGGCCGGTTGGTATCACGCCATCAGCTATGCGGCGAACGGCGCCCGAGTCAGCCTCGAAGCGGGAGCGCCACGCTTCGCCCACTACCCAACGGGCTGACACCGGGCGTCACCAGACGACCTCGTCGAGGGCGGGCCACGGCGAACCGCGGCGGAGGGCGTCGACGAACGCCACCCCTGATCGCCTGCCGCTCGGGTGCTGGTCGTCGCGGCGCCACCGGTGCGCGGCGACGATCGCGAGCACCACCCCACGACACTCGTCGAGCAACTCGCGATCGACCCTCGAGTACTGCGTACTGACCGCGTCGGGCACCCACGCGAGGTCGTACTCGACCGGGCCTCGCGCGGTGTTCTCGAAGTCGATGAAGAGCAGCCCGTCCTTCGTGTCGTGCAGGTTCCACGGATGCGGCTCGCCGTGCAGCAGCTGTTCCGGCGCGCTCCGAGCGACGATCGACTCAGTCAGGTCGCGCAGCAAGTCGGCGAGGAGCGCCCGGTCCCCATCAGCGAGATCGGGAGTGACGTCACGGTCCTCGACGTCTCGCAGCGTCGCCGCGAGTCGTTCCATGACGTGCGGCACGGCGACATCGATCTGCCGGAGGCCGAGGTGAAGGCGCTCGAGCGCACTCGCGTACTCGGTCGGCGGGACCGCTCGCTGCGGCACCGGTTCGCAGTACGTCCACATGGCGATCTCGAAGCCGTCGCGCACGACGACACGAGGCTCGAAGCGAGGATCGAGCCCGGCGACCGGGCTTCCCGTCCGCGCGAGCTGCGAGACCACTGCCACCTCGAGCTCCGAGCTGGCGAAGTGCGACGCAGGCGCGACCCGCGCGACCACGTCGCACGGCAGCAGGCGGACGACGAGCCGGTTGGAGTCACTGAGCACCACCGCGTCGTCGACCGCCATGTCGCGAGCCACGACGACCGAGGTCGCCGCGATCACGGCACGTTGCACGTCGGACGCTCGCATCGTCGTGGACCTCCCGTCTGCGCAGTTGCACGCCATGTGCGAGTCGCGCCCCGGACGCTACGAGGTCCGCTCGTTCAGGTTGCGGGCAGGAGATCCTCGGGGTGGTCGCGTACGTAGGTCTCGACGGCAATCGGCTGAGCCGCCGTGAAGCCCACCGGCAGCCGCACGGTGCCGGCGCTGCTGGCGAAGAAGACCTCCCACCCGTGGTACCCGAGGTACGCGCGCTCGTCGTCGAGCATGTTCTGCGCATACGCCATCACCGCGCCCACGTAACCATCGTTCGGGTTGTAGCCGTACAGCGCGGCTCGCATGTCGGCGGGCGCGCCGCGCAGCACCAGATAGTGAGCCGCTCCGAGGATGGCGTCGCGAGCCACCGTCGGGTCGCCCTGACAGCACTGCGCCCACGTGGACGGGAGGAACTGCATCGGGCCCACCGCCCCGGCCGACGACACGCCGACCACCCGACCTATGCGCGTCTCCTGGAAGTGGATCGCGGCCAGGAACTGCCACGGCACACCGGTGGCCGCCTCCGCCTCCGCGTAGTACCCACGCAGTTCATCGGCCGGCAGTGGCGCGACGATCGTCCATGCCGGGATCTCGGTGACCGGATCACCGGGTGCTCGCCCGGCTGCGTGGTCCACCTGCGCCTGACGCGCGACGAGATGATGCGTGAGCGGGCCGACCGCAACCGGGTCGACCAGCTCGAGCAGTTCGGCGTGCCACTGCGGATTGCGGTTGACGGTTCGATACGCGAGCTGCTGGCGGCGACCGAGGTCGGCCAGCTCCGCGTCGGTTGCTCCAGGTGCGCGGATGCCGGCCTCGATCTCGGAGAGCGCACCCGCCAGCGCGGGGGCGTCGGCCCACTCGTCGGCGACGACGAGGGCGGACGTCGTGGTCGCCGCGCTGGTGTCAGGAGAAGCCGTGGTCGCCACCGAGTCGGGCGGCAGCGTCGAGTCCGCGTCGCGCGCATCGTCCGCGGTACAGCCGATGAGGACCAGCGCGGCCACGACCAGAGCGACTCCTCGCGACGACATCGTCCGAGTGTTTCACGGTGGCTGTCGCTCGTCGTGGCGGCAGGTAGCTTCGCCATGTGGCCGGCCGATCGGGAGAGTTGCAGCGAACGCTCGGTCTGTCGGACGCGGTGGTCATCGGCGCCGGCTCGATGATCGGCGCCGGCGTGTTCGCCGCCTGGGCGCCAGCCGCGGACGCGGCCGGCACCGGCCTGCTCATCGGTCTGGTCGTCGCCGCCCTGGTCGCGTTCTGCAACGCGTCGTCATCGGCGCAGCTGGCGGCAACGCATCCGCAGGCCGGCGGCACCTACCTCTACGGGCGCCGACAGCTCGGACCTGTGTGGGGCTATCTCGCGGGCTGGGGATTCGTGGTCGGCAAGACCGCGTCCTGCGCGGCGATGGCGCTCACCGTCGGCGCCTACCTCTGGCCGGAGCACGACGTGGCCGTCGCCATCGCCGCGGTCGCGGGCATCACCCTGGTGAACATCGGCGGACTGTCGCGCACGGTCGCGGTCACCCGGATACTGCTCGTCGTGTCGCTCACCGCGCTCACCGCAGTGGTGGTCGCCGGATGGTCGAGCCCGGCCGCCGACCTCGGCCGCATCACTCCCATCGACGCGAGCGCGTTCGACATCCTGCGGTCCGCAGGATTCCTGTTCTTCGCGTTCGCCGGCTACGCGCGCATCGCCACACTCGGCGAGGAGGTGCGCGAGCCGGCCGTCACCATTCCTCGAGCGATCGCGTGGGCGCTGGGCGCGGTACTCCTCGTCTACGCCGTGGTCGGCATCACCACCCTGGCCGTGGTACCCGCCACCGACCTCGGCGATGCCACCGCACCACTGCGCCTCGTGGCCGAAGCGGGTCGGTTCGACGGCGTGGCAGGCGTGGTGCGCATCGGCGCCGGAGTGGCCGCGCTGGGAGTGCTGCTGAACCTGATCCCGGGCGTGTCGCGCACCGCGCTGGCGATGGCGCGAGATCGCGAGCTGCCGCACTGGTTCGCACACGTGCACCCCACCCGTTCGCTGCCGTTGCGGGCGGAGCTCACGTTGGCGGCGGTGATCATCGCCCTCATCACCGTCCTCGATCTGCGCAGCGCCATCGGCATCTCCGGCGTCGCAGTGCTCACCTACTACGCCATCACCAACGCCGCCGCGCTCACGCTGCCGCACGTGCGACAGCGGCGACGAGCCGTGGCCGTGGTCGGTCTCGTCGGGTGCATCGTGCTCGTGGCCGCACTGCCCCCGAGGGCCGTGCTCACCGGCGCGGCAACGCTGCTCGTCGGGCTGGTGGTGCGCGTGCTCGCCCGCCGTCAGCCGGGCTGATCCACGTTGCGGCGCAGCATCGAGTGCACTCGCTCCCAGTGCTGCTCCGACGCGCCACGGTGGTAGCGCTCACCGCGAGGCGCATAGCCGTGCACGGCGTCGGTGTAGAAGTCGAACGTGTAGCGAACACCCGCGGCATCGAGTGCAGCGCGCACCACATCGAGTTGCTCCGCCGGGGCCGTGGGGTCGTTGTCGGCCCAACCGAGGTAGACCTCGGCGCGCACCGCATCGAGGCCGAGGTGCGGCGAGTCGGGCGTGTCGCGCACCATCCACGCACCGTGGATGGAGGCCACCGCCGCGACCCGCTCGGGCATGGCCTTCGCCAGCGCGAGCACGAGGCCACCACTCATGCAGAAGCCGACCGCGCCGATCGCGCCACCTCGCGCGGCCGGATCCGCGGCCGCGACGTCGAGCATCGCCTGCGCGTCGCCGACGATGTTGGTGGGCGTGACGGTGGCCATCAACTCGCGCCGCGCATGCATGTCGTCGTCGCTCATCCCGAACTCGCGGAACGGGCCGCCGCGGTAGAACAGGTACGGCAGCATCACGTAGTAGCCGGCGGTCGCCAGCCGCGACGCCATGTCCTTCAGCGCCGGACGGATGCTCGGGGCGTCCATCAGGTACAGCACGACCGGGTGCGGGCCGTCGTGTTCCGGGTGGAAGATGAAGGTCTTCATCTCGCCGTCGGCGGTGCGGATGTCGAGTTCTCGTTCGATCACCGGGGCAGTCTCGCAGCCGACGAGCCGTGGCCGCACGCCGCCGGGGTGGCGTAATCTGCCTGCATGAGCATCGAAGGCGAATACGTTCCGAGCACATCGCAATGGGTCCGCGACCAAGTGGAGGCGTACGAACGCTCGGATGGCACGGAAGCCAACACGCTCCGCGACACGGGCATCCCGGTGATCATCGTCACCATGAAGGGCAAGACCTCGGGCAAGGTTCGCAAGATCGCACTCATGCGCGTCGAGCACGAGGGCGAGTACGCACTCATCGCGTCGATGGGTGGCGCGCCCACCCACCCGGTCTGGTACCACAACCTCGTCGCCGACCCGGAGAACGTCACGGTGCAAGACGGCCCGGCGCCGTTCGCGGTCACCGTGCGCGAGGTCACCGGCGACGAGCGAGCCCCGTGGTGGGAGCGTTCGGTCGCGGTGTTCCCCAACTACGCCGAGTACCAGGCCAAGACCGACCGCACCATCCCCGTGCTGGTGGCCTCGCCGCGCTGACCGCAGTCAGTCTGCGTGCGCGCAGACCTCGAGCTCCATGCCGTCGACGTCGCGGAAGAACAGCGACCACTCGCCGCCGAGCCGCTGGATCTCCCCGATGTCGGCGCCTGCGTCGACGAGTCGCTGGCGAACCTCGTCCAGCGCGGCACGTGACTCGACTGCCAGCCCGAAGTGGTCGATGGCGCCACGGGCGCCCTGGCGTCGTTGCTCGCCGATCATCTCGTCGGCCGACACCTCGAACACGTTGAGCGCGGCGCCGCCACCGAGATCGAGGATGAACATGCGCGGATGGTCCGGCGTGGCATCCATCCGGAAGGTGACCTCGGCGCCGAACACCTTCCCGTAGAACGCGGCGTGGCGCTCGATGTCGGTGGTGAGCGTGGCCACGTGGTTGAAACCCGTCGTGATCGGCATGGTGGGTCCTCCGGATCGAGTCGGTTCCCGCCGATCGTACGCCGAACCAGTGCCCGCTCCGATCGGGACGATGCTCGGATTCCATCTGGTACGTTC
Organism: uncultured Bifidobacterium sp.; assembly: GCA_964632715.1. Classification (GTDB taxonomy): domain Bacteria; phylum Actinomycetota; class Acidimicrobiia; order Acidimicrobiales; family Ilumatobacteraceae; genus UBA668. The sequence goes on along the minus strand of CAZWCU010000124.1, from coordinate 2,528 downwards.
GGCCGCGTGAGCCGGCCATGACCTCGACCGAGCATCCCACGCCCGGGAGCCAGCCCTGGCTCGACCTCGTCGTGGAAGCGGCCATCGACCCGCAGCGGCCGATCATCGATCCGCACCACCACCTGTGGCCTGCCGGGCAGGGTCTCCGCTACGGACTCACCGATCTGCAGGCCGACATCGCGTCCGGTCACCGCATCGTTCGCACGGTGTTCGTGGAGTGCGGCGCCTCGTACGACCGCACCGCGCCCGAGCACCTGCAGTCGCTGGGCGAGACCGAGTTCGTCGCTGCGCAGGCCGCGAGCGACCCGACCCGGCTCATCGGCGGCATCGTCGCCTCGGCGGATCTACGTCGCCCCGATCTCGACGACCTGCTCGACCTCCACAGCGAGGCGGGCGGCGAGCTGTTCAAGGGCATCCGACACGCGCTCGCCCGCGCGGATCACCCGGAAGTGATGCGCATCCCTGGCCACGCCCCTCGCGATCTGGCCGACGACCCCGCCTTCGTGCGCGGCGTCGTCCGCCTGGGCGACCGCGGCCTCACCTACGACACGTGGCACTACCACTACCAGAACCGCGACTTCCTCCGTCTCGCCCGTGCTGCTCCCCAGACCACGATGGTGCTCGACCACTTCGGCACACCGATCGGGGTCGGCCCGTACGTCGCGCAGCGCGACGAGATCCGTGCGCAGTGGCGCGCCGACATCGCCGAGATCGCCACCTGCCCCAACGTGGTCGCGAAGCTGGGCGGGTTGGCGATGCCCGACAACGGCTTCGGCTGGGACACTGCGCAACGACCGCCGACGTCGGACGAGTTCGTGGAGGTGCAGCGCGAGTGGTACCTGCACACCATCGACTGCTTCGGCCCGGAGCGCTGCATGTTCGAGTCGAACTTCCCCGTCGTTCGCTGGTCGCTCTCGTACGGGGTGCTGTGTAACGGGCTGAAGAAGATCGCCGCCGGGTTCTCCGCGGCCGAGCAGCAGGCGCTGTTCCACGACACCGCCGCCCGCGTGTACCGACTTCCCACCGACTGACAGTGACATCGGTCGGGTTGCTGGCAAACCGGGAACTCGCTCTTATCGTGGTCGAGTGGCGCTGACCGAACCTGCACTGAACACCGACGCCGCGCCGGCGAAGGAGAAGGGCGTCGCCACCGGGCGCGAGTTCATCCTGCTCGTCACCGCGCTGATGGCCACCACCGCGCTCGGCATCGACCTGATGCTGCCCGCGTTCCCCGAGATCCGTGAGCAGTTCGGCATGGCGCCCGACTCCACGCAGGTCACCTGGATCGTCACCGCCTACTTCCTCGGCATGGCGGCCGGGCCGTGGTTGTACGGCCCCGCCTCCGACCGCTTCGGTCGCCGCATCCCCATCTACGCCGGCCTCGCGCTCTACGGAGTCAGCGCGGCCACCGCCGCGCTCGCGCCGTCGTGGCAGCTCATCGTCATCTCGCGGTTCGTGTGGGGCCTCGGCGCCGCTGGGCCGCGGTCGCTCAGCGTGGCGATGATCCGAGATCGCTACGAGGGCGACGCGATGGCGCGCCTGATGTCGATGATCATGGCCGTGTTCCTGCTGGTGCCGATCGTCGCTCCCGGCCTCGGCGCCGGGCTCATCGCGTTCCTCCCCTGGCGCGCCGTGTTCTGGTTCCCCGCGCTGATGGCCGGCGTGCTGATGGTGTGGGCGCGGCGACTGCCCGAGACCCTGCCGCCGGAGCGGCGGCGACCGTTCACCTGGCGTGCCGTCGGCCAGGCCGGGCGGGAAGTGGTCACTCACCGTCAGACCATGGCCCTCACGATCGCGATGACGTTCCTGTTCGCCACGATGACCACCTACCTCGCAGGGTCGGAAGTGATCCTCGAGGACGTGTACGACTACGGCAGCTGGTTCCCGCTGTTCTTCGGCGCCATCGCGGTGCTGCTCGCGGTCAACTCGCTCAACAACGCCCGGCTCGTCAATCGCGTGGGTGTCACCCGCCTGCTGCGCCGCACTGCCGCGGCCGGCGTCGTGGCCGCCTCCGCGCTCGCCATCATCTCCTTCACCGGCGACGGGAAGCCGAACTTCTGGTTGTTCTCGCTCGCGCTGTGCTTCGTCATCCCCATTGCGCAGGGCCTCTCGCCGAACAGCAACACGCTCGCGATGACCCCCGTGCCGCACGTGGCCGGCACCGCGTCGGCCATCATCGCCACCGTCACCGCGGCTGGCGGCGCGCTGCTCGGTGGCCTCGCCAGCGGAGCGTTCGACGGCACCGTGCGCCCGTTCGCGGTGTACGTGCTGGTGTTCATCTGCCTCGCCGCCGGCTTCATCTTCTGGGGCACCGCCCACGGCGACCGCCACCCGCGCTCCCCTGACGGGCCGGTCACCCCGGCCGTCGACCCCGTCATCGAGCCGATCGTCGAGCGCTAGGGAGGTTCCGGAGGTTCAGTGTGATCGAGCGTTGCTCAGTCGTCGCCAAGTCCACACGCGTTTCTTTGACCACGTCTAGTGTCCCGCGTCAGAGGTTCGTTAAGTATTTCTTGAGGCTGTCGAGGATC